>NZ_JBICSQ010000144.1:0-13135 GCF_043197175.1 Amycolatopsis sp. NPDC049252
AACGCCCGGTCCCATTCCGAACCCGGAAGCTAAGCTTGACAGCGCCGATGGTACTGCAACCGAAGGGTTGTGGGAGAGTAGGACACCGCCGAACTCATCTTCCGTACGGCCCGTTAGGATAGCCAGTTGGCTGCCCTAGCGGGCCGTACGCGTATGTCCAGACCAAGATTTTCCACGGCAGGAGGCCAGGTGTCCGAGTTCGGTCGACGAGACTCAGCAGACGATGGGTCCGGCCGGTCGGCACGCCGGGACGAAGGCTCCCGGAGCCGGTCGGACGCACCCCGGGGGAACCCCCAGCGCGGTGCCCGGCAGGACCGAGGCGGCCGCGACGGTGGCTACCAAGGCCGGCCTCGCCGTGACGACCAGGGTGTCCGCGGCGGCGGCAAGCCGTTCCGCGGCGGCGACGGTCCTCGCGACCGCGACCAGCGCGGAGGTTACGCAGGTCAGAGCCGTGACACCAGCCGTGACACCAGCCGTAGCTTCGGTGACCGCGACGACCGTCGCGGCGACTCCCGAGGCGGCCGGCCCAGCGGTGGCGGCCGGTCCTCCGGCGCGCCCGCGCGCTCGGGTGGCGGCCGGTTCGACGACCGTGGCGGCAACCGCTCCGGTGGGCGTTACGAGAACTCGGACAGCCGGTCGAGCCGTGGGTCGGACGACCGCGGTGGCCGGCCGAGCGGCGGCCGCCCCCAGGGCAAGTCGTCGTTCGGCGACCGCAAGCCGCGCTGGGAAGACCGCGGCGGCTCCGGTCCCCGGTCGGACGACCGTGGTCGTGGCGGTTACGAGCGTCGCGACAACGACCGCGGAACCGGCTCGGGCGAGCGGAGCAGTTACCCGCGTCGTGACGACGACCGTGGCTCGCGTACCGGCGGTTTCCGTCCGGACGACCGCGGCAAGAGCAGCTATAACCGTCGCGACGACGACCGCGCCCCCCGCTCCGACGACCGGGGTCGTGGCAGCTACGAGCGCCGTGACGACAACCGGGGCTCCCGCAGCGGTGGCTCCGACGAGCGTAGCCGTGGCAGCTACGACAACCGCGGCTCCCGCTCCGGTGGGACCGACAACCGTGGCTCCCGTACTGGCGGGTCCGACGATCGCAGCCGTGGCAGCTATGACCGCGGCCCGCGTACCGGTGGCTTCCGCTCGGACGACCGGGGCACCCGGAGCAGCAGCGGCCCCCGGTCCGACGACCGCGGTGCGCGTACCGGCGGCGGTGGTTTCCGTTCGGACGACCGCGGCAAGAGCAGCTACAACCGTCGCGACGACGATCGTGGCCCCCGCTCCGACGATCGCGGCAAGGGCAGTTACGAGCGCCGTGACGACAACCGCGGCGGTTCCGACTCGCGGGGTGACCGTGGCGGCTACCAGCGCCGGGACGACGACCGTCGCCCCACCGGCTCGCGGGATTCCGGTGGTTACCAGCGTCGCGATGACAACCGCGGTGGCCCGCGCGACTCGGGCAGCCGTGAAGAGCGCACCGGCAGCAAGCCGTTCGATCGTTCGCGGGACGACCGGCGGCCCGCGGGTGACCGCAGGGACCGTCCGGAGCGCAAGGACAGCGTCCACCGCAACCCGCGGCCGTACGCCAACACCCCGCTCGACGACGAGGCCCTGGCCAGGGAGCTCCTGGAAGCGCCGGAGCTGCCCGAGGACATCGAATTCTCGGACCTCGACGAAGAGGTCCGCCGCGAGCTGAGGACGCTGCCGAAGGGGCTGGCCGAGACCGTCGGGAAGCACCTCGTCGCGGCCGGCGGCCTGATGGACAGCGACCCCGAGGCCGCGCTCGAGCACGCCAAGTACGCCAAGGCCAAGGCCTCGCGCGTGCCGATCGTGCGGGAGGCGCTCGGCCTGGTCGCCTACCACTCCGGCAACTGGTCGGAGGCGCTGTCGGAGCTGCGCGCCGTCCGCCGGATGACCCGCAGCGACGAGCACATCGCCATCATCGCCGACGCCGAGCGCGCGTTGGGCCGGCCCGAGCGGGCCTTGGACCTCTCGAAGGAGGTCGACACGGCGAAGCTGGCGAAGGCGACGCAGGTCGAGCTGGCGATCGTCGCGGCCGGGGCGCGCCGGGACCTCGGGCAGATCGACGCCGCGGTCGTGTCGCTGCAGGGCGCCGACCTCAAGGCCGAGAAGCGGGATCCGTGGAGCGCTCGGCTGTTCTACGCCTACGCCGACAACCTGGTCGCGGCCGGGCGCAAGGACGAGGCCATCCGCTGGTTCCTCAACTCGGCGGACGCCGACGCCGAAGACGAGACGGACGCCGCCGAGCGGGCCGCGGAACTCTCGAACGAGGGGAACGAACCGGCCAAGGCAGCCGAGCCCGCCAAGGCGCCCGCGCCAGCTAAGACGACGGAGCCGACCAAGGCGGCCGAGCCGACCGACTCGGCCGACGTGGCCGAGATGGCTGCGCCGGTCGAGGGTACGGATGCGGCCGAGTCGGCCGAGTCGGCCGAGGCGGTCGAGCCCGCCGACGCGGTTGCGCCCGCCAAGGCAGGCGAATCGCCGTCTCCGGCCAAGGCGACGGAGTCGGGCGACACGGGCAAGGTGACCGAGTCCACCCAGGCGACCGACGCGGCTGAGCTCGCGGAGGCGGGCGAGGCGGCTGAGACCACCACGGCGACCGAGCAGGCTCCGGCCAAGGACGTCAAGCCCGGCAGCTCCGACGAGTCGGATGACTGACTCCCTGCTGGCGGCCTACGACGCCGTCCTTTTCGACCTCGACGGCACCGTCTACCACGGCACCCAGGTGATCCCGGGCGCACCGGAGACGGTCAAGGCCGCTCGTGACCACGGCACCCCGGTGCGGTTCGTCACGAACAACGCGTCCAAGGCTCCGGCCGAGGTGGTCGAGCACCTCGTCGGTCTCGGCATGCCCGCCGACACCGGCGAGGTGCACACCAGCGCCCAGGCGGCCGTCACGCTGCTTCGGGAACGGCTTGAGCCGGGGGCCGAGGTGCTCGTCGTGGGCACCGAGTCGCTTGCGGCCGAGGTGGCTCAGGCCGGCCTGAAGCCCGTCCGGGAGAACGCCGAGAGCGTCCAGGCCGTCGTGCAGGGCCACTCGCCCGACAACACCTGGGCCGCGCTCGCGGAGGCGTGCCTGGCCATCCGGGCGGGTGCGCTGTGGGTGGCCTGCAACGTCGACGCGACGCTGCCCAGCGAGCGGGGCCTGCTGCCGGGCAACGGGTCGATGGTCGCCGCGCTGCGGACCGCCACCGACGTCGAGCCGCTGGTGGCCGGGAAGCCGGAGCCGCTGCTGTTCGAGACCGCCGCGAAGTCGGCCGGTGCCGAGCATCCACTCGTGGTCGGCGACCGGCTCGACACCGACATCGCCGGTGCGGTCGCCGCGGGTATCGACTCGCTCGTCGTGCTCTCCGGGGTCGCGACGCCGGAGCAGCTGGTCAAGGCCATCCCGGCCGAGCGCGGTACCTACCTCGCGGCCGACCTCACCGCGCTCACGTCCACTCTCGAAGAACTGAAGATCGGGCCGCGGCCGGGCTGGACGGCCGAGGCCGGGGACGACGCCGTCGTCGTGACCGGCGAAGGTGACGACCTGGACCTGCTCCGGGCCCTGTGCCATGCGGCGTGGGAGTCCGGCGTCATCACCGTGAAAGCCGACGGTGAAGCGGCGAAGGCCGCGCTGGCGCGGCTCGGCCTGGCCTGACTGCTACCGTTCTTGACGTGCAGGATCACCCGTACCCCGTCCCGGGCCCGCCGCCCGGTTCGTTCTCCGAGCAGACCGACCCGCGGGCCGGTATCGACGAGGCCGTCGTCGGCCTGGACGACCTGGACGCGCTTCCGCTCACCGAGCACGTCGAGCGCTTCGACGCCGTGCACACCGAGCTGACCGTGGCCCTGTCCAGCATCGACAAGGTCTGACCAGGTGCCCAAGCGGGCCCGCCTCGACGCGGAACTGGTCCGGCGCGGCCTCGCCCGCTCCCGGGAACAAGCCTCGGCCCTCATCACCGGCGGCAAGGTCACCGTGCGGGGCATGGTCGCGTCCAAGCCCGCCACCGGCGTCGAGACGGACGCGCCCATCGTCGTGAAGGACGAGGACGACCCCGGCTGGGCCTCGCGCGGCGCGCACAAGCTGCTCGGCGCGCTCGAGGCGTTCACCCCGCTCGGGCTGGACGTCGAAGGCAAGCGCTGCCTCGACGCCGGCGCGTCCACCGGCGGGTTCACCGACGTGCTCCTCCGCAACGGCGCCGCGACCGTGGTCGCGGCCGACGTCGGCCGCGGCCTGCTCGACTGGCGCATCCGCACCGACGAGCGGGTGGTGGTGCTCGACCGCACCAACGTCCGCAACCTCACCCCGGACGACCTCGGCGGGCCGGTCGACCTCGTGGTCGGTGACCTTTCGTTCATCTCGCTCAAGCTCGTGCTGCCCGCGCTCGTCGAGTGCGTGCGCGAGGGTGCCGATCTGGTGCCGATGGTGAAGCCCCAGTTCGAAGTCGGCAAGGACAGGCTGGGTAGCGGGGGTGTCGTGCGCGACCCGGAGCTGCGTGCCGAGTCGGTGCTGGCTGTGCTCGACGAGGCCGCGAAACTGGGGCTTGCGCTGCGCGGGGTCACCGCCAGCCCGCTGCCCGGGCCGTCGGGGAACGTCGAGTACTTCGTGTGGCTCACCAAAGAACACGTGGCCGAGTCCACTGTGGACGCGGTAGACAGGTCTGAGGCCGAGCGGCTCGTCCGAACCGCCGTCGAGGAAGGGCCCGCATGACCACCGAACGTGAAGTTCTCCTCATGGTGCACCCGGATCGCGACGCGACCGGGGAAGCCGCGCGCGAGGTTTCCGCGCGCTTCGCCAAGGCCGGGATCCGGATCCGGGTGATCGAGGACGACGTCTGCGCGCTGATCAACCCCGACGAGCACGGCGTCGGCGCGAGCTGCACCGTCGTGGACCCGGACGACAACCCCGCCGCCGGGGTCGAGCTGGTGTTCGTCCTGGGCGGTGACGGCACGCTGCTGCGCGCGGCCGAGATCGCCCGTCCGGCCGGGGTGCCGGTGCTCGGCGTGAACCTCGGGCGGGTCGGGTTCCTCGCCGAGGCCGACTCGGACGCGCTGGCCGACACCGTGCAGCGGGTCGTCGACGGCGACTACCAGGTCGAAGAGCGGATGACGATCGACGTCACCGTCACCCACGGCGGCACCGAGCTCAGCCGGACGTGGGCGCTGAACGAAGCGAGCGTCGAGAAGAGCACGCGCGAGCGGGTGCTGGACGCGCTGATCGAGGTCGACGGCCGCCCGGTTTCGGCGTTCGGCTGCGACGGTGTGCTGTGCGCCACACCGACCGGTTCGACGGCGTACGCGTTTTCGGCGGGCGGCCCGATCATCTGGCCGGATGTGCAGGCGCTGCTGGTGGTGCCGAGCAACGCGCACGCGATGTTCGCGCGGCCGCTGGTCGTCTCCCGTGACTCGGTGATCACCGTCGGGATCGACCCGGACGGCTCGTCCGCCGTCCTGACCTGCGACGGGACCCGCAGCCACGACCTGCCGCCGGGCGCGCGGGTGCGGGTCACCTGCGGCAGCACGCCGGTGCGGCTGGTCCGGCTGTGGGACGGCCCGTTCACCGACCGCCTGGTGCAGAAGTTCGCGTTGCCGGTGAAGAGCTGGCGCGAGCGCCACGCCCGCCCGAACGAATAGGGGCGCGAACGGTCCGCTCGGCGCGAAATTCGAACATATCGGCGACTCGCGGGGCTCCGGGTGCGTGGTTCGTCGGTGGTGGCCGCTACGGTAGGCGGCGTGCTGGCCGAGATGCGCATCCAGGGCCTCGGAGTCATCGAGGACGCCCTGCTGGAACTGCACGCGGGCTTCACCGTCGTCACCGGTGAGACGGGTGCCGGGAAGACCATGGTCGTCACCGGGCTGCACCTGCTCTCCGGTGGCCGGGCCGAGGTCTCCAAGGTGCGAACGGGGATGCTCAAGGCGTTCGTGGAAGGAAGATTCACCTATTCGGGTGTCGAAGGCGCCGAGCGGATCGTCACCGACTCCGGTGCCGACGTCGACGAGGACGGCAGCGTCATCGCGCTGCGCGCGATCGCCGTCGACGGGCGGTCCCGGGCCCACCTCGGTGGCCGGTCGGTGCCGGTCGGTGTGCTCGCGGAGCTGTCCGAACAGCTGATCGCGGTGCACGGGCAGAACGACCAGCTGCGGCTGCTGCGCCCGTCCGAGCAGCGTGCGGTGATCGACCGCTTCGCCGGTGACGCCGTCACCAAACCGCTGCGCGCCTACCAGGAGATCCGCTCCGAGTGGCTGGCGGTGATCGCCGAGCTGACCGAGCGTTCGACGCGGTCGCGCGAGATGGCCCAGCAGGCGGACCTGCTCAAGCACGGGCTCACCGAGATCGACGCCGTCCAGCCGGAACCGGGCGAGGACGTCGAGCTCACCGCGCAGATCAAGCGGCTCGCGGCGGTCGACGAGCTGCGCGCGGCCGCGACCGAGGCGCACGTCGCGGTGTCGGGCTCGGCGGAAGGCGACCCGGACGCGCCGGGCGCGATGGGCCTGGTTTCCGAAGCCCTGCGGCGGTTGTCGACGTCGGAGGACGCCGTGCTGCGCGAACTGGCGCCGCGGCTGGAAGAGGCGTCGGTGCTGCTGGCCGACGTCGGGGCCGAGCTGGGCGGGTACGTCGAGACGCTGGACGCCGACCCGGCGCTGCTGGAGAAGGTGCTGGCCCGCCAGGGCGACCTCAAGCGGCTGACCCGCAAGTACGCCGCGGACGTCGACGGCGTGCTCGCCTGGGCCGACGACGCCCGGCGCCGCCTCGAGACCATGGACACCTCGGAAGAGGCGCTGGCCGAGCTGGCGCTGCGGCGCGACCAGCTCGCGATCCAGCTGGCCGCGCACGCCGTCGAGGTGTCGGCGGCGCGCGAGAAGGCGGCGGCCGAGCTGGCCGCGGAGATCACCCGGGAGCTGTCCGGCCTGGCGATGGGCCAGGCCGCGATCGAGGTCACGGTCGAGCAGCGCCCGGCCGAGCACGGCGACACGCACGCGCTCGCGATCGACGGCCACGCGGTGCACGCGGGCTCGGACGGCATCGACGACGTCGAGCTGCTGCTGCGGGCGCACGACGGCGCGCCGCCGCTGCCGGTGCACAAGGCCGCGTCCGGCGGTGAGCTCTCGCGGGTGATGCTGGCGATCGAGGTCGTCCTCGCGCACGCCGACACGGTGCAGACGCTGGTGTTCGACGAGGTTGACGCCGGGGTCGGCGGCCGCGCGGCGATCGAGATCGGCCGCCGGCTGGCGCGGCTCGCGCGGACCCACCAGGTCCTGGTGGTCACGCACCTGCCGCAGGTCGCGGCGTTCGCCGACCAGCACCTGGTGGTCGACAAGGGCCACAAGGGCGGGGTGACGCGCAGTGGCGTGAAGAACCTCGCGCAGACCGAGCGGGTCAGCGAGCTGGCCCGGATGCTCGCCGGCATGGACAACGAAACCGGCCGCGCGCACGCCGAGGAGCTGCTGGCCACGGCGGAGAAGGACAAGGCCGAGTTCGAGCCGAAACGCAAGCGGACCAAGAAGAAGTAACCGTGGGCCGCCGGCTGAGCAAGTGGGCGGTCGGCTTGCGGTGCGCGGGTAGGTCAGGTCTCGGTCGCCGTTGGTGGAGCTGATCGCGCGCGAGGAGCTACTGGCCGCCGCGGCGACGGACAAGGCCGAGTTCGAGCCGAAATACAAGCGGGCCAAGAAGAAGGAACTGCGGTTCGCCGGTGAGGCGGAGACTGGGCGCCGCCGGGTCGCTGGAACGGCGGGCGGAGGCCAAGTAGCTGCCGGGCTGCGGCGGGGCGAAGGCCGGACACTGTTTGGGGGCGGCGGGGCTGGTGCCGCCGGGCCGGTGTTGCGGTGGGCTCGAAGGTCGGACCCCGTTGGGGCGCTGGGTGGGGGCTGGGTGCCGCCGGGCCGGTGGCGCGGCGAGCTAAGGCCGGACGCTGCTCGAACGGTGGGTGGAGGCTGGGTGCCGCCGGGTCGGTGGCGAGCCGGGCGTCGACAGGCACTGCTGCGGCAAAGCGAAGGCCGGGCACTGCTCGAACGGTGGGTGCAGGCTCGGTGCCGCCGGGGCAGTGACGAGCCCGGCGCCGGCAGG
Organism: Amycolatopsis sp. NPDC049252; assembly: GCF_043197175.1. Taxonomy (NCBI): domain Bacteria; kingdom Bacillati; phylum Actinomycetota; class Actinomycetes; order Pseudonocardiales; family Pseudonocardiaceae; genus Amycolatopsis; species Amycolatopsis sp. NPDC049252. The sequence continues at coordinate 8,066 of NZ_JBICSQ010000144.1, forward strand.
TCAGCACCGCGGCGGAGCGAAGGCCGGGAACCGCCGAAGTCAGCGGCCGTCCAGGTCCGTGTTGATGGCGCGGAACACCTCGGCGAGCACCCGCGCCTGCTCGCGGCTCACGTGGTCCGCGAAGTAGCGCTCCACCCCCCGGACGTGCGTGGGCCACGCGTTCTCCAGCGCCGCCAGGCCCTCCGGCGTCAGCACCACCAGCGTGGCGCGGCGGTTCGCCGGATCCATCTCGCGCCGGGCGTAACCGTCGCGCTCGAGGCCGTCGACCAGGCGGGTCAAGCCGCTCGCGCTGTGTACCAGTGCGTCGGCGAGATCCTTCATGTGCAGCCGCTGGTCGGGGGCTTCCGAGAGCTGGACCAGCGCGTCGTACGTGCGGTGCGACATCCCGTGCGTGGCGCGCAGGTCCGCGTCCAGCACCCGCAGCAGCAGGGCCGACGAGCGCAGGAAGCCGCGCCACGCCGCGTCGTGTTCTCGGGACAGGGTCACCCCGGGAATAGTACTCGTGCGGACAGTTGTTGTGCGGACTGTTCGCTTGCGAAGAAAGGACCCACGATGCGCGCAGTCGTACTCCGTGAACCCGGCCCGGTCGAGAACCTCGAACTGAAGGACCTTCCGCTGCCCGAGGCGAAACCGGGCTGGGTCCGGATCGCCGTCAGGGCGTTCGGCCTCAACCGCTCCGAGCTGCACACCCGCCTCGGCCTGGCCGACGGCGTCACGTTCCCGCGGGTGCCCGGCATCGAGGCCGTCGGGGTGGTCGACGCCGCGCCGGACGGCGACTTCGAGCCGGGGCAGCAGGTCGCCACGATGATGGGCGGGATGGGCCGCACCTTCGACGGCGGTTATGCCGAGTACACGCTCGTGCCGCGCGAGCAGGTTGTCCCGTTCCGCTCGGACCTGCCGTGGGAGGTGCTCGGCCAGGTCCCGGAGACGCTGCAGACCGCGTACGGCTCCCTCACCACCGGCCTGGACCTGAAGCAGGGCCAGACGCTGCTGATCCGCGGCGGGACGTCCGCGCTCGGCTTCGCCACCGCGACGCTCGCCCGCGACCTCGGCGCCACCGTCTTCGCGACGACGCGGCAGCCGGACCGCCTGGACACCCTCGCCGAGCACGGCGTCGAGCACCCGCTCCTGGACGACGGGGACGTCGCCGCGAAGGTCCGCGAGATCGTGCCGGACGGTGTCGACGCGGCCCTCGAACTGGTCGGGACGCCGACCCTGCCGGACACCCTCGCGGCCACCCGCGTGCACGGCACGGTGTGCTTCACGGGCATGCTCTCGAACCAGTGGATCATTCCGAACTTCTATCCCATCGGATTCCTCCCTTCCGGCGTGCGCCTGACCGCTTATGGTGGTGAGGCGGACGACCTGCCCGCATCGGTTCTCCAGCGGTACCTCGACCGGATCGCCGCCGGCGGCGTCAGCCTCGGCCCGGCCCGGGTGTACCCGATGGAGGCGATCCGGCAGGCGCACGACGACCTGGAGCACAACCGGACGGCGGGCAAGCTCGTCGTGCTGACCCGCCGAGCGGAGGGAGCCGCCCGTTGATCCTGCCGCCACCCGACGACGTCGAAGCGCAGCTGGCCGCCGCCCGCCGGGAGGGTGACCTCGACGCCTACCTCGGCCTGCTCGCCGGGGAGGAACTGTTCGTCCCGATCCGGCGGGCCGACGCCGAGAGCATCCTCGAGGACCGCGCCGAGACGTTCCCGAACGTCTACCACGAGACCGGCGGCGACGAGTTCCTGCAGGTCTTCACCCGCGGCGCGCTGCCCGACCTCGGCTCGGACGTCGTCTTCATGAGCGGGGCCCTGGACTGGGCGGTCGACGGCGTCGGGCGCCACGAGCGGGTCGTGTTCAACCGCGGCACCCGCGGCGAGTGGCGGCTGCCGGGCGCGACGCTGCAGCCGTGGCTGGACGCGCACCCCGACGACGTCACGCCGCTCGAAGAGCAGGTCGAACGGCTGATCACCGCGCCGTACGGGCACCTCGAAGGGCCGATCGCGCACGCGCTGGCCTGCGGCGCGCACCTGGCCGTGCTGAACGCGGCGCCGTGGAACCTGCTCGACGCCCGCTACCACGACTACGTGGCCGAGGTCCGCGGCCTGCGGGACTGGTGGGGGGTGGCCGATCCGCCGGCCTGGCGGGCCACGATGGCCGACCTCATCGGCGACGGGTACGCGCTCACGCCCGGCAACCTGGTGCTGATGCTGCGCCTGCGGTTCGCCGCGGAGTACGGGCCGCGCAACGGCGAGTTCGACCCGCTGACCTGGGCCGAGGTGGTGAGCCGGTGGTGCGCGGAGAACGACGCCGAGGACCAGGCCGACGAGCTGCGCGACACCGTGCGCCGCGTGTCGCGCTACGAGCAGCGCTTCCGCGCCGACGGCCTGCTCGACGCCGAAGGCTTCGTCACGACGGCGTTGTCCTGGGACGTCGGCCGCGCCGTCAACATCGCGCGCTGGGGGCTGGCCGCCGGTTACTGTGACGCGCTGACCGCCGAGCTGATGGTCCTGGAGGCCGGTTCGCTGGCGCGTCGCTACCACCAGTCATGGGCCGACCTGTCGGCGGGCTACCTCATGGGCCGGGTGCTGCACAGCCGGGACGAGGAGTTCGGCGAGTGGTACCCCGCCGCCGTGCGGGTCCACCACCAGCTCCTTCAGGACCCGGGCAGCCCCTGGGTGAACCTCGATTTCGGGTCTCTTTCGGAGGAGTCCGACGCTTGAGGCGCGGCGTGGCTCACCACAACGAGTCACCTCTGCTACGGCGTGGCGTGCGCAGTCCCACGAGCAAATTTGTCACCATCGGCCACATGAAGCTCACCGGTCTGCTCACGCGGAACTCCGAACCCCTGCCGGGCATCACCGGGGTCGCCAGGGTCGACCGCCGCACCCGGGAGCTGCTGCGCCGGATCAGTCCGGGCGACATCGTCGTGCTCGACCAGCTGGATCTCGACCGCGCGACGGCCGACGCGCTGGTCGACGCCGAGGTCGCCGGCGTGGTCAACGCGTCACCGTCGATCTCCGGCCGGTTCCCCAACCTGGGCCCCGAGATCCTCATCGCCGCCGGCGTCCCGCTGGTCGACTCGGTCGGCGGTGAGCTGCTGCGCTCGATCAAGGACGGCACCAAGCTGCGCCTGCACGAGGGGGTCGTGTACGTCGGCGAGCGGCAGGTCGCCTCCGGCATCGAGCAGACCGCCGACAGCGTCGCGGACCAGATGATCGAGGCCAAGGCCGGGATGTCGACGCAGCTGGAGGCGTTCTCGGCGAACACGATCGAGTTCCTCCGCCGCGAGCGCACCCTGATCCTCGACGGCGTCGGCGTGCCGGAGCTGAAGGTGCAGCTGCGCGACCGGCACGTGCTGGTCGTCGCGGGCGGCAACGGGCACGCCGAGGACCTCAAGAAGCTCAAGAAGTACATCGCCGAGCACCGGCCGGTGCTGATCGGCGTCGACGCGGGCGCCGACACCCTGCGCGCGCAGGGCCACCTGCCGCACGTCATGGTCGGCGACCCCACCGGCATCGGCACCGCCACCCTGCGCAGCGGCGGCGAGGTCGTGGTGCCCGCCCAGCCCGACGGGCACGCGCCCGGTGTCGAGCGGATCCAGGACCTCGGCATCGGCGCGGTGACGTTCCCCGCGTCCGGCAACGCCGAAGACCTCGCGCTGCTGCTGGCCGACGCGCACGGCGCGAGCCTGGTGGTCACGGTCGGCTTCCAGGCCACCCTGCGCGAGTTCCTCGACCACGGCCGGTCCGGGTCCAACCCGTCGACGTTCCTGACCCGGCTGAAGCTCGGCACGAAGCTCGTCGACGGGAAGGCGGTGGCGACGCTGCACCGCAGCCGGGTGTCGATCGGCGCGGTCGTCCTGCTCGTGCTCGCCGCGGTCGTGGTCGTCGCCGCGGCCCTGCTGGTGTCCGACGTCGGCTCGGTCTACCTGGACTGGCTCCGGCACACCTGGAATACGTTCGCTGCCTGGGTCAAGGGATTGTTCACGTGATTTCGCTGCGCTACCACGTAGTTTCCATCGCCGCCTGCTTCCTGGCGCTCGCCGTCGGCGTCGTGCTCGGTTCGACCGCGCTGAACGGCACGCTGCTTTCCGGGCTGGCGGGGGAGAAGAAGGACCTGGGCAGCCAGGTCTCCGACCTCGAGGCGCAGCGCAACGCGCTCACCGCCCGGCTCGCCGACGCGGACGCGTTCGCCGGCGCCATGGGGCCGAAGGTCGTCGCCGGGGTGCTGGACAAGCGGTCGGTGGTGCTCGTGACCACCGAGGACGCGCGCCCGGCCGACCGGGACGCGCTCAAGCAGCTGATCGGCCAGTCCGGCGCGACCGTGACCGGCGAGGTGCAGCTGACGGCCGCGTTCGCCGATCCCGACAAGGCCGACCAGCTCCGCGACGTCGTCACGCGGCTGCAGCCCGCCGGGTCGAAGTTCCCGACCGCGGGTGACACCGGCACGCTCGCCGGCGCCCTGCTCGGTTCGGTGTTGTTGCTGGACAAGACTTCCGCCAAGCCGCAGTCCTCGGGTGAGGAGCTGGCCGCGGCGCTGGGCGGGCTCACCGACGGCGGATTCGTGAAGGCGGGCCCCGACGTCAAGCCGGCGCAGCTGGCCGTGGTGCTCACCGGCGCGCAGGCGACCGGCGACGGCGCGGGCGACCGGGCGGCCACGATCGCGCGGTTCGCCACGCAGCTCGACCGCACCGGCGCGGGCACGGTGCTCGCGGGGGACGCCGGTTCCGCCGACGGCACCGGCGCCCTCGGGGTCGTCCGCGCCGACACGTCGTCGACGTCGATCCTGTCCACTGTGGACAACGTGGACACCTCCGCCGGGCGGGTGAGCACCGTGCTGGCGCTGAAGGAACAGCTCGACGGCGCCGCCGGCCGCTACGGCATCGCCGGCAACGCCCAGGCTCCCGCGCCGGGCGTCGCCAGCCAGTCCGGGAACTGACGCGCCGAGCAAATCCGTGAAGGCCACCTTGAGGGACTCAGAGTCCCTCAAGGTGGCTCGGAGTCATGGGGTCGTTGCAACACCACCTCGATGAAAGGTGGAATTGCAGATGGTGCGAGAGCATCGCTGGCTACC
>NZ_JBICSQ010000145.1:0-12906 GCF_043197175.1 Amycolatopsis sp. NPDC049252
GCGGACGGCGGGGGGGGGGGGGGGGGGGGGGCGGGGGCCCGGGCCGGCCGCTGTGTGCACAGCCCGTGTTCGTCACGCATGACCTCGTCCTCGGCGTGCTCAGCCGAAGACGACGGTCAGCAGGGCGAGGATCAGCCCGATCGCGTGGGTCTGCATGGTTACCGCACCTCCTCTCCGTGTGCGGCGGCCACGGGGGTGACCCGCTCCACGGGGGCCGGCTCCTGCTGGTGGCCCAGCAGCAGGCCGGCCACGAGGGCCGAGCCCGCCACCCAGAAAGCCAGCCGCAGGAGCAGCGAAAACGAACACAACACCTTCATTTCGACTCCTTCGACAACGCGCACCAGGGCAGCACTCGGCAACACGGGAACGCCCGTGGTCTTGTGGTTTTTGCCGCGGAATCGCTGCGGCCCAACAAGAATGCGGCCGTCTCGAACGGCTCGACAAGGAGTTTCCTGTTTCCGCTTAACGCGAGGAAAGGAAACCGCGGGATAACGATCCGTATGCCGTACCATGATCGACTGGACAGGGGCCGCGGTGCTGACGAGTATTGACCCCCGTGCGCGGAACGGCGAGGGGAGGAACGGTGGTCCTCAGAGCGGCGGATGTGGTCGGCGAGCTGAAGATTCTCCGTAAGGGGAGGGGAATTTTCACCACACCACTCGGCGATCGGGTCGGGCCGGCGCTGCGCGCCATATGCGGCATTCTGGAAGATGACGACCAGGCCGAGATGCAGCGTAAACTGTCGGGTCGATTGCGGCCGCTCGTGGAAGCGCTGCCGGAGGACCTGAAGGTCGTCCTGCTCGCCGCGTTCGCCCTGCACGAGATGGCGCGGAAGCCGTTCTACCAGGAGCGGGTGCGCTGGGCCGCGATCACGCTGCAGCGCGACGACCGGACGGTCCGCCGTCGCATCGACGAAGGGATCGAACAGATCGCCGCAATGGCGGTCAAGGTGGTCGAGCCGGATCCCGGGCCGCGGTATCCGAGCCGCAGTTGGCACACCGAAGAACTGCGGGTGGCGCTGACGCTGGGGCAGCCGGCGGCCGAGGCGTTCGAATTCCGGCGGGTGGTCGCGGACGCCGACGAAATCACCGAGCTGGATCTGGCACTGACGCTGAGCGCGGCCGCCCAGTCAGGCGAATCCGTGCACGAGTCGGATCTGCAGGTGGACGTCTTCCACGGTGGTGTGCTCACCAGCCGGGCGATGGAGTCGAGTGACCGGATCGGGCTGGCGTTGCGGTTGCCCGAACCGCTGCGGCGCGGCGAACAGCACGAAATCGCGTTGCGGTTCCGGGCGAGCATCCGGGAACCGCACTACGTGTGCGTGCCGCGTCACCCGTGCGATCTGTTCGACCTGCACGTCAAGTTCGGCGACCGGGTGCCGGAGCACATCGTGCTGCTGGAAAAGGCGTTCCAGGACGACGCCCGCGACACGTCCACGCGGGGGACGGCGCTGACCGCCGACGACTCCGGCGAGGTGCACGTCCGGTTCCGGAACCTGGCGCCCGGCTTCGCCTACGGCATCCGCTGGCAGCCCGCGGACGTCAACTGACGCCGGCGCGGCCCGGCCAGATCACCCGCTCGACGGTGAACAGGGCGGACACGAACGGCTGAGGCAGCCGCACGACCTGCTTGGCCGCCTGGGCCTTGGCCGCCAGTTCCGTGCTGACGCCGGGCGCGTCGGCGACGTCGCGGGCGGCGCCGTCGACGAGTTCGGTCGCGCGGCGGCGCGGGCCGTCGCTCAGCGCGAGCGCGATCCCGAGGTCCAGGCGGCTCTCGATGGTTTCGGGGTGGGTCCGGCCGAGCAGACGGATCTGCGGCTCGAGGACACCTTCCAGCAGTTCGGCCTGGCGGCCGAACTCGCGCAGCTGCCCGTGCGCCAGGCCCATGCCGTGCCGGATCCGGTACCGCAGCGGGTGATCCCCGCCCAGCACCCGCAGCACGACCTGCTCGGTCGCCGACAGCACGGCCAGCGCGCGTTTGGGTTGGCCGAGGGCCAGCAGCGCCCGATCGGCGAGCGCGGTCGCCGTCAGGGTCAGCGGGTTTTCGCTGCCGTAGCGGCGTGCGTAGCCCTCCGCGAGCTCGCGCAGCGCGGCCGCCGAACGTTCCCAGTCGGCCGGGGCGGTGCGCAGGTCGGCCAGGTCGAGGGCCAGCATCGCGTCGGCGCGGACCAGCTCCGCCTCGGCGCAGCGGGCGTGCCGGTCCCGGCCCGCGGCGTGGTAGGCCGTGACGACTTCGCCGGCGATCTCCCGTGCGCGCCGCGGCTGTCCGGTCAGCTGCAGGCTTCGCGCGTACTCGAGGCGGACGGCCGCGGCGAGTTCGCCGGGCGCGTCTCGCACCTCCGTCAGCACCGGTTCGAGGAGCGCGACGGCGTCCCGTGGCCGGCCGCGGAGCCGATGGGCGAGGGCCGCGGCGGCGGCGAACCGGTAGCGCTCCTCGCCGTTCTCGGGCAGCCGGTCGCCGGCGGGGCGCCAGAACGTCCGGTCGGCTTCGGCGTAGTCGCCCTGGCAGTCGAGGGCCTGTGCCGCGGTGAGACCGGCGGCGTGCAGCTCCGCGTCGCCGCCGGCCAGCGCGAGCGCCTCGCGCGCGTGCCCGACGGCCTCCGCGTACAGCCCGCAGGCGATCTCGACGCGGGCCGCGCCGGTGTAGTCCGCCGACGTCCCTTCGCCGGTCGAGAGGATCACGGCGTGGACCTCGCCGGCCGTGGCCGGATCGCCCTGGGCCTCGTGCGCGGCCGCGATCGGGCGCAGCAGCCGCACCCGCTGGGCCGGTGCGCTCTCGGCGACGACGCGGGCGTGCTGCAGCAGGAAGTCGCGCGGTCCGCGGCCCGCGGCCAGCCAGGTGAGCAGGACTTCGGCCGCGCGGGCCGGGAGGTCGTCCGCGGCGGACTCGGTGCGCGCGACGTCGAGGGTGAGGGCCTGGAACCGCAGGCCGTCCGCGTTTTCCGTGGCGAGACCGCGGGTGACGAGCTCCGCGGCCGCGTCCTCGATCCCGCCCAGTACCTCGGAAGCGAGCGCCAGGGGGATCGGGACGGGCGCGAGCACCGCGCCCAGCCGCACCAGTTCGCGGGCCTGGCCGCCGAGCACGACGAGCAGGTCCCGGACGGCCTGCGGCGCCGTGTCGGGCAGGGCGTCCAGCACCTCGCCGGTCAGCGCGTGGGACCGGTGCCGGACGGTGAAAGCGGTGGCGCGCAAGGTGATCGGGTGGCCGTCGCAGCGGTCGGCGAACCGCAGCACGGCCGCGCGCTCGACGTCGCCGGCGGGCGCGCGGAACTCGGAGAACAGCCGCACGCTTTCCTCGGGGGTGAGCCCGGCGAGGTCCACGGTCGCCGCGGCCCACGGGCCGGACCGGCCGGTGACCAGGGTGCGGACGTGGTCGCTCGGCAGCACGAGCCGGTCGAGGACCGCGGGCGGCAGCCCGGCCGGCACGTCGTCGACGAGCACCAGCACCTTCTCGCGGGCCGCGCCGATCCGGTCGGCGAGCAGGGCGCGCAGGCGGTCGAGGTCCAGGCCGGACACGTCCGTGCCGAGCCGCCGCGCGGCCGCGCGCGCGAGCCCGAGGTGGAACTGCGCGAGGAAGTCGTCGGGGTCGTGGTGGCCGAACGGGCCGGTCCGGATGACCCCGCCGGGAAAGGCGTCGTGGAACAGGGCGGCGTACCGCTCGGCCAGCGCCGTCTTGCCGACGCCGGCCAGCCCGCGCACGACGGCCACCGGCCGTGCATTCGCGGTGCCGCCCGGGAAGAGGGCGCCGTGGACGGCCCAGAGCGCCGGGTAACGGCCCACCGGCCGGCCCGGGGCCGGGCGTCCGGTGGGCGCCCCGAGCGGGCCGTCCGTCGCGGCCACTTTCCGGCGTACTTTCGCGACCAGATCGGGCAGGGTCGCCGTGGTCACCGGGCCGGTGAAGAACCGCGCGCCCACCAGTTCGGCCGGCGCGACGTGTGCGGTACCGGATTCGGGATTGAGCACCAGCACCCGATCCGCCGGATTCCCGTGGCGCCGGGCGGCCGCGAACGCCGCCGTCAGTTCCCATTGGCAGGCGTATCGGGTCGGCAGAAGGCGGGAATAGCAGGCGAGAAGGACGCGCGAGCCGGCGATCGCGTCGGCGGTTTCCCCGTCGATCTTGTCGAAATCGTCGATTCTGGCGGGCCGGAAAACGCGCAGCCCGCCGGCCAGCAGCGCTTCTTCGATCCGTTCGGCCACCGCGTCGTCCTGGGCGGCCCGCGCGGAACACAGGAACACGTCGAACCGGTCCGCCGCACGGCTAACGGGCAGGCCGGGATCGGGATCCGTCATCGGGCACACTCTCCGGTGGCGTTCAATGGGTGATCATCGGTTCAGGTCCTGGAAGTAGGGGACATTCACGGGCGGAGCATCGTCGCGGGGCGCGATTTCGCTACCGGTTCCCGCGATACGGCGTGAACTGTCAAGAATTTGACCAGTGCGCGCGCCGGTGGTGACCGCCGGGTAACCCGGCTGGGCCGTTTCTGGTTAACGGACAATATCTGGACAAGAACCCCGGTCGTGCAACGTTGCTGGTCAACGCCTCGATATCCGATTGCCGGAACAGAAATCGGGTTCCTGCGCAGAACGCTTTTCCGCCATCGGCGGGCAGTGGCGGAACGAGGAGGGAACCCCATGGAAACCATGGCGTCGGAGACGGTTCTGGCGGACGAGGTCGACGGTTACACCGTGCTTGGCCGGTTTCCCCGGCCGGAGGGGAAGCTGACCAAGGAGGACCTCGACCCGGTGGTCGCGGCGGCGCGCACCGGGGACCCGGAGGCGATCCAGGCACTGCTGCGGCTGATCAAGCCGACCGTCGCCCGCTACTGCCGCGCCCGGATCGGCGGCCGTGACCTGTCGTACCTCTCGGCCGACGACGTCGCGCAGGAGGTCCTGCTCGCGGTGCTCAAGGTGCTGCCGGGTTACCAGGACCGCGGCGGCTCGTTCCTGTACCTCGTGCGGGCGATCGCGGCGAACAAGGTCGCCGACGCGTTCCGCTCGGTGGCGCGCGACCGCTCGAAGCCCGTGTCGGAGCTGCCGGACCGGCCGCTGGGCGGCAACGAGCCGGAGAACCACGTGCTGGAGCTGGACCTCGGCGCGCGGCTGGGCCGCCTGATGGCGACGCTGCCGCCGCTGCACCAGGCGATCCTGTCGCTGCGGGTCGTCGTCGGCCTCTCGGCGAACGAGACCGCGGAGGCGCTGGGCATCTCCGCGGGCAACGTCCGCATCACGCAGTACCGCGCGCTCACCAAGCTGCGCGGCATGATCGGCGACGGCGAGGTCTGAGCCTCACTCCAGCCATTCGGTGACGAAGTGGTCGTTCTCGTGGATGTGCACGGCCTCGTAGACCCCGGGCCCGAGCACGGCGAACTTGTGCGGCGTGCCGGCCGGGACGACGAGCACGTCCCCGGCGCCACCGTCACGCTCCTCGTCACCGACGGTGAACCGGGCCCGCCCCCGGATGATGACGAACGTCTCGACGTACGGGTGCCGGTGCAGCCGCGGCCCGGACCCGACGACGTCGCTGCTCTCGCGGATGACGGAGATCCCGGACCCGACGTCGCGCCCCTCGAAGTTCTCGCTGTCGCTCACCCGTCCCAGCGTAGGCGCCAGTCGCGAGGCGCGGTGGCGGATTTCCGCAGGCGGTGCCGACCCTCCGGACGCGTGTCGTCCGTCCAGGTACGCGTGTCGTCCGTCTGGGTACGCGAGTTCGCCGGTCCGGTACGTCGGACTCGTGTGATGGGGGAGGCATCTCGCGTGATCGAAGGGGCGTCACTCGTGACTGGAGGGACGACACGCGTACCTGGGTGGACGACACGCGTACCTGGGTGGACGACACGCGTTCCTGGAGGGACGACACGCGTACCTGGGGGGCGGTTAGGTGAGGGACTTGATCCAGTGGGGGGCGTTGCAGCGGCGGGCTAGGTGCCGGGCTGTGCGGCGGTGGGCCGTGGCGGGGAGGCCCAGGGCGGTGGCCAGTTCGGCCAGGTAGAACGCCACCGGGCGGAGGGTCAGCAGGCCGCTGCCCGCGCCCGCCAGCTCGGCCTCCGCCGGGAGGAGCGTGTTGTACAGGCGGGTCATGGTGGGGACGTCGTCGGAGGCGATGGACGTCAGGGCCTGGAGGCACAGGTGGGCCTCGTACAGGAGGTCGTGCGGAGCCTCGCCGCGATAGTCCACTGTGGACTCGCCGCGCTGGACTCGGTGGCACAGCAGGGCGAAGTCGAGGATGCCGTCCTCCAGGCCGGTCATGCCCGTGCCCGGGAGGCGGGCCGCCGCCGCGCGGTACCGGGCCTCCGCCGCCGGGTCGCCGGTGATGCTCGCCCGCAGCGCGCGGTACCACTGCGTGAACACGCCGACCAGCGGCAGGTCGTGCACCTCCGCCAGGCGGTCGGCCGCGGCGGCGTGGGTGTCCGCCGCGGGCAGGTCGGCCAGCGCCGAACAGGCCTGGACCAGCACCAAGTGCCCCAGTACTTCGAAAGTCACCAAGCCGTGCGATGAAGCGACGTCGACCAGTTCACGGCCGATGCGCGCCCGCTCCGGCGCGAGGCCGGCCCGGTCGAACGCCTGCATGAACCGCGCGTTGAGCGCGAACGCCAGCAGCGCCGGGTCACCCAGTTCCCGCGCCAGCGCCTCGGCTTCCCGGGCCGCCTCCCGGCCGCGGTCGCCGCCGGTGTTGCGCAGTTCCAGCGCGAGCGTCGCCAGCAGCCGCGCACGCTCGGCCCGCCGCTCCGGCGGCAGCGCGACCAGGGTCTTTTCGGCGACGGTGACGATCCGCGCGGCCAGGTCCGGGTCGTCGCTGGCCGTCCAGATCGCCGGGACGTCGAACGCGCCCAGCACGGACGCGGTCAGCACCGGGTCGCCGAGCGTCTCCGCCAGCGTCACGGCCTCCGCGCGGTGCTCCCGGGCCTCCGCAAGCGAACCCGTGACGGCCAGCGAGCGCACCAGGCCCATGATCAGGTCCAGCCGCTCCCGGACGTCGTCGCCGGCCCGGTCGAGCGCGGCCCGCCACAGCCGCGCCGCCTCGTGCGGCGCCACCCGGCGCTCGGCGCGTTCCGCCGCCTGACGCGCGTAGCGCACGGCGGACGGGCTGTCGGCGAGCAGGAAGTGGTGGGCCAGCGCGTCGACGTCGCCGGGCCGCAGCCGCTCCAGCGCCTCACCGGCGTCGGCGTGCCAGCGAGCCCGGCGCGTGCGTGAAAGATCGTGGTACAGCGTGTCCCGCACCAGGTCGTGCGCGAACCGCGCGCGGCCCGGCGCGGGCTCGACCAGGAACCCGGCCCGGACGGCGGCTTCGACGTCGTCGAGAACGTCGGTTTTGGAGACCGTGGCGAGGAGGCCGAGGTCCACGTCCCGGCCGAGCACCGACGCGCGGCGCAGCACCTCCTGCGTGGTGGCGGGCAGCCGGGACGTCCGGTGCCGGACGACGTCGCGGACCCCGGGCGGCACGTCCGCCGACGCGTCGGTGTCGAAGAGCCGGGCGAGCTCCCGCACGAAGAACGGGTTGCCGCCGCTGCGCCGGTGGATCGCCGCCGCGGCCGGGCCGGGGACGTCGTGGCCGAGCGTCGCGCGCACCAGGTCGCGCACGTCGTCCGCGGGCAGCCCGCCCAGGTAGACGCGCGCGGGTTCGGCGCGGGCGACGCGGCCCAGGAACTCCGCCAGCGTGGCCGGCAGGTCGGTGCTCCGGTGCGTGGCGACGACGAGCACGTGCCGCACGGAAGGATCGGCCACGACGGAGGCCAGCAGGGTGAGGGTTTCCGCGCCCGCCCACTGCAGGTCGTCGAACACGAGCAGCAGCGGGGCGGTGCGCCCGAGCGTGGCGAGGTGGGCGGCGACCGCCTGGTGCCTCCGGAACCGCGCCGCGACGGGGTCACCGCCTGGCTGGGGATCGAGCGAGAGGGTGCGGTCCGGTGACGGTGGTGCCGCCTTGCCCGGCTGGGGATCGAGCTGTAGTGCGCGGCTCGGTGGCGACGCCGCCGTCTCGACCGGCTTGGGATCGAGGGAGAGGGCGCGGTTCGGTGGCGACACTGCCGTCTCGCCTGGCTGGGGATCGTGGGAGAGGGCGTGGCCCGGTGACGGCGCCGCCGTCCCGGCCGGGTCGGGATTGAGTGGTAGTGCGCGGTTCGGTGGTGACACTGCCGTCTCGTCCGGCTGGGGATCGTGGGAGAGCGCGCCGCCCGGTGGCGACACCGCCGCCCCTCCCGGCTGGGGATCGGGGGAGAGGGCGCGGCCCGGTGACGACACCTCTGCCTCGCCCGGCTCGCCGGTGAGGGTGGCTGCTCCGCCCAGGTCGCCGAGAATGCGGGTCCACGGCCACACCGGCGGCAGGCCCTCGTCGTCCGGGCTGGCGCCCCACGCCGTTGTCCAGCCCTGTGCGGCCAGTCGCGCCGAGAACGCCTCGGTCAGCGCTGTCTTGCCCGCGCCCGCTTCGCCGGAGATCACGGCCAGCCGCAACCGGCCGCGACTCGCGGTGCGGGATTCCGCCGTCAAGAGAGCCAGCTCGTCCGCGCGGCCCACCAGGAGCGGGGCGGACACCGGCGCCGGCAAAGCGACGGGAGCCTGCGCCAGGATGTCGGCCTCCGCCTGCCGCAGGCCGGGGCCGGGGTCGACGCCCAGTTCGGTGGCCAGCACGTGCCGCGCCCGGCGCAGGGCGCCCAGCGCGTCACCCTGCCGCCCGGCCCGGTAGAGGGCCAGCGCGAGCAGCCGCCAGCCGTCCTCCCGCAACGGCTGCGCCTCGACGTGCGCCTCCAGGTCCGGCACGGCTTCGGCCGCGCGGCCCAGCTCCAGCAGCGCCGACGCCCGCCGTTCGACGCCCAGCAGCCGCAGCTCCTCGAGCCGGTTGATCTCACCTCGCGCCCAGGGCTCGTCGGCGAACTCGGCGTACGCCGGCCCGCGCCACCGGCCGAGTGCTTCGTCCACTTGGGACAGTGGGGCGCCGGGCGTGGTCACCGCCGCCTCGAAACTCCAGGCGTCGACGGACTCCGCACGCAGTGCGTACCCCGGTCCCGAAGTGACCAGCAACGTGGCCGGGGTCCGCGGCGGCCGGTCGGGTTCCAGGGCTCGGCGCAGCGCGGCCACGAACGTCTGGAGCGCGCCGATCGCGCCGTCGGGCGGGTCCGGCCACAGGTCGCCGACCAGGACGTCCACCGGCACGACCCGGCCGCGCGCGATCAGCAGCCGCGCCAGGACCGCCCGGTGCCGCGGGCCCTTGAGCGCCACGGGACCCCGCTCGTCCTCGGCCACGAGCGGACCGAGCACGCCGAACCAGACCATGCACGCACTGTAACGCGCTCACCCGGCGCTGACCGGACGCTGATCGGCCTGACGCAGGCTCAAGGGGTCAACCACCGCGAAAGGACCCCCATGCCCATCCCCGGATTCGACTACCAGCGCGTCACGGTCGGTGACGACACGGCCCTGAACGTCGCCGTCGGCGGCTCCGGCGCCCCGATCGTGCTGCTGCACGGCTTCCCGCAGACGCACCTGATGTGGCGGCACGTGGCCGCCGATCTCGCCGCCGACCACACGGTCCTCGTCCCCGACCTGCGTGGTTACGGCGACAGCGACAAGCCCGAAGACACCGGTAAGACGTACTCGAAGCGCACGATGGCCGCCGACGTCGTCGCCCTCGCCCGCGCCTTCGGGCACGAGCGGTTCGCCCTCGCCGGGCACGACCGCGGCGCGCTGGTCGCCCTCCGCGCCGGCCTCGACCACCCGGACGCCGTCTCCCACCTGGCGATCCTCGACGTCCTGCCGACGCTGGACATGTGGGACGTCCTGCACGGCGTCAGCGCGGCCGTCGCCTTCCACCTCTACCTGATGGCCCAGCCGCCGGGCCTGCCGGAGACGCTCATCGCCGGCGCGCCCGACGCGTTCTTCGGGCACTTCCTCGACGCCTGGACCCTGGCCCCGGACGCGATCCCGGCCGGCGTCCGCGCCGAATACCTGCGGGCCTCCCGCGAGGCCGTGCCGTCGATCGTGGCCGACTACCGGGCGAGCGCGACGATCGACGTCGAGCACGACACGGCGTCGCGCGCGGCCGGCGATCGGCTCGGCATGCCGGTCACCGTGCTGCAGCAGGACTGGGGCGCCGCGCTCGGCTACGACGCGACGGCGCTCTGGCGCCCATGGGCGGCCGACCTGCGCCACCGCACGGTGTCGTCCGGGCACTTCATGGCCGAGGAGGCGCCCGCCGACGTCGTGAAGGAACTGCGCGCGCTGGTGGCACGCTGAAGGCATGACCTTCGGCCTGCACCACGTCCAGCTGGCGATCGAGCCGGGCAGCGAGGACCGCTGCCGCGAATTCTACGTCGGCGTGCTCGGCTTGACCGAGATCCCGAAACCGCCCGAACTGGCCGCCCGCGGCGGATTGTGGGTGCGGGCCGGCGGGCTGGAGCTCCACCTCGGCGTCGAGGCGGACTTCCGGCCCGCCCACAAGGCCCACCCGGGCATCCTCACCGGCGACCTGGACGCACTGGCCGCCCGCCTCGAGGCGCACGGCAGCCCGGTCGAGTGGGACGACGGTTTCCCGGGCCACCGCCGGTTCTACACGGCCGACTGCCTCGGCAACCGCCTGGAGTTCCTGACCCCGGACAAGTAGCGCCGCCCGCCCGGCCCCGCCCGCCCGGGTCCCAAGTCCGTGAATGTCGCATTGAGGGACTCAGAGTCCCTCAATGCGACATTCACGGCTTTCGACGGTGGCCGGACCAGGCGGGTCAGGAATCCTGCGAGCGGAACGCGTCCAGCACGCGGCGCTCCCTTTTGGTCGGTCGGCCGGCGCCGCGATCGCGGCGGGCGACCGGGATCGCCGACTCCGGGGGTGGCTTCGGTGTGCGGTCGACGAAGCACGTCGCGGCGTCCGGGGCGCCGACGCGTTTCTGGATCACCCGTACCACGTCGAGGATCCTGGTCGTTCCGCCGATCCGGAAGCGGACCTCGTCGCCCGGCACCACGGTCGTCGCGGGCTTCGCGGGTTTGTCGTTGACGCGCACGTGCCCGCCCCGGCACGCGGCCGCGGCGTCCGGTCGGGTCTTCGTCAGCCGGACCGCCCACAGCCAGCGGTCCACTCGGGTCGACTCCACAGTCGTCCATCATGGCCCATTCGCGCCAATACTGCGTCGTGCCCGGAGGTTACTCGCGGGTATATGTCGACTTGTCTGTACCTGTGAGCTATAACGTGTTCTAAATACCTCAACGGTGAGGAACATCACATGAGCGACAAAGCCATGGGGAGAATAAATTCTGGGGCGCTTTCCCGCCGTCTGTTCATTGCAGGAACAGGTTCTATCTTGGCCGGCGCGGCTCTCGCCGGCCGAGCCGCCGGTGCGACGCCCAGAGCGGCCGGTCCCATCTCCGACGGGGCCCGCGTCCCGGCGCTGGTGATCGGCTCCGGGTACGGCGGCCAGGTCACCGCGCTCCGGCTCGCACAGGCCGGGATCGACGTCCAGCTGGTCGAAATGGGCATGGCCTGGGACACGCCGGGGTCCGACGGCAAGATCTTCGCCAACACGACCACGCCCGACCAGCGCTCGTTCTGGCTGCGCACCCGGACGAAGCAGCCGCTGTCCAACTTCCTCGGCTTCCCGATCGACAAGGACATCCCGAAGTACACCGGCATCCTCGACGCCGAGGAGTTCAGCGGCATCACCGTGTACCAGGGCCGGGGGGTCGGCGGCGGCTCGCTCGTCAACGGCGGCATGGCCGTGACGCCGAAGCGGGAGAACTTCGGCGCGATCCTCCCGACGGTCGACGCCAACGAGATGTACAACACCTACTACCCGCGCGCCAACGCCGGTCTCGGCGTCGGCCTGATCGACCCGGCCTGGTTCGACACCGCCGAGTGCTACCAGTACGCGCGGGTCGGCCGGAAGCAAGCGCAGCGGTCCGGGTTCCCGTTCGTCTTCGTCCCGGACGTCTACGACTGGAACTACATGAAGCAGGAGCAGGCCAACACCGTGCCGCGCTCCGCGCTGGCCGGGGAGATCCTGTACGGCAACAACTACGGCAAGAAGTCGCTGCAGAAGACCTACCTGCCGCAGATCCAGGCGACCGGCCGCGTCACCATCTCGCCGCTGCACCGGGTGGCGACGGTGACGCCCGCGTCCGGCGGCGGTTACACCGTCACGATCGAGCAGCTCAACACCACGGGCGACGTGACGGCGACCAAGGTCGTGACCGCGGCCAAGGTGTTCTTCGCGGCGGGCAGCGTCGGCACGAGCAAGCTGCTCGTGAAGCTCAAGGCCACCGGTGCGCTGCCGAACCTCAACGGCGAGGTCGGCAAGAACTGGGGTGACAACGGGAACGTGATGGTCGGGCGGGCCAACCAGATCTGGGACCCGACGGGCAGCCTCCAGTCGTCCATCCCGTGCGGTGGCATCGACAACTGGGCGGCGGGCGGCGCGTTCGCGGAGGTCGCGCCGCTGCCGACCGGGATCGAGACGTGGGCGTCGTTCTACCTCTCCATCACGAAGAACCCGAACCGGGCGCAGTTCAGCTGGAACCCGGCGACGCAGAAGGTCGACCTCAACTGGCAGACCGCCTGGAAGCAGCCGGGCATCGACATGGCGAAGAGCATCTTCGACAAGATCAACGCGAAGGAGGGGACGATCTACCGGACCGACCTCTTCGGCGTCTACAAGATCTGGGGCGACCATCTGACCTACCACCCGCTCGGCGGCGCGGTGCTCACCAAGGCGACCGACAACTACGGCAGGCTCGCCGGGTATCAGGGCCTGTACGCGATCGACGGTTCCCTGATCCCCGGCAACACCAGCGTCAACCCGTTCGTCACCATCACGGCACTGGCTGAGCGCAACATCGAGAAGATCATCGCCACGGACTTCTAGGGTCTGCCGCGGCTCGTCGTGAGTGGGAAAAACGGGTAGAAAACCGGTTCTAACACAACACCCGGGGGGCG
>NZ_JBICSQ010000146.1:0-12672 GCF_043197175.1 Amycolatopsis sp. NPDC049252
GGCCAGCGGACGGCCAGCTGCCCGTCCCCGGCCAGGTCTCGCACCGCGCCCAGGCCGCTCACCGGCGCGGTGGTCTCCGGGGCGCTCATCGTCGCTCCAGCGCGAAACCGGCGCGGATCCACTTGCTCGACTCGATCGAGACGCACAGCGCGCGGTCGCCCTCGCCGAGCCGGTCCAGGGCACGCTCCAGCTGGAAGTACACCAGCCCGTTGCCGTTGTTGCCGGTTTCGTCGACGCAGTTGACGGTGTGCGCCCCGGCCAGCCCGTGGTGGTCGGCGAGGTGCCGGGAGATCCGTGCGGACATCCGCCCGGACAGCTGCGGCGGCAGCAGGTAGTCCACCTCGCTGTCCTTCCAGTCCAGTTCGTCCAGCAGGTCGTCGACGGTGGCGCCCGCCATCAGCGGGACGCGCCGCTCGATCGCCTTGTAGTCCTCGCTCGCGGGCACCCGCTCCGAGTCGCGGTCGACCGGCCCGAACCACTCCAGCGTCGCGCCGGGCTCGTGGCCGAGGCCCTCCAGCCGGGTCATGCTCGTGACGAGCGAGACCGCGTCCGGCACGTCGCGGGTGGTGAGCACGGCCGCGCCGGCCCCGTCGCCGAAGAGCACGAAGTTCACCAGCTGCTCCGGGGGCAGGCCGCCGAGGTCGGCCGACAGGTCGTAGAAGCGGGCCAGCACCTCGCCGCCCAGCACCAGCGCCGTCCGGTGCCGCCCGGCGAGCAGCAGCTGCCGCGCGGTGTCGAGCGCCTGCACGGCGCCGGAACAGCCGGCCTGCAGCTGCAGCGTAGTGACCCCGTCGATGCCGAGCCGGTCGGCGATCACGTTCACGGTGGCGGGCATCAGCGCGTCGGGCGTCGCGGTGCTCAGCACCACCAGGTCCACTTCGGACGGTGTGGTTCCCGCTCGTGCCAGTGCCTCGCGGCCCGCTTCGGTGCCGAGGTCGGCCAGCGAGTGGTCCTGACCGCCGGTTTCCAGGTCGAGGGCCAGGTGGCGGTGGCGGGTGCCGATGAAGGCGTCGACCCACTGTTCCCACAGGGTGTCCATGCCGAAGCGGGCGGCCAGCGCCGCGTTGCTCACGGGTGCGCCGGGCAACGCGGTCCCGGCCGACAGGACCCGGATGTCCACGTCGTTCTCCCTTCCCCGTCCCTCGGGACCGGTGTCGGTTTCCCGGCGCGGGTGAGCGCCGCAACCCCTTCCATGGTCGGCGGCGTCCTAAAGGCACCCCAAAAGCTGTCTTCAGTGCCCGAAATGCGCAAAGCCCGGTGCCGTGCCGGAGGTTTCGGCCCGGCAAGGCGGCACTGATGGCGTGCTAAAGCCGCGTTGCCGCGGGGCCGCCGCCCTGCTTACCGTCCTCGGCGGGCCCGTTCGGGCCGTTGCCCGTCCGCAGACAGCGCGAGGACAGTGACGATGACCCAGGCGCCTTTTCCGCAGCCGCGCGAGTGCCCGTACCAGGCCCCGCCCGGTTACCTCGCCCTCGCCGAGCGCGGGCCGCTGTCCCGCGTGACGCTGTTCGACGGCCGCGAGGTCTGGTTGGTCACCGGCTACGCGGCGGCACGCAGCCTGCTCGCCGACCGCAGGCTGTCGGCCGACCGGACGCGTGACGGCTATCCCCTCGTGGCCCCGCGGTTCCGGGCCGGCGTCGCCCGGCAGCTCGTGCTCATCGGCATGGACCCGCCCGTGCACGACGACCACCGGCGGCTGCTCAACCCGTACTTCAGCCTCCGCAGCGTCCGCGCGATGCGCCCGATGGTCGAGCGCATCGTCGACCGGTACCTCGACCACGTCGAGTCGCTGCCCCAGCCGGTCGACCTGGTGTCCGCTTTCACGACCCCGGTGCCGTCACAGGTGATGTCGGAGGTGCTGGGCCTGGCCGAGGAGGACCTGGACTTCTTCCAGGACGCCTCGCGCCGGCTCCTGCACGCGACCACCCAGGAGGACTCGCAGGCCGCCGGGGGTGAGCTGATCGGGTACCTGGACCGGCTGGTCACGCTGCGGCGCACCGAGCCCGGCCCCGGGCTGATGGGCGAGCTGGCCCCCGCGGTCGTGGCCGGGGAGCTGACGCAGCACGAGCTCGTCCAGATCGCGCTCGTCCTGCTGGTGGCCGGGCACGACACCACCGCCTCCACCCTGGCGATGTCCGTGGTGACGCTGCTCGACCACCCGGAGCAGATCGCCGCGCTCGGTGACGAGGAGCGCCTGCCCGCCGTCGCGGAGGAGCTGCTGCGCGTGCTTGCCGTCACCGACCTCGCCGGGGTGCGCGTGGCACTGGAGGACATCGAGATCGAGGGCACCACCGTCCGGGCCGGGGAGGGCGTGCTGATCTCCGCGACCCTCGGCAACCGCGACGCCTCCGTGCACGACGACCCGCACGCGATCCGGTTCGACCGCGCCGGCCGCAACCACCTCACCTTCGGCTACGGCATCCACCAGTGCCTCGGCCAGAACCTCGCCCGGCTGGAGGTGCAGGTGGCGCTGTCGAAACTGTTCGCGCGCCTGCCCGGGCTCAAGCTGGCCGAGCCGGCCGAGAACCTGCCCTACCGCGCGCCGGGAACCGGCACCGTGCAGGGCGTGAACCGCCTGCCCATCTTCTGGTGACCCCCCAGCGTGAGGAGCGGACGAGCGTGAGCCAGCCCAGCAGCCCCCTGAACGAGCACGCCGTCGCGGTGGTCGGTCTCGCCTGCCGCCTGCCCGGCGCGCCCGATCCGGCCGCGTTCTGGCGGCTGCTCTGCGATGGGGCCGACGCGATCACCACGGTGCCGGCGGACCGGTGGGACGCGGGTGAGTTCACCGACCCCGACCCGGGCGCACCGGGCAAGGCGGTTACCGCCGCGGGCGGGTTCCTCGACCGCGTCGACCTCTTCGACGCCGCGTTCTTCGGCATCTCCCCGCGTGAGGCGGCGAGCATGGACCCGCAGCAGCGGCTCGTGCTGGAACTGGCGTGGGAGTCGCTGGAAAGCGCCGGCATCGTGCCCGCCCGGGTCGAGGGGACGCGGGGCGGGGTCTTCGTGGGCGCGGCTTCCGACGACTACGCGACGCTCGCCCGCCGCGGCGGCCCCGGCGCGGTGACCCAGCACTCGCTCACCGGAACGCAGCGCGGCATCATCGCCAACCGCGTCTCCTACTTCCTCGGCCTGCGCGGCCCGAGTCTCGTCGTCGACACCGGCCAGTCGTCGGCGCTCGTCGCCGTGCACTCGGCGATGCAGAGCCTGCGGCTGGGGGAGTGCGACTTCGCGCTCGCCGGCGGGGTGAACCTGATCGTCGCGCCGGAGAGTTTCGTCGGGGCGTCGAAGTTCGGTGCGCTGTCCCCGGACGGCCGGTGCTTCACCTTCGACGAGCGTGCCAACGGTTACGTGCGCGGCGAAGGAGGCGGCGTCGTCGTGCTCAAGCGGCTCGCGGACGCGCTCGCCGACGGTGACCACGTCCGCGCGATCCTGCGCGGCGGCGCGGTCAACAACGAGGGCGCGGGCGCCGGGCTCACCGTGCCCAGCGTGGACGCCCAGGCGGACGTGCTGCGCCGCGCCTGCGCGGACGCGCGGGTGGCACCCTCGCAGGTGCAGTACGTCGAGCTGCACGGCACGGGCACCGCGGTCGGCGACCCGGTCGAGGCCGCCGCGCTCGGCGAGGTCCTCGGCACCGCGCCCGGCCGTGCCGCCGCGCTGGCGGTGGGCTCGGTGAAGACCAACATCGGGCACCTCGAGGGCGCCGCCGGCATCGCCGGTTTCGTCAAGGCGGTGCTGTGCCTGGAAAACCGGGTCCTGCCACCGAGCCTGAACTTCTCGCACCCGCATCCGGAAATCCGGCTCGACGACTGGCGGCTGCACGTGCAGCAGGACCTCGGCCCCTGGCCGGAGGAAGCGCGGCCGCTGCTCGCGGGCGTGTCGTCGTTCGGCATGGGAGGCACCAACGCGCACCTGGTGCTGGAAGCGGCTCCGGTGTCCGATGTGGACGGTGACGAGAGGGTGGTGCCGTGGCTGTTGTCGGGTCGGTCGGCCGGTGCGGTGACGGCCGCGGCCGAGCGTCTGGCCGAGGCCGGCCCGGATGTGGTGGGTGCGGCTCGGATGCTGGCGTTGGGCCGGGCGGAGTTCGGGTTCCGGGCTGTGGTGGTGGGTGAGTCCCGTGGTGAGCTGCGTCGTGGTTTGTCGGGTGTGGTGGCCGAGCGGGTGCGGGAGATGGGGAAGCTCGCGGTGGCGTTCACCGGTCAGGGGTCGCAGTGGGTCGGAATGGGGAAGGCTCTGTACGAGTCTTTTCCGGTGTTCGCGGAGACCGTGGACCGGTTGTCGGCGAAGTTCGGGTTGGTGGGTGATCCGGAGTCGGTGCATCGGACCCGGTGGACCCAGCCTGCCTTGTTCACCCTCGAGGTGGCGCTGTATCGGTTGTTGGATGTGCGGCCGGATGTCCTGATCGGACATTCGCTGGGTGAGATCACGGCGGCTCATGTGGCGGGTGTGCTGGATGAGGACGACGCAGTGCGGTTGGTGACGGCGCGGGCCGAGCTGATGGATTCGATCACCACTCCCGGGGGCATGATCACGGTCGAGGGTTCGGAGGAGCAGGTTCGTGCGTTGCTGACGCCGGGTTTGTCGATCGCGGCGGTGAACACGCCGGGTTCGGTGGTGGTGTCGGGTGATCTCGAGGAGATCGAGGCGTGGGAGGGGAAGCGTTTGCGGGTGTCGCACGCTTTCCATTCGGCGCACCTGGACCCGATTCTTGATCGGTTCGCGGCGGTGGCGAGGGAGCTGACTTATCGTGAGCCGCGGATCCCGATCGTGTCGAACCTGACCGGTGAGGTCGCCGCGAACCTGACTGATCCTCGGCATTGGGTGGATCACGTCCGCAACACGGTCCGTTTCGCGGATGGTGTGGCGACGTTGTCGGAGCTGGGTGTCACGCATGTGGTGGAGGTGGGGCCGCATCCGGCGTTGACGCCGATGGTCGAGCAGTGCGTTCCGGATCTGGCGGTCACGGGGCTTCTGCGGCGTGACACCGATGACCGGCGGGCGTTGTTCGCCGGGCTCGGTCGTCTGTGGACCACGGGTGTCGCGATCGACTGGGACCGGTTCCTGCCGGCGGCCCCGCACGTCGACCTGCCCACGTATCCCTTCCAGCGCAGGCGACACTGGTTCGACGCGCCGCTGCCGACCCCCGAGCCCGAGCCCGAAGGGGCACCCGACCTGCTCGACCTCGTCCGCCGCCACACCGCGGCCGTCGGCGGCTACGACGACCCCGCCGAGGTCGACGAGCGCGCGACCTTCAAGTCGCTCGGGTTCGACTCGCTCACCACCGTGGAGCTGTGCCGCACCCTCGCCGCCGCCACCGGCCGCGGCGTGCCGGTCAGCGCGACCTACGACCACCCGACCCCGGCGGCACTCGCCGCCCACCTCGAAACCGGCGGGCAACCGGAAACCGCCCCGGTGCGGCGCACGGAAAGCGACGAGCCGATCGCGATCGTCGGCATGGCCTGCCGGTTGCCCGGCGGCGCGAACACCCCCGAGGACCTGTGGCGTCTCGTGCTGGACGGCGCCGACGTGACCTCCGACTTCCCCGGCAACCGCGGCTGGGACGTCGACGCCCTCTACGATCCCGAACCGGGGATTCCCGGGAAGTCCAGCACCCGCCGCGGCGGGTTCGTGCACGACGCCGACCTGTTCGACGCCGAGTTCTTCGGCATCAGCCCCCGCGAGGCGCTGGCCATGGACCCGCAGCAGCGGCTCGCGCTGGAGGTCGCGTGGGAGGCCATCGAGCGCGCCGGGGTCGACCCGGCCTCGGTGCACGGCACCCGCACCGGCGTGTTCGTCGGCGCCACCGCCCAGGACTACGGCCCCCGGATGCACGAGGTGCGCCCCGGTGCCGACGGCTACGCCCTCACCGGCACCACCCCCAGCGTGGTGTCCGGGCGCATCGCCTACACCCTCGGCCTGCGCGGGCCGGCCGTCACGGTGGACACCGCCTGCTCGTCGTCGCTGGTCGCGCTGCACCTGGCCGCCGGGTCGCTGCGGCGCGGCGAATGCACGATGGCGCTCGCGGGCGGGGTCACCGTGCTCTCGTCCCCGGGCATGTTCGTCGAGTTCAGCCTCCAGCGCGGGCTCTCCCCGGACGGCCGGTGCAAGGCGTTCGGCGCGGACGCGGACGGCACGGGCTGGGCCGAGGGCGCGAGCATGATCGTGCTGGAACGGCTGTCCGAAGCCCGCGCCCGCGGGCACCGGGTGCTCGCCGTGGTCCGCGGGTCCGCGATCAACCAGGATGGCGCGTCCAACGGGCTCACCGCACCCAACGGCGTGGCGCAGCAGGAGGTCATCCGTGACGCGCTGGCCGCCGCCGGGCTGTCCGCACCGGACGTCGACCTGGTGGAAGCACACGGCACCGGCACCACGCTGGGCGACCCGATCGAGGCCCACGCGCTGCTGGCCACCTACGGGCAGGGCCGCGACGCCGGCCACGCGGTGCGGCTGGGCTCGCTGAAGTCGAACATCGGCCACACGCAGGCCGCCGCCGGGGTCGCCGGTGTGCTGAAGGTCGTGCACGCGCTGCGGGACGGGGTACTGCCCCCGACCCTGCACGCGGACGAGCCGTCGCCCCACGTGGACTGGGCCGCCGGCGCCCTCCGCCTGATCGGCGCGGCCGAGCCGTGGCCGGAGACCGGCCGCCCCCGCCGGGCCGCCGTCTCGTCGTTCGGGGTCAGCGGCACCAACGCCCACGTCGTCCTGGAGCAGGTGCCCGAAGACGTCCGCGAACCCGAGCCGGCGCTCCCGGCCGTGCCGCTCGTCCTGTCCGGCCGCAGCGAAGAAGCGTTGCGCGCCCAGGCCAAAGCGCTGCGCGAGCACCTCACCCCGGAGGCCGGGCTCCGGGCCGTCTCGCGTGCCCTGCTGGCCAGCCGGACCCGGTTCGGCCATCGCGCCGTCGTCGTGGCGGACGGCCACGAATCCGCTCTGGCCGGGCTGGACGCGCTGGCGAACGGGAAGCCGGCGGCCGCCGTCGTGACGGGGGAGGTCCGGAAACGCGGGGCGAAGGCGGTGTTCGTCTTCCCCGGCCAGGGTGCGCAGTGGGCGGGGATGGCCGTAGGGCTCCTGGCGGACGCGCCGGTGTTCCGCGCCCGGATGGCGGAGTGCGCCCGGGCGCTGGGCCGGTACGTCGACTGGGACCTGTTCGCCGTGCTGCGCGGGGATCCCGGCGCGCCGACGTTCGACGAGGTCGACGTCGTGCAGCCGGTGTTGTTCGCCGTGATGGTGTCGCTGGCCGCGTTGTGGCGCTCGTTCGGCGTCGAGCCGGCGGCGGTGGTCGGGCATTCGCAGGGCGAGATCGCCGCGGCGTGCGTCGCGGGCGGCCTGTCCCTCGAAGACGCGGCGAAGGTGGTCGCGCTGCGCAGCCAGGCCATCCGTGCGCTGTCCGGCCGCGGCGGCATGGTGTCGGTCTCGCTGGGCTTCGACGGCGTGTCCGAGCGGCTGCGGCCGTGGGGTGACCGGCTTTCCGTGGCCACCGTCAACGGACCGTCCACTGTGGTCGTTTCGGGTGAGCCGCGGGCCTTGGACGAGTTCCTGGCTTCGTGCGAGGCCGACGGCGTCCGGGCACGCCGGGTCTCGGTGGACTACGCCTCGCACTCCGTTCAGGTCGAGGAGCTCAAGGACACCCTCGCCGGACTGCTCGACGGGCTGCGGCCGCGCTCCTCCGCCGTGCCCTTCCACTCGACCGTCGTGGCCGCGCTCATGGACACCGCGGAAGCCGACGGTGACTACTGGTTCCGCAACCTCCGCCAGACCGTCCACTTCGAACCCGTCATCCGCGAGCTCGCCGGGCAGGGCCACGATTTCTTCCTGGAGATGAGCCCGCACCCGGTGCTGTCCGCGGCCGTGCAGGACACGGCCGAGGACGCCGTGTCGGTGGGCTCGCTCCGCCGCGACGAGGGTGGCCTGCCGCGGTTCCTGCGGTCGCTGGGGCAGGCGCACGCCCAGGGCCTGCCCGTCGACTTCACCGCGCTCACCGGGGACGGCCCGGTCGCGGACCTGCCCACCTACCGCTTCCAGCGCCGCCGGTACTGGCTCCCGATTCCGCCGGGCGGTTCGGACGAGCTCGCGCACCCGTTCCTGCGCCGGGAGACCCAGCTCGCCGACGGCGGTGTCGTGCACACCGGCGTGCTGTCGCTCGCGAAGTACCCGTGGCTCGCCGACCACGCCGTGTCCGGCACCGTGCTGCTGCCCGGCACCGCGTTCGTCGACCTCGCGCTCACCGCCGCCTCGGCGGCCGGGTGCGACACCCTGGACGAGCTGATCCTCGAAACCCCGCTCGTGCTGCCGCCGAGCGGCGAGGTCGAGATCCAGGTCACCGTCGGCGCCGCCGCGGAGGGCGCGCGTCCGGTGGCCGTCCACGCGCGACACGGCGGGAACGACTGGGTCCGGCACGCCACCGGCGTGGTCGGCTGCGACCGCACCGACGTGGACACCGCCTGGCTTCCCACCGGGGCCGAGCGGATCCCGCTCGACGACGCCTACGAGCGGCTGGCGGACACCGGGTACGAGTACGGGCCGGCGTTCCAGGGGCTCACCGCGCTGTGGCGGGCGGGCGACGACTGGTACGCCGAGATTTCGCCGCCGGTCACCGAAGCCGACGGGTTCACCGTGCACCCGGCCCTGCTGGACGCCGCGCTGCACCCGGTCGTGCTCGGCTCTGCCGACGTGCGCCTGCCCTTCGCCTGGCAGGGGGTGTCCGTCCACGCCACCGGTGCGTCCACGCTGCGCGTCCACGTCTCACCCCGGGACGACGGCAGCGTGGCCCTCGACGTCGCCGACCAGGCCGGTGCCCCCGTCCTGTCGGTGTCGTCGCTGGCCCTGCGGGAGGTCGACCCCACCCGGCTGTCGCGGCCGAGTTCGCTGCTGCGGGTCGAGTGGACCGCCGTGGCGCCGGGCGAACCGGTCGCCTTCGCGGTCTTCGAGCCGGACGCGCTCGAAGAGCGGCTGACCGCCCACGTGGTTCCGCGGGCGGCGAACGCCCGTGAGCTGGTGACCGGGGTCCTGGCGGTCCTGCAGCGGTGGGTGACCGACGAACGGTCCGGCGACGCGACCCTCGCGATCGTCTGCGACCAGGCGGACGGCGTGCGCGGTCTCGTGCGCTCGGCCGCCGTCGAACACCCGGGCCGGTTCGTCGTCGTGGACTCCGACGGTTCGGTGGAGCCGTCGGTCGTGCTGGGCGCGCTCTCGGGCGAAACCGAGGCGCGCGTGCGTGGCGGCGTGATCGAGATCCCGCGCCTGGCGCGGCTGGAGCCGGAGCCGGCCTCGGTGACCTGGGACGGAGGCACCCTCCTGATCACCGGGGGCCTCGGCGGCGTCGGCAGCCTGGTGGCGCGCCACGTCGTGGAGTCGTGGGGCGTGCGGGACCTGGTGCTGCTCGGCCGCCGCGGCCTGGACACCCCGGGCGCGGACGAGCTGGTCGCCGGCCTGACCGCGCTCGGCGCCCGGGTGGAGGTGCGCGCGGGTGACGTGTCCCGGCGCGACAGTCTCGAGGCCGCGCTGGCGGGGCTGACGGTGCGAGGCGTGATCCACGCCGCGGGCACCCTGGACGACGCGCTGCTCACCGCGCAGGACGCCGGTTCGGTCGCGAAGGTGTTCGCGCCCAAGGCCGACGGCGCCCGGCACCTGCACGAGCTGACCGCGGATCTCGACCTGTTCGTGACGTTCTCCTCGGTGATCGGCGTCCTCGGCGGTGGTGGGCAGGCCAACTACGCGGCCGCCAACGACTACCTCGACGGGCTCGTGGCCGCGCGTCGCGCCGCCGGGCTGCCCGGCGTGTCCGTCGCGTGGGGGCTGTGGGCCGACGCGAGCGGGATGACCGGGCACCTCGGCGACGCCGATGTGGCGCGCATGGCCCGCGCGGGCATCGCGCAGCTCGATGCGGTGCAGGCGCTGGAGATGCTCGACACCGCGGTCGCGGTGGAAGAGTCCACTGTGGTCGCCGCGAACTGGAGCCTGCCCGCGCTGCGCGTCCAGGCGGAGGCCGGCACGCTGCCGCCGGTGCTCCGTGGCTTGGTGCGCACCCCCCTCCGGCGCGCCACCGCGTCCGTCGCCGGCGGCTCGTGGGCGGACCGGATCGCCGCGCTGCCCGACGGCGAGCGCTTTCCCGCGCTGCTGGGGCTCGTGTCCGAGCACGTCGCGGCCGTGCTCGGACACGACGATCCGGCGTCCGTGGCGCCCGGCCGCGCGTTCAAGGAGATCGGGTTCGACTCGCTCATCTCGGTGGAGCTGCGCAACCGCCTGCAGGCCGCGACGGGCCTGCGCGTACCCACCACCCTGGTGTTCGACCACCCGAACCCCGCCGCCGTCGCGCGTCATCTGGAGGCGGAGATCGTCGGCGCCGAGCCGGTGGTCCCGGCGAGAGCGTCCGCTGTGGACGAACCGGTCGCGATCGTCGGTATCGCCTGCCGGTATCCGGGTGGGGTGCGCTCGCCCGAGGACCTGTGGCGGGTGGTGTCCGAGGGGGTGGACGCGATCAGCGAGTACCCCACGGATCGCGGGTGGGATCTGGAGAACCTGTTCGACCCGGACCCCGGCCACCCGGGGACGGTGACGTCGCGGTATGGCGGTTTCCTGCACGACGCGGCGGGTTTCGACGCGGAGTTCTTCGGGATCAGCCCGCGTGAGGCGCTGGCGATGGATCCGCAGCAGCGGTTGCTGCTGGAGACGACGTGGGAGGCGCTGGAGTACGGCGGAATCGTGCCTGCCGGCCTGAAGGGCAGCCGGACCGGCGTCTTCACCGGCATCATGTACAGCGGCGACTACGCGTCCCGGATCACGGAGGTCCCCGAGGAGCTGGAGGGTTATCTCCGCAACGGCAGCTACGGCAGCGTGGCGTCGGGGCGGGTGGCGTACACCTTCGGTTTCGAAGGTCCCGCGGTGAGTGTGGACACGGCGTGTTCGTCGTCGCTGGTGGCCATTCACCTCGCGGGGCAGGCCTTGCGGGGTGGTGAGTGTGATCTGGCGGTGGCCGGTGGGGTGACGGTGATGGCCACGCCGAACACGTTCGTCGAGTTCTCCCGCCAGCGCGGCCTCGCCGCCGACGGCCGGTGCAAGGCGTTCGGCGACGACGCCGACGGCACGGGCCTGTCGGAGGGCGTGGGCATGCTGGTGCTGGAGCGGCTGTCCGACGCGCGGCGCAACGGGCACCGGGTGTTCGGCGTGATCCGGGGTTCCGCGATCAACCAGGACGGTGCCTCCAACGGCCTCACCGCCCCGAATGGCCCGTCGCAGCAGCGCGTGATCCAGGAAGCGCTGGCGGCCGCGGGTCTCGGACCGTCCGATGTGGACGTGGTGGAGGCGCACGGCACGGGGACCCGGCTGGGTGACCCCATCGAAGCCCAAGCGCTCCAAGCAACCTACGGAACCACGCGAACGCCCGACACGCCACTCTGGCTGGGCTCGCTCAAGTCCAACATCGGTCACACGCAGGCCGCCGCCGGCGTCGGTGGCATCGTCAAGATGCTCCTCGCCATGCGCCATGGCGTGCTGCCCCCGACCCTGCACGCCCCTGAACGGTCAAGCCACGTCGAATGGGACGACACCGTCGCCCTGCTCACCGAAGCACGGTCGTGGGACACCGAAACCCGGCGGGCTGGGGTGTCTTCCTTCGGGATCTCCGGCACCAACGCCCACCTCATTCTCGAACAAGCCCCCGTCTCCGACCCGGTCGAACCCGCCGGGCCACAACCGTTGCTGGTCTCAGCCGCCACCCCTGAGGCGGTCGAAGAGCAACTCGAGCGGCTCCGCGACCTCGACGACAGCAGGGTGGCGGCCACCCTGGCCCACGGACGCACCGAATTCCCCTACCGCTCCGCCCTCATCGGCACCACCGCCCTGCCCGTCCAGCACGCCGGACAGCCACGACTCGCCATGATGTTCACCGGCCAAGGCTCCCAATGGACCGGGATGGGCAAAGCCCTCTACGACACCTATCCCCTTTTCGCGGACACCATCGACCGGCTGTGTGCGAAGTTCGGTGAGGACCTGCGGGAGGCGATGTTCACCACCCCGGATCTGGTCGACCAGACCCGCTACACCCAGCCTGCGTTGTTCACCTTCGAAGTCGCCCTCTACCGCCTGCTGGATTTGCGGCCCGAGGTCCTCATCGGGCATTCCCTCGGCGAAATCACCGCCGCGCACCTCGCCGGTGTCCTCGACGAGGACGACGCTGTCCGGCTGGTCACCGCGAGAGCGCAGCTCATGGACTCCGTCACCGCGCCCGGGGGCATGACCAGCCTCACGGTCACCGAAGACCAAGCCCGTGAACTGCTGACCCCGGGTTTGTCGATCGCCGCCGTCAACACCCCGACCTCCGTGGTTCTCTCCGGCGATCTGGCGGACATCGAGGCTCTCAACGGCAAGCAACTGCGGGTGTCGCACGCCTTCCACTCCGCCCACCTCGACCCGATCCTCGACCAGTTCGCGACGGTCGCGCGGGAGTTGACCTATCACGAGCCGCGGATCCCCGTGATCACCAACCTCACCGGCGGGGTCGCCACCACCCTGACCGATCCCCGGCACTGGGTCGATCACGTCCGCAACACGGTCCGGTTCGCCGACGGCGTCACCACCATGACCGAGCTGGGCATCACCGACGTCGTCGAAATCGGACCCCACCCCACCCTCACCCCCCTCCTCGACCACACCGGCCTCACCACCCACACCCTGCTCCGCCGC
>NZ_JBICSQ010000147.1:0-12591 GCF_043197175.1 Amycolatopsis sp. NPDC049252
ACTAGAGCGCCGGCACGTGTGATTGGCGGGTCGACCCGCGTGATCGAACGGACGACACGCGTACCTCGACGGACGACACGCGTACCGGGATGGACGACACGACGGGCCGGGCTGCTGATCAACCAGTCGGCTTGCGGCCGCGGCGCAGCACGTAGCCCCGCCACCAGGTCCCCGTCATGACCCTCGCGTAGTTGGCGCCGTAGACGACGCTGCCGCCCTTCTTGCTCTTGCCCGCCTTGCGCAGCCGCATGCTCATCGGCAGCTCGATCACCCGGGAGCCGCGCGCGGTGATGCCGAGCAGCAGTTCCGACGACTGGTACTGTGGCTCGTTCAGCGGGACCGAGCAGGCCAGGTCGGCGCGCATCGCCCGGAAGCCGAACGACGTGTCGGTGATCCGCCGCCGGGTCAGCACCGACGCCAGCACCGCGAACACCCGGACGCCGAGCCAGCGGACGCGGCTGTCGGCCTCCTCGTGGCCCAGCCGGCGGGAGCCGGTGACGAAGTCCGCCGTGCCGTCGACGACCGGGCCGGCCAGGGCTTCCAGCTCGCTGTTGTCGTACTGGCCGTCGGCGTCGGTGGTCACGACGTACTCGGCGCCCGACTCGGCCGCGAGGTGGTAGCCCAGACGCAGCGCCGCGCCCTGGCCGCGGTTGCGCGGTGCGACGCAGACGTACGCGCCGTGGTCCTCGGCGATGGCCGCGGTGTCGTCCGTGCCGCCGTCCACCACCACCAGCACGTCCACCGGCAGGCCCAGGCACTCGTCCGGCATCTTCTCCAGCACGCCGCCTATCCCGCCCGCCTCGTTGTAGGCGGCGATGACCACGACCAGTGACGACATCCGCAGGCCGGGGTGGCGGCCGCGGAAGTCGTCGAGCGCGCCCGTGTCGACGTCGTCGGGGAAGGCGCCCAGGCGTTTCCGGCTGGCCGACGTGAGCGTCGTGAAGCCGAGCGCGCCCGCGACGGGCAGCAGCACGAGCGCCGGGATCTGGTAGCGCCAGGAGAACTGGAACACCGCCGAGGCGAACAGCAGGACCAGCCCGCTCGTCGACGCCAGCAGCGCGCCCGCCCGCGCCGCGTCCACCGGCCGTTTCCGCCGGACGACCGTCAGCAGCCCGAGGAGCGCGCCGATGCCGAGCACCGCGCCCGGGACGTAGCCGCCGTTCAGCTGGTAGTCGCGCAGGAACGCGGCCAGCGGCTCGTCGACGCTCGCGACGACGCCGTCGTTCTGCAGCGTGACCAGGTCGATCAGGGACTGGTCGGCCCACTGCGGGTAGGTGAGCTGGAACTGCCAGCGGTCGAGCGGGACGTCTGTCGGGTCCTGCTCGCGGGCCCAGGCGAAGCTCTTGGCGAAGTCGTCCAGCACCGCACCCGCGACGTCGCCGGGCTGGGCCTTGAGCACCTCGATCGCGAACTGGTGCGCGAGCGCCGCCTTGTCCGCGCCGGGCGGCAGCGGGCCGGGCCAGTTCGGGTCGAGGTCGGCGTGGGTGTAGTTGTCCACGAGCCGCGTCTCACGCGGTTCGGCCGGGCAGAACACCTGCAGCTCCGGCGTCAGGTGCAGGTTCGCGCAGTCGGCGACGGCGGCGGTGCGGCCGTAGAGCATGTTCCCCGACGGCCCGGTCAGGCCCCACTTGCCGGTCTCGGAGTGCACCCGCGCCGAGTAGGGCACGACCACGACGAGGATGCCCAGCAGGCCGGCACCCGCCCGGCGCCAGCCCGCCCAGTGCCGCCACGCGCCCCCGGCGACGACCAGGTAGACCAGCAGCGGCAACGCCAGGGAGATCCCGATCAGCCGCACCAGCACGGCGAACCCGACGAGCAGCCCCGCGATGCCGGCGCGCTTCCAGCCGGGGGCACCGCGGCCGAGCAGCACCCAGAGCAGCCCGAGCAGCACCGCCTCGAAGACGACCTCGGACATGATGTTCTGCTCGATCTGCAGCTGGTACGCGTCGAGCAGCACCGGGGCCGCGGCGAGCGCGGCGACCCACGGCCGGCCGCCGAGGCGCAGCACGAGCGCGTAGACGCCGACCGCGATCAGCAGACCGCCGGCGTGCTGCACGGCCGCGACCCACGCCAGGCCGCCGACCGCCAGCAGCGGGCGCAGCACCAGGTCGTAGCCGATCGGGTCGAGCTGGTCGGCGCGCAGCGCGTGCAGGTTGTCGATGTAGCGGAACGAGTCGATGTACAGCAGGGCCGGCCGGTAGGCGAGCCAGGTGAGCACCCGCAGGACGATCGCGGGGACCAGCAGGAGGAGCAGAAGCCAGTGACGGCGGAGGAAACCGGACACGCCCGCGGTCACTCCGTCGCGTTCGGACGCTCGAGACCGGAGAAGTACTTCCACGCCGTGGCGAGCCCGTCGGTCAGCGACATCGACGGCCGGTAGCCGATCGTCTCCGCGCTCCCCGAGACGTCGACGACCACCGCGGGCATCTCCCCCGCCGGCGCCTCGACGTGCTCCACCGGCAGCTCCGCGCCGGTCACTTCACGGACGGCTTCGACCATCTCCAGCACCGAAACCGACTTTCCGGCGCCGACGATCGCGGTGCCGGAATAGCCGCTGCCGACGGCCAGGATGATCGCGTGGACGACGTCGTCCACGTGCACGAGGTCGCGGCGCTGCTGCCCGTCGCCGTAGACGCGGACGCCGGTGCCGTTCAGCGCCGCGCGCATCATCCGCGGCACGAAACTGTCCTTGTGGGACATTCCCGGACCGTAGACGTTGGTGAACCGCAACGCACACGTCGTCATCCCGTACGCGCCCGCGTAGCCCGACAGCAGCATTTCGCACGCCGCCTTGGTGGCGCCGTAGGGCGTCAGCGGCCGCGGCGGCAGGTCGGGTGTGATGGTCGCGCCGCCGACGTTGCCGATCACGGCGTTGGTCGACGCGAGCACGAAGTTCGGCACCTCGAGGCGCCGGGCCAGTTCCAGCAGTTCCTGCGTCACGAGGACGTTGTCGGCGAAGGTCTGCTCCGGCAGTTCGACCGAGCGCAGCACGGAAGTCAGCGCGGCGAGGTGCACGATGGCCGCCGTTTCCGGCGTCACGGCCTCTTCGCGGACGGCGGCGTCGCCGAGTTCGCCGGTGACCACGCGGACGCCGGACAGCTCGTCCGGGAACGGCACCCGGTCGACGACGGTGACCGGGACGCCTCGCTCGCGGAAGGCACGCACGACGGCGCGGCCGATGAAGCCGCTGCCCCCCGTCACGACCACGGACGTCCGCTCCGGACCACCACCACTCGCCATGGCGTCAACCTACCTCCCGCCCCTGTGAGGCCGGCGCAAGCCCGGAGCTAGGCGAACGCCTCCGGCGGCGGGCACGAGCAGACGAGGTTACGGTCGCCGGCCGCGCCGTCGATGCGGCGGACGGGCGGCCAGATCTTCGCGCCACCGGCGCCGGCCGGGAACACCGCCGTCTCGCGGCTGTAGGGCCGGTCCCACTCGCCGGTGACGCAGCGCGCGGTGTGCGGGGCGTGCCGCAGGGGCGAGTCCGCCAGGGGCCACTCCCCCGCCGCGACGCGGCCGATCTCGCCGCGGATGGCGATCATCGCCGCGCAGAAGCGGTCCAGCTCGGCGAGGTCCTCGCTCTCGGTCGGCTCCACCATGAGCGTGCCCGGCACCGGGAACGACATCGTCGGCGCGTGCAGGCCGTAGTCGGCCAGCCGCTTCGCGACGTCGTCGACCGTGACGCCGGTTTCCTTGGTCAGCGGCCGCAGGTCGAGGATGCATTCGTGTGCCACGAGGCCCGAACGGCCCGCGTAGAGCACCGGGTAGTGCTCGGCGAGGCGGCGCGCGACGTAGTTGGCGTTCGCCACCGCCACCAGGGTCGCCCGGCGCAGGCCTTCGGCACCCATCATCCGGACGTAGGCCCACGAGATCGGCAGGATCGACGCGCTGCCCCACGGCGCCGCGCTCACCGGGCCGACGCCGGTCTCCGGGCCGGCCGCGGGCTGCAGCGGGTGGTTCGGCAGGAACGGCGCGAGGTGCGCGCGGACGCCGATCGGGCCGACACCCGGCCCGCCACCGCCGTGCGGGACGCAGAACGTCTTGTGCAGGTTGAGGTGCGAGACGTCGGCGCCGAACCGGCCGTACTGCGCCACGCCGATGAGGGCGTTGAGGTTGGCGCCGTCGACGTACACCTGGCCGCCCGCGTCGTGCACCAGCGCGCAGACCTCGCCGACGGTGTCTTCGTAGACCCCGTGCGTCGACGGGTAGGTGATCATGATGGCCGCGAGGTCGGCGCGGTGCTCGTCCACTGTGGACCGCAGGTGCGCGAGGTCGATGTCGCCGCCGTCGTCGCACCGGACGACGACCACGCGCATGCCCGCCATCACGGCGCTCGCCGCGTTGGTGCCGTGCGCGCTGGCCGGGATCAGGCAGACGTTCCGCTCGCCCTCGCCGCGTGCGCGGTGGTAGGCGCGGATGGCCAGCAGCCCGGCGAACTCGCCCTGGCTGCCGGCGTTGGGCTGCAGGGAAACCGTGTCGTAGCCGGTGATCCGGGCCAGCCAGGCGCCGAGGTCGGCGACGACCGTCAGCAGCCCGGCCGCGTCCTCGGCCGGGGCGAACGGGTGCAGCCCGGCGAACTCCGGCCAGGTGACCGGCTCCATCTCCGCGGTGGCGTTGAGCTTCATCGTGCAGGAGCCGAGCGGGATCATGCTGCGGTCGAGCGCGACGTCCTTGTCGGACAGCTCCCGCAGGTAGCGCAGCAACGCCGTTTCGGAGCGGTGGGCGTGGAACACGGGGTGCGCGAGGAATCCGCTCGTACGCCGCAGCGGCGCGGGGAGCGCGTCCGCCGTGTCCTCGTCCAGGCTGTCCACATCGGACACCGAGACGCCGAAGGCCTTCCACACCAAGGAGAGCCGTTCGCGGGTGGTCGTCTCGTCACAGGCGACGCCGACGTGGTCGTCGTCGACGCGCCGCAGGTTCACGCCGAGGTCGCGGGCCGCCGCGACGACCGCGTCCGCGCGGCCGGGCACCGCCGCGGTGATCGTGTCGAAGAACTCGCCGTGCACGACCTCGACGCCGCCCTCGCAGAGGCCGGCCGCGAGCACGGTCGCCATCCGGTGGGCGCGCAGCGCGATCCCGCGCAGGCCGTCGGGGCCGTGGTACACCGCGTACATCGACGCCATCACCGCCAGCAGGACCTGGGCGGTGCAGATGTTCGACGTCGCCTTCTCGCGGCGGATGTGCTGCTCGCGGGTCTGCAGGGCCAGCCGGTACGCGGGCGCGCCGTCGGCGTCCTTCGAAACGCCGACCAGCCGCCCGGGCAGCTGCCGCTCCAGACCCTGGCGGACCGCCAGGTACGCCGCGTGCGGGCCACCGAAGCCCATCGGGACGCCGAACCGTTGCGTCGACCCGATCGCGACGTCGGCACCCAGCTCGCCGGGCGGCCGCAGCAACGTCAGAGCGAGCGGATCGGCCGCGACGATCACCGCCGCGCCGTGCTTCTTGGCGTCGGCAATGGTGAAGTCGAACTCGCGGACCGCGCCGGACGCGCCCGGGTAGGACAGCAGGATCCCGAAGAAGTCGCCGCCGAGGCCGAGCCCGGTCAGCCCTTGGGACAGGTCTTCGACGACGAGCTCGATGCCCAGCGGCTCGGCACGGGTCCGGAGCACGGCGAGGGTCTGGGGCAAGGTGTCTTCGTCGACGACGAACCGGTTCGACGCCGACTTGCCGGCGCGGCGGACCAGCGTCATGGCTTCGGCGGCCGCGGTGGCCTCGTCGAGCAGGGACGCGTTCGCGACGGGCAGCCCGGTCAGGTCGGCGACCATGGTCTGGAAGTTGAGCAGCGCCTCGAGCCGTCCCTGCGAGATCTCCGGCTGGTACGGCGTGTAGGCGGTGTACCAGGCCGGGTTCTCGAGGACGTTCCGGCGGATCACCGGCGGGGTCACGGTGTCGTGGTAGCCGAGGCCGATCATCTGGGCCATCGGCCGGTTCCGCGCGGCCAGCTCCCGCAGCTCGGCGAGCGCCTGGGCTTCGGTGGCCGGCGGCGGCAGTTCCAGCGGGCCGCTGGACGCGCGCAGGGACTCGGGCACGGCTCGCTCGGCGAGTTCGTCGAGGGAGGCGACGCCGACGACGTCGAGGATCGTGCGGAGATCGTCCGGACCCGGCCCGATGTGCCGGTCGGCGAAGGGAATGCCCTGTTCCAGGGAGGCGAGTGACTGCTGCACGATGGCCTCCCGAGGACGGCGGACCCGGACAGCATCCGCGAAAACGCTGTCGAGGAACCCTCCCCACTCTGTCCGTACCCCAGAGGGGCGCCTGAGAGTTTCGCCCGAGGTTGAGCCGGGCTTGCACCGTCGGCGGGGCCATCAGGCTGTGTCCTGACGACCCGCTTTCCAGAGGCGTCTAGACCGCGCGGTCCAGGGTGCCTGAGAGGTTCCGGGGAGGACTTGCTCCTTCGGCGCCGGACTCGAGGTTGTGGTCCGGACTCTCCCGCGCGGTTTCGTCGACTGCGTGGATCACCTTACTCCGTCTGCCGCGGAGATGATCACCCGGTACGGCGGGCGTTGCGGCGCTGGGTCAGCTCGTCCGGTTCGTGCGTCTCGACGATGCCGCCGTCGGCGCGTTCGGCCGGGAACTCGTGGATGGTGCCGCTGATCTCCTGCATGGCCCCGCTGACCGCGATGCCGAACACGCCCTGGCCGCCCTGGAGCAGATCGACGATCTCCTCGGGCGAGGTGCACTCGTAGACCGTGGTGCCGTCGGAGAACAACGTGACCTTCGCGAGGTCGCGGACCCCGCGGACGGACAGGTGGTCGACCGCGACCCGGATGTTCTGCAGCGAGACCCCGGTGTCCAGCAGCCGCTTGACGACCTTGAGGACCAGGATGTCCTTGAACGAGTACAGCCGCTGCGAGCCGGAGCCATGCGCGGTGCGAATGCTGGGCGCGATGAGCTTCGTCCGGGCCCAGTAGTCGAGCTGACGGTAGGTGATGCCGGCGATCTGGCACGCGGCCGGACCGCGGTACCCGACCAGCTCGTCAGGCAGCGAGTCGTCGGGGAACAGTTCACCCTGCTCACCAGCCGCGACCTGAACAGGCTGCTTCTCTGAACCAGCCTCGACCACGCAAGCCTCCCCTCGCCCGACCAGGCGGCCGGCGAATGACAGCCGGCCGGGACCCAGGAGCGGGTCCCACCGGAGATCAACCGCCACGATCCGGCCCCAGACCGTGAATCACATCGTGGCGATTTACCTTCTTCGACGGTAAGCGCCTAGACAGGGCGGGTCAACGCGACGCGCGGCAAGCCTCAACGGTCGGATGAGTGTTTGAGCCGTTCGCCGTACCCAGCGGTCGGTGGTTCAAACCTCCTGGACACTTTTACTCAACCGTGTTAATTTTTACTCATGCAAGTAAACACGGACCTGATGGCCGAGATGGGCCTCAGCGTGACCGAGGCCGCCCGCCGCGCGCAGATCATCGGCGCGACGATCGGCGTCATCAACGACCTCGGCTACCGCAAGGCCACGTTCGCCAGGATCCGCGAACGCGCCGGGCTGAGCAGCACCCGGATGATCTCCTACCACTTCACCAACAAGGCCGGGCTGATGCAGGCGGTGCTCAGCACCGTCGTCGAGACGAAGAACGAGTTCCTCAAGGAGCGCACCCACGGCGACCTGGACCCGGCCGACCGGGCCGGCTACCTGCGGGCGCACATCGAGACGTCGATCGCCTTCCTGCGCGCGTACCCGGACTGCGTGCGGGTGCTGACCGAGATGGCCGCCAACGCCGACGACACCGACACCTGGGCGATGACGAAGGTGCTGGTCGACGACCTGCGGGTGCACGGCCTGGCCCGCCAGCTCAAGCAGGGCCAGGCCGAGGGCGTGTTCGGCACTTTCACGCCCGAGGTGATGGCGATGTCGATCGCCCAGGCGGTCGACGGCGTGGCGGCGGCCTACGCGGCCGACCCGTCGCTGGACCTGGAGCTCTACGGCCGCGAGGTCGCGGACACGTTCGTCAGGGCCACCGCCGCCTGAGCCTCGAGGGCCCGGTCGAGGCGCTCTTCGAGCCGGGCCTTCGGGAGCGCGCCGACGATCGTCAGCACCGGCTCGCCGCCGCGGAAGAGGATCATCGTCGGCAGCGACATGACCTGGTAGGACCGGGTCGTCTCCGGGTTCTCGTCGGAGTTGATCTTGCGCACGGTCAGCGTCCCGGCGCGTTCGCGGGCCAGCTCGGCCAGCACCGGCGCGATCATCCGGCACGGCGGGCACCAGGTGGCCCAGAACTCGACCAGCACCGGGACGTCGCCGCCCAGCACCTCCGCGGCGAACGTCGCGTCGGTGACTTCGGCAATTTCGGACATGACAAGGCTCCTTCAGAGACGTTCGGGGACGACGCACGGATCGGGAGCGCAGCCGGGATCCTGCCTGGCCAGCGCTTCAGCGAGTTTCCCGGCGAGTTCGGCGCGGATGGCGCCGAGGCGGGCGAGGACGGCGTCGGCCTCGGCGAGCTTGCGCCGGTACATCTCGATCGAGCTCGGGCAGCTGTCGCCGGTCTCGTGGCCGCTGCGCAGGCACTCGACGAACGGCCGGGTCTCGTCGAGGGACAGCCCGACCGTCTGCAGCTTCAGGATCTCCGTGACCAGCTGGAGGTCGTCCTCGTCGTACTCGCGGTAGCCATTGGCCGCGCGCCGGGCCGCGAGGAGGCCCTGGTCCTCGTAAAAGCGAAGCGCACGGGTAGTGGTACCCGTGCGCTTGGCCAGCTCTCCGATCCGCATGCCCCCGACGCTAGACGTTGACGTCCGCGTCAAGGCAAGTGTCTACGTGTCGGCGCCGCGGAAGTCCTCCGGCGAAACGGAGTCGAGGAACTCGCGGAACTTCTCGACCTCGTCCTCCTGCTCGTCCGGGATGATCAGGCCGGCCTCCTCCAGCACCGCGTCCACGGCGTGGATGGGGACACCGATCCGCAGGGCCAGGGCGACCGAGTCGCTCGGCCGGGCGGAGACCCGGATGTCACCGTCGAAGACCAGTTCGGCGAAGAACGTGCCTTCCTTGAGGTCGGTGATCACGACCTGCTCGAGCTCGCGGCCCAGTGCCCCGATGACCTCTTTCAGGAGGTCATGCGTGAGCGGTCGGGCCGGGCGGACCCCCTGCTGCTCCAACGCGATGGCGGTCGCTTCGACCGAGCCGATCCAGATCGGCAGGTACCGTTCGCCTTCGGTTTCCCGCAGCAACAAGATCGGCTGATTCGCGGGCAGCTCGACCCGCACACCGACGACGCGCATTTCGCTCATCGGGCTTCGCCTCCCTCTCGTGCACACGGGCTTCAGCGCTGGAACTCACTCGCGCCGTTCACTCCCGACGCTACCCGTCATCCGTGCGCTGTGCTCGCTGTCCGCACACTCTCGGCTCGCCTACCGCAAACCGTTGTTCTCACGGTACGGCATGAGGTGCCGAACATTCAGTCATTGACATGGGACCGCAAAGAGGATCTCACCGTCCCGTTACGGCTCAACAACCCGTGACGCCGCGGATTCCGGCCTTCACGAGGAGCGTGTGCAGGGTCACGGACAGTGCCGCGAGCTCCCGCACCACCTCGTCGGCCCGCGCTTTGGCCTCCGGGTCACGATGCCGGTACACCGGGGTCACGATCTGCTCCAGCAGCCCGACCTCGCGGTCGGCCGCGGCGCGGAAGGCGCGCAGGTGTCTCGGCTCGATACCGAATTCCGTCAGCGCCTTCACCGTCCGCGCGACCAGGACCGCGTCGGGGTCGAAGAACCCCGCCGGACCGGGCCGGACCAGGCCGTACTGCTGCAGCTCGGCCAGCTCTCCCGCGTCGACGCCGGCCTGTTCCAGGAGCTCCTCCTGGGTCAGGCGCAGCTCCCGCCCGGGGGCGAAGTCGTCCGCCACGGGCAGGCCCACGTTCTCGGCCGGCGCGTCGATCGGCACCAGGCGGCGGGGCGGCCGGGGCAGGGCCGCGACGGGCCCGGCACCCGAGTCCGCCGCGTCCAGCTGCTCCTTGATGACCTTCAACGGGAGGTAGTGATCCCGCTGGGCGGCCAGGACGAACTTGAGCCGCTCCACGTCCGCCGCGGCGAACTGCCGGTAACCCGAGGGCGTCCGGCCCGGCTGGACCAGGCCTTCCGCCTCGAGGAACCGGATCTTGGAGATCGTGACGTCGGGGAAGTCGTGGCGCAGCTGCGCCAGAACCGCCCCGATGCTCAACCCGTCCCGTTGTGGCCGCCCGGCCGCCGTCACTGCGCCCCCTGGCCCCCGTGCCCCGGGCCGGTCAGGAAGACCAGGCGGAACTTCCCGATCTGGACCTCGTCGCCGCCCGCGAGGACGGCTTGGTCGACCGGCTCGCGGTTGACGTAGGTGCCGTTGAGGCTGCCGACGTCGATCACGACGAACTCCCCGCCTTCACGGCGGAACTCGGCGTGCCGCCGTGAGACCGTGACGTCGTCGAGGAAGATGTCGCTGTCCGGGTGGCGCCCGGCGCTGGTCGTGTCGCGGTCGAGCAGGAATCGCGAACCCGCGTTCGGGCCGCGCTTCACGACCAGCAGAGCCGAACCCGCGGGCAGGGCGTCGACGCCCTGGACCGGGGCTTCGGCGGCCGGAGCGGACTCGTGGCCTTCGGCTTCGGCCAGGAAGTCGGCCCGGAAGACAGAGGTCCGCTCCGGAGACTGCTCCGGGGGAACGCCGCCCGGCCCGTCGTTCGTGCTCACCTGAGCTCTCCTCCACACATGCTGTGTTGCCAGTACTTCAAGAACGTGTAGCTGCCAACGTACCGTGCCTGATCGCTTCTCCGAGCCCCGGGACCGGAGAAGCGCGAGCAGATCGCCCCCACCGGCCGGAATCCGAGGTCGGACGGGGGTTCAGCCCTTGATCAGAGCGTCGTACGCCTCGGCTTCGAGGAGCGCTTCGAGCGCCGACGGGTCCTCGAGCCGGATCTCGATGAGCCAGCCCTCGCCGTAGGGGTCGCTGTTGATCAGCTCGGGCGAGTCGGCGACGGCGTTGTTGACGGAGACGATCTCGCCGTCGACCGGCGCGAACAGCTCCGAGACGCTCTTGGTCGACTCGACCTCGCCGAAGACGTCGCCCGCGCCGACCTGGCGGCCGACCTCGGGCAGGTCGACGAACACCACGTCGCCGAGCTGGTCCTGCGCGTACTCGGTGATGCCGATCCGGACGAGGGTGTCCTCGCCGCGGGTGGCGACCCACTCGTGTTCCTCGGTGTAACGAAGCTCTTCAGGAGCGGACACCGCCGGTCCCCTTTCATGCCCTCACTGGCGAAACGTGCTGGGCGAAGTCTTACACCCACACGGCGCAGCCGCCGGGCACGACCCGGCCGAACGGTCGCGCTCAGTCGTCGGCGGCCCCGTGCAGGGCGTTGCGCGCCTGCACGACGTAGAGGACGCCGGACCAGACGTAGAGGACGCCACCCCAGATCGTGAAGGCGTAGCCGATGGGCCGGGCCACCGCCGCGACGTCCGAGCCACCCTGCGCGAGCAGCAGGAACGGGAAGGCGTACATCAGGACGAAGGTCGCGCCCTTGCCGATGTAGGTGACCTCCGGCGGCGCGAAGCCGCGGCGGCGCAGCGTCAGGACGCACACGCCGAGCACGGCCTCGCGCAGCACGAGGGGCACCACGACCCACCACGGGATGATCTCGCGGACCAGGAACGCGACGAGCGTGGCGAGGATGTAGAGCCGGTCGGCCGCCGGGTCGAGCAGCGCGCCGAGCCGGGACATCTGGTTCAGCCAGCGGGCCAGCTTGCCGTCGAGCCAGTCGGTCAGGGCGCTGAACACGAGCACCCCGAGCGCCCAGCCGTCCTCCTTCGGGCCCAGCAGCAGCCACAGGAAGACCGGCACGCCGGCCAGCCGCAGCAGCGACAGTATGTTGGGGACGTTGAAGGCCTGCCGCAGCAGGGACGGCTCGGCGTTCGGGGTGTCTTCGGGCGCGGCGGTGCTCACCTGCTCACCCTAGAGGCGGCGGCTCAGCACGCGCGGCGGTGGCTCCAGCCGCGTCGCTGCAGTTCGGCGCTGCTCAGGGCTTCGGGACGGCCGCGGTGGTCGTTGCCCATCCAGCGGGCGCGGCCGGGGCTCGCCTCGAGGACGTAGGGGCGGCCGCAGCACCAGACGACGGTGCTGGGCACGGTCGGCGGGCGGGACGGGGCGTCGGGGCTGGTCACTTCGGGGCTGGTGACTGCTTCGGCGTTCATCGCTCTCACGGGGTTCGGTGCGGGTCGGGGACGGGAAGCTCTGCGGCCTCCACCCAGTTCGTCGGCACGCGCGGCCGGGACGTTAACCCGCGCGGCGTGAATTAGACCGATCGATTCTTGATGACAGGCTGGTGTTTCAGAGCGTGAACGGAATGTTAATCGTCCATTGTGGACACACAATCCGCGACCACCGGACCCGGCCGCCACCCGGCTGGAGTAATCTCCGGCACACCCCTGGGCGAGTCGATCCCCGGGCCCCGGCCCGGATGGGCCAGAATGACCGGGCCAGCCAGCCCGACCGGGGAGGTAAGGATCGCGGTGCCCCATCCGACCACCACGAGGACGTGGCGGCCATTGCTCGCGGCCTGCCTCGTCGCGCCCGCGCTCGCCGCCTGTTCCGGCGACCCCGCCCCGTCCGCCGCTCCCCCGCCG
>NZ_JBICSQ010000148.1:0-11491 GCF_043197175.1 Amycolatopsis sp. NPDC049252
ACCGTGTGGGGCGTACGAGACAGCGACTCCTGGCGCTCCGGCGAAAGCCCCCTCCTGTTCGACGGCAACGGCAACAAAAAAGCCGCCTACAACTCGGTGCTGAACGTCCTCAACTCCGGCGGCGGCACGACCACGACCACCACCCCTCCCACCACCACACCGACAAACCCCACCACCACGCCCACCACACCAGGCGGCGGTAACTGCACCGCTTCATTGTCGGCGGGACAGTCCTGGAGCGACCGGTACAACCTCAACGTCTCGGTCAGCGGCTCCAGCACCTGGACGGTCACCATGACCGTGCCCAGCCCCGCCCGGATCAGCGCCACCTGGAACGTCAACGCCACCTGGCCCAGCAGCCAGGTCCTCGTGGCAACACCCAACGGAAACGGCAACAACTGGGGAGTCACCATCCAGCACAACGGAAACTGGAACTGGCCCAGCGTCAGTTGCAGCGCTTCCTGAAGCAGGTTTCGTCAGCGGGTGCAGACGAAGCTCGAGGCCTGGTCCGGATCGCCGCCGCGGTAGCGGGGCCAGGCCGGGTAGGCACAGAGCGGACGGGTGCGGGGGTGGGTCAGGTCGGTCACGACCGGGTTCGTGGGCGGCCCGCCCCCGTCGACCCAGTGCTCGAGCGCCGAGAGCGAGTCCCAGCCGGCCGCGAACGCCGGGGTGCCGAAGTTGGCGTGGTTCGCCCCGGGCACGACGTAGTAGCGCAGGAACGCGTCGGTCGCCCGGGGCCCCACCTCGTGGCGCACCCGCTCGTAGTAGTCGCTCGTCGAGTACGGGGAGACCAGCTCGTCCGCCGCACCGTGCAGCAGGATCAGCTTGCCGCCGGCGCGGGCGAACGGGCCGAGGTCGGCGTTGTTGCGGTCCTCGATCGTGGACAGGGCGCTGATCCGGGCGAGCCACTTCCCGGGGTGGCGG
This sequence comes from Amycolatopsis sp. NPDC049252, assembly GCF_043197175.1. NCBI lineage: Bacteria > Bacillati > Actinomycetota > Actinomycetes > Pseudonocardiales > Pseudonocardiaceae > Amycolatopsis > Amycolatopsis sp. NPDC049252. The sequence goes on from NZ_JBICSQ010000148.1 coordinate 925, forward strand.
GGATCCACGGCGAGGGAGTTCTGGTTCGGGTCCCGGGTCAGGAAGTACTTGACCCACTGGTCCCAGTACTGCAGGCCGTACCCGCTCGTCACGGGCATCGGGTTGGCGGGCGCGGTCGTCCCGAACCCGAGGAACGGCGTCCGCATGTCCGCGCCCGAGAGGAACGGGAAGCCCGGATAGCCGGTTTCGCCGCTGGCGACCCGGTACGGCCACCGGAACGGTGACGACATCGCTTGCACCGCGCCGATCTGGGGATCCGACAGGCACGCCGGACCAGCGTCCACACCGCCGGGACAGCGCAACGCGCGCGGATCGAAGTGGCAGCCGGCCGGGTTCGAGACGACCCCGTCCTTGACGCCGTCCAAGCCGTCACACGCGCCGATGACGCTGTTGTAGAGGAGCGTTTGCTTGTCCACGCCCGGGAAAGCGCCAGGGCGCGACAGAACCTGGGCCAGGTAACCCAGATCCAGGATCGCGGCGAGGTTGTTCCAGGCCGGGAAGGCGGAAATCACGCCGTCGAACGCGGTCGGCCACCGCTGGGCGACGTTGAGTGCTTCGCGGCCGCCCGTCGAACCCCCGGCGAAGAAGACTTCGGCGGGCGTCGCGGAGTAGGCGCGCCGGATGAGGAACAGGCTCGCGTCGCGCGTCTTCTTGAGCGCGTCACCGGCCGCGAAGTTCTTCAGGGCCTCGTCGTTCACCCCGAACGAGCCGTCGAGCGACGGCGGGGACGCCGGGTTCTGCTGGTGGCCGGAGTCGCTTGCGAACGTCGCGTACCCGCGGGCCAGCGGCACCGGCTGGTCGGCCGGCCCGAACGGCACGTTCGACGCCGGATCGGGAATCGTGCCGTTGAAGCCGCCGCCACCGAACATCATGGCCTTGTGGTTCCAGCCCTCAGGCAGGTCGACGCGCATCTTGATGGCGGGCGCGGCCGGGTCGACGGGATGGAGGTCGGCGTCGACCTGGCAGTACCGGATCGTCTTGCCGCTGACCACGCTCGTCATGACCGACGCCGCGGTGACGCGGCCGCCGGTGGTCGGCAGGCTCATCACCGACGCCGGGATCTTCAGCTGGGCCAGCCCGGCGCACGCCGGCGCCAACGCCGTCGCGGCGGCGGGGCCGGCCGTGACGGCCGCCGTCAGGACCAGCATCGCCGGGACGGCGAGCAGGCGGGTTCTCGATGTCCGCTTCACTTCGGCCTCGTCTCTCAGCGGTAGAGGTGCGTGCCCGGGACGGCTTCCGGATCCGCGCGGACTTCGGCGGTGTTCGTCTCCGGCAGGAACCACGCGCTGGCGAAGGTGATCAGCCCCATCAGCGTGATGTAGGCGGCGACCGCCACCGTGCTCCCGGTCTTCGCGATGAGCGCGGTCATCAGGAACGGCGTGCCGCCGCTGACGATGATCGCGGAGAGCTGGTAGGCCAGCGACGCGCCCGAGTAGCGGACGCCGGGGGCGAACAGCTCGCCGAGGAAGCTCGCGACCGGGCCGTAGGTGAGGCACTGGAAGACGAATCCCACCGTCACCGCGACGAAGATCAGCGGGAGGGACGCGGTGTTGACGAGCCCGAAGTACGGGAAGCCCCAGGCCGCGACACCCAGGCCGCCGAGCAGGATCAGCGGCCGGCGGCCGATCCGGTCCGAGAGGTGCCCGGACCACGGGATGATCACGAGCATCGCCACGGACGCGAGCAGCACGACCGCGAGCAAGCCGTTGCGCTTGAGCCCGAGGGTTCCGGTGCCGTAGCTCAGCAGGCCGGAAATGCTGACGTAGAACAGGCTGTTGGTGGCGGACAGCATCCCGCAGCCGAGCAGGATGGTGCCCCACTTGCTGCGCAGCACCTGGGCCAGGGGCGCCCGGACCACCGCGACGTCGGGCTTGCCCACCTCCCGTTGCAGCTCGCGGAACTCGGGGCTGTCCTCCACCTTGACGTGGATGTAGAGCACCACCCCGAACATCACGACGCTGAGCAGGAACGGAATGCGCCAGCCCCAGCTGAGGAAGGCGGCGTCCGGCATCAGGGCGCTGGCCGCCACGAAGATCAGGTTCGAGACGATCACGGCGACGGGAACGCTGGTCTGGCCGAAGGTTCCGGCGAAACCCCGCCGTTTGGGACCGGCGGACTCGGTGAGCAGCAGCACGATGCCGCCCCACTGGCCACCGGTCGCGAGCCCCTGGATGAAGCGCAGCACGACCAGGAGGATCGGGGCCAGCGCGCCGACGGCCGACGCGGTGGGCAGGCAGCCGATCAGGAAGGTCGCGGCCCCCATGATCGCCAGGCAGCCGACGACGACCGGCTTGCGCCCGTACCGGTCCCCGAGGTGCCCGGCGAGCACCCCGCCGATCGGCCGCGCCACGAAGCCCGCCCAGAACGTGCTGAAGGCGAGCAAAGTGCCGGTCAGCGCCGAGGAGTGCGGGAAGAACACCTTGGGGAACACGAGCGCGGCCGCGGTGCCGTAGAGGAAGAAGTCGTACCACTCGATCGAGCTGCCGACGAGGCCCGCGGCCAGCAGCTTGCGGAAGGCCCGGCGCCGGGTCGTGGCCGGATCGGGCTCGACCCGGCCGGACTGTCCTTCGGGATCGGTGAGCGGGATGGCCATGGTGCCGCCTTCGTCATTGAGCGCAGCCAGGTGATGGCGGTCATATTAAGGCGCCGTTACGCTGCGGTTCAGGTGTGGACCACCCACTCCTCCCACCGTGCCGGTGGGTCTTTCGCCCACCCGACACCGAGGGGATGGCGCCGTGACCGATGACGCGGAACCGGGTTCGCTCGTGCGCCGCCGGCGCGAGCTGGCGTCGTTGTACGCGACCGTCAAGTCGCTCACCGCATTGGGCGAGCTGGACGACGTCCTGCAGTCGATCGTGCACCACGCCCACGACCTGATCGGCACGGACTTCACCTACCTTTCGCTGGTGGGCGCGGACGGCAGGCTGTCGGCCCGGGCGTCGGAGGGCACGATCTCCGCCGAGTTCCTCGCGGCGGCCATCCCGACCACGGTCGGGCTCGGTGGCCGGGTCCTGGCTTCGCGGAGCCCGCACTGGGTACGCGACTACGCCACGTCGACGCTGATCGAGCACGATCCGAACTTCGACCGCCTGGTCGTCACCGAAGACCTCGTGGCGCTGCTCGGGGTGCCGCTCGTGATCCGGGGCGAAGCGGTGGGCGCGCTGTTCGCCGCCGACCGGTCCGAACGGTCCTTCCAGGCCGACGAAATCGCGCTGCTGAACGCGTTCGCCGACCACGCCGCGGTCGCGCTCGACAACGCCCGGCTCTACGAAGCGAGCCGGACCGCCTTGCGCGAGCTGCGGGGCGCGTACCGGAAGATCGAGCGGGCGCAAGCGATCCACGAAGCCCTGACCGGTGTCGTGCTGGGCGGCGGGACACCCGGCGACGTCGCCCAGCTGCTGGCCGACCAGCTGGGCGGCAGCGTCACGCTCCTCGACCGGGCCGGGACCACGCCCGTGCACCGGGACTCGGCGTCGGGCCCGTGCCCGAGCCCGTCGGAGACCGACCTGGCCGGCGCCGTGGCGGCCGCCCGCCGCTCCGGCCGGTGCACGACCTCGCCCGGCGCCGGCGGCACGACCCGCAGCGTGGCGGCGATCCAGGCGGGTGACAGTTACCTCGGCGCGCTGGCCTGGAGCCGGAAAGCCCGTGCCGGCAACGAGGTTCCGGACGACACGGACCTGCGCACCCTCGAACGGGCCACCCACATCCTCGGGTTGCTCATCCTCAAGGAGCGGGCGGTGGCCGAGGCCAGCGAGCGGCTGAGCGGCGAGCTCCTGACCGAGCTGATGGTCGGCAGCCCCGGGATCAGCCCGGCCCAGCGCGCCCGCACCCGCGCGCGCGACATCGACGCCGACCGGCTGGACCTGGTCCTCGTCGCGGTCTCCCCGGCCGTGTCGTCGACCGACCTTTCCCGCCACCTGCACGACATCGCCCGGGAGCGGAGCGGGCTCGCCGGCGAACACCTGGGCCGGGCCACGATGATCCTGCCCGGCGCCGACGACGAGCGGACCGTCGAGGAAGTCCACAGTAGACTGAGGCGCACGCTGGGCGTCCCCCTCGTCGTCGTCGGGGAGCGGGCGATCGACCAGGACTGGTCACGGGCCTTCGCACTGGCCGGCCGCTGCGGCGCCGTGATGCGGGCGCTCGGGCACACCGACACGGGCGCCACCACCCGTCGTTATGCCCTGTACGCCATGGTCTTCGACCCCGACCGGGCCGGCGAGCTCGACCGGTTCCTCGACGGCGCCCTCGGCCCGCTCCTCGACTACGACCGGCGGCGCGGCACCGATCTCGTCGAAACGCTCACCGCGTACTACGACCACCAGGCGAACGTCGCGGCGACCGCACGGGCGTTGCACGTGCACGTCAACACCCTGCTCAAGCGACTGGACCGCGCGGGCAGCGTCCTGGGGGTCGACTGGCGCCACGAGAACGACCTGGAGCTGCGGCTCGGGCTCCGGCTGCACCAGCTCCGGACGCTCGACGGGCCGGCCTGACGCGCCTCAGGCGATCCGCGCCGCCTCCCGCAGCTCGGTCTTCGAGAGCTTGCCGGTACCCGTCTTGGGCAGCGCGGCCAGGAAGACGAACTCGTCGGGCAGCCACCACTTGGCGACCAGCGGCGCGATGTGGGCCAGGAGGTCGTCCGCCGTGGCGGTGCCGCCTTCGCGCAGGGCGACGTAGGCGACGGGGCGTTCCATCCACCGCGGGTCCGGGCGGCCGATCACGGCGACCTCGACGACGTCGGGGTGCGACGCGATGACGGTCTCCAGCTCGACCGACGAGATCCACTCGCCCCCGGACTTGATCAGGTCCTTGATCCGGTCCACGAGCCGCAGGTACCCGTCGGCGTCGATGGTGGCCAGGTCGCCGGTGCGCAGCCAGCCGTCGGCGGTGAAGCTGTCGCGGGCGTCCACCCGGTAGTAGCCCCCGGCCACCCAGGGCCCCGCCACCTGCAGCTCGCCGACGGCCTGCCCGTCGCGCGGCAGCTCCCGGCCGGTCTCGACGTCGGCGATCCGGATGTTCACCAGCGGCAGGGGCTGGCCCTGGGCGGCTCGCACGGCCACCTGCTCCGCCTCGGTCGCGTCCCGGTGCTGGGTGCGCGTGCCGCCGATCACCCCGGTGGGGCTGACCTCCGTCATCCCCCAGGAGTGGGTGATGGGCACGCCGATCGCGGCGCGGTAGGTCTCGGACAGCGCCGGGGCGACGACGGAACCGCCGCTGAGCAGGATCCGCGTGGCCCCCAGGTCGTAGGCCCGCAGCTCGGGAGCCAGGCTCGTCCAGACCGTGGGCACCGCACCGGCGACGGTCACCCGCTCGGCCTCCATCAGCCGCAGCAGGTGGGCCGGTTCCGCGGACGCGCCGGCCAGGACCAGCGAGGCACCCGCCATCATCGCGCCGTAGGGCAGGCCCCAGGCGTTGGCGTGGAACATCGGCACGATCGGGAGCACGACGTCGCTCTCGCGGAGGCCGATGAAGCCGGCCGCGAGCGTCCCCAGGCAGTGCAGGACCGTCGACCGGTGGCTGTAGAGCACACCCTTCGGCGGCCCGGTCGTGCCGGAGGTGTAGCAGAGCCCGGAGGCCAGGTTCTCGTCCGCGAGCGTGAAGGCGTCCTCGAACGAGCCGGCGAACGGCTCGGCACCGGCGATCAGCGCGTCGTAGTCCAGGATCCGGGGGTCCGACGGGATCTCGCCGTCGGTGCCGTCGTCCATGACCACCCAGTGCCGCACCGTCGGCAGCCGGCCGGCGCTCGGCCAGATCCGCGGGAGCAGCCCGCGATCGACGAACACGACGTCGTTTTCGGCGTGGTTGACGATGTACTCGAGGTGCTCGGCCGAGAGCCGGATGTTGATCGAGTGCAGCACCCTCTTCGCGGCCGGCACCCCGAGGTAGACCTCCAGGTGGCGCCGGTTGTTGCCGGCGAAGGTGCCGACGCGGGCACCGGCCGGGACGCCGAGGGAGTCCAGCGCGGTGGCGAGGCGCCGGGCGTGCCCGGCCACCTCGGCGTAGGTGAGCCGCCGGCCGTCGGCGGTGACGACGTACTTGTGCGCGTAGAGCCGTTCGGCGCGCTCCAGGACGTGGGCGACGGTGAGCGGGCGTGGCTGCATCAGCCCGTCCGTGAGACCGCGGGACTGCTCAGGCATGCGCATGACCCTAGGAGCGGTTCCGGCCGGAGGAGAGGTCGGAAACTTCCACTCGTACCGGGCTTTCGGCGGCGGTTACCCACACCCGGCCGGGTGCTCAGCCGCGCCAGGTCCCGACGCCGTCGAGGAGCCGGTCGACGAGGTCGTCGGACACCTCGGCCCGCTGCATGGCCGTGCGGTAGACGACCGGCCCGACCAGCATCGCCGGCAGGTCCGCCGGGTCGACGCCGGTCTCCAGCTCACCGGAGTCGACCGCCGCCCGGATCGCGGCCTGGATCCGCTCGCTGATCACCTTGTTCGACTCGTCGCGCCGCCGGGCGATCTCCGGGTCCCAGATCGCCGACTGCATCAGCGTGAGCGACAGGCCGGCCACGGCCGGGGGCAGCAGCTCGTCGGCCAGCTGCCGGAGCTGGCGGTGCAGCCACGGGCGGACGGGCGTCGCGGGCTCCTTGAACAGCGGGAGGTCGGCGCCGGCCATGACGTCGAGGAGCAGCTGGTCGGGGCGCGGCCAGTGCCGGTAGACGGTGGCCCGGCCCACGCCGGCCCGCTGCGCGAGCCGCTGGTGGGTGACGGCGGCGGGTCCCTCGTCGGCCAGCAACCGCCGCGCCGCGACCAGGATCGCCTCCCGGCTGCGCGCCGCCCGCGGGTCCGTCGAGTAACTCACCGTCGCATGATACGAGCCGCGGCCGTCAGCGGCCCCGCAACCGCGGCGCGGCCAGCCCGATCACCGCGGTGACGGCCAGCGCGAGACCGGCCACGACCGCGATGGCCGGGAACACGGCGACCTCGCCGGCGTGGACCATCTGCCAGATCGGGCTCACGGTGAGCAGGAGACCGACGACGAGGTACAGGGCGCACCAGCCCTTGGTCTCGGGAACGAAGTGCAGGCGACGACCGGACACGGGAACCTCCTCGGTGGGGACCATCGGCAAGATCACTACCCGCCCCAGGACGCCGTCAAACCGATCACTTGCCGAGCGCGGTCCGGATGGCGTCGCGGGCCCGGTCCATGATCGCGGCCGGCGGGCCCAGCAGCAGGTTCGCCTTCGCGCTCTCCACGCCCGCGTGCGGGCGGGTCGGCGCCACCGCCTCGGCCAGCCGGACGGTCGCCGCCATCGCCCGCAGCCGCTCCGGGGTGTGGTGCGCGCGCAGGAACGGGAACTCGTGCCGTTCCTCGCGCCTCGCGTGCGCCAGCACGTCCTCACGCAACCGCCCGAGCAGGGTGTCGAAGCCTTCGGCGTCGGGGCCCATCGACTGCAACGTCGTCAGCAGCTCCTTGGCCCGGTGCTCCTCCCCCAGCCGGGCCTCGACCACGGACTCCGCCGCCGGTTCGAGGTCGCGGATCTCGGGGTGCACGACCTCCTCCTCCGCGGTCTCGTGCACCGCCAGCAGGCGCACGAGCGACCGGAAGACCTCCGTGCGCCGGTCACCCTTCGCGGTCTCGAGCTCGGTGAACATCTCGCCGATTTCCCGGTGTTGCCGCTTGAGCAATGCGATGACGTCTTCGTCTTTGTTCGCCATGAAAGGGCTCCTCAAATTTCTCGACCGAGGGGTAGCTGGTGGTCGCGGCGGTCGCGGGCCATCGAGGCCACAGCGCCTGAGCTCGAACGCGGCCGAGCTCGCCGTCTCCTGACCAGGTACCCGCGGCCTCGGCCGCCAAACGAAGAGCCTCAGGAACCGTGGTATTCGAGCCAGTCGAGGTTGATCGAGCCGGTGTCGCCCGCGGCGTAGGACAGGGTCACCACCGGGTCGCGGCCGGTCAGGGGGACGTCGGCGAAGGTCGCCGTGCCCCAGTCGTCCCAGCTGCCGGAGACCTTCGGGAAGCTCACCTGCCGGACCGCCCGGCCGTCCACCGACAGCGTCATCGTGCGGGTGTCGTTGTTGGCGTTCGCGTACCGCAGGGTGATCGCGCCGGTCGTGGCGCCGTCCGACGTGCGGTGCAGCGTGAACGACGACGCCGCGCCCTGGGCCCAGAGCCCGTCGAGGAACGCGCGGCCGGAGTAACCGGTGTGGTTGACGTTCGTCTTGACCCCGCCGGTGTTGTACGCGTCCTCGGCTTCGAGGTGACCGGGCGCGGGGCAGCCGGCGACCGTGCCCGCGGTGTCGGCGCAGCGGTCCTGGGCGTCGGGCACGCGGTCGCCGTCCCGGTCGACGCCGGTCGCGCCGGTGAGGGTGATCTCGACGCGGTGCGAGCCGGTGAGCGTGGCCGGGACGGTGTTGCCGGCCACGGCGCGGCCGTCGAGTGTGAACGAGCCGACCGTGGCGCCCGCCCCGTGCAGCGCGATCGTCAGGTCCGCCGCGCGGTAACGCAGGGTCCGCAGGGTGACGTCACCCCAGCCGGCGGGCAGGTCCGGGGTGAACGCGAGGCCGGCGTCGGTGAAGGTGAGCCCGAACAGTCCCGTGTGGACCATGTCCAGGAACGCGGTGGCCGACCAGGTCTGGTCGGGCTCGGAACCCCAGTGGAACTTCACCGTGTCGCCCAGCCGCTGGTAACCGCCGTCGACGACGCCGGTGTCCCCGTTGTAGATCTCCCAGAACCCGCTGTTGCCGGTGGCGAGTTTCGCCAGGCGCGCGGTTTCCGAGGCGAACCCGTTCTGGTCACCCTGCCGGGCCAGCGCCTTGGCCCACAGGCCCTGCACGAGCGGCCAGACGATCGCGTTGTGCCGGCCGGGCTGGGCGGCGGAATAGCGGTCCCAGTGCGGGTAGGTGTCGGGCATGCCCCAGGTCATCTCGTGAGCGTGGGCGAGGATCGACCGGGCCTGGGCCGGGTCCGCGACGCCGAAGAGGATCGCGAACGCCAGCCCGGTGCCCTCCTGGTAGGCGCCGGGCGACCCGTCGGCGAGCAGCTGGTAGTTGTACAGGCCGGTCGCGCGGTTCCAGAAGTGGTTGTCGATGGCGGTTTTCAGCGCCACGGCCTTGGTACGGAGGCCGGCGATCTCGGCGGCGGGACGCCCGAGCCGCTCGGCCATGTTCGCCGCGTTGACGTAGGCGGCGTAGTAGACCTCGTTGGTGCTCAGGTACATCCCGCTCGCGACACCCGGCCACGGCGAGCTGCCCGTGCTCACCGACTCGGTCGCGTCGGCGGGCGGCGCGGGGTAGCCGGCGATGCCGTCGTTGAAGAACGACGGGCCGGTGAACAGCCCGTACGTGGTGTTGAATCCCGCCGTGGTGGCGTGTTCCCGGATGGTCAGGGTGTTCCCCGCGGCGCGGTAGGCGTTGTCGAGGAACTGCCGGTCGCCCGTGACCAGGTAGTGGTTCCACGCGGCGCTCACCCAGACGACCTGATCCCACTGCTGGTCGTCCTGCTGCACCCGCAGGGCGCCGGCGGCGTCCTTGTCGACGACCGCCCAGAGCGTGTTCTTCGCCAGCGCCGGGGAGAGCAGGCTCGTCGCGTTCCAGCTGTTGACCGACGCGTCACGGGTCCAGGGCTGGTCGTACCCGCCGCCGGCGCGGACGAGGCCGACGGCCGGGTCGAGCAGGCCGCTCTTGTCGTAGCGGGCGTCGTAGCCGATGGTGTTGGTGCGCAGCAGGTTGTCCAGCGCGGCCGCGTACGCCGCGCCGAACAGGGCCTGGCTGCCGGGGTTCGCGAACTCGAGCGACGGCGTCACGGCCGCGTCCGCCGTGGCCGGCGCGGCACCGGCGACGACGCCGCACGACGTCGTCAGCGCCAGGAGGGCAAGAGCGATGCGCCGACCGGCCGTACGCTTGTGCCTCATGCCGTGCACCTTCCCCGGTGCCGGGCCCCGCCGGACCGAAAGGCCATTGCACCACGGAATCCCGCCGGCGGAGAGCGGCCGCGAAGATCCTGTCCGCTCTTGTCAGGTCACCGGCCGCCGACCAGCTCCGCGAACCGCTCCGGGCTGACGTTGCCGCCACTGATGATCACGCCGACCCGGCCCGGCGCCGCCACCTGCCCGCTGAGCAGCGCGGCGATACCCGTCGCGCCACTGGGTTCGGCGACGAGCTTCAGGCGCTCGAACAGGAAGCGCATCGCTTCGCGGACGGCGTCGTCGGTGACCAGCGCGATCTCGTCGACCAGGTGCCGGTTGATGGAAAAGGTGAGCTCGCCGGGGATTTCCGCGGCCTGGCCGTCGGCGATGGTGCGGGGCACGGGGATCGCGACGCGTTCCCCGGCGGCCAGCGACTGCTTGGTGTCGTCGCCCGCGGCGGGCTCGACGCCGACGACCCGGATCCCCGGTTGCAGCGCTTTCGCCGCCGTCGAACTGCCCGCGATGAGCCCACCACCGCCGACCGGGACGACCAGGGTGTCCAGCGTTCCCGCTTCCTCCAGCAGTTCCAGGGCCGCGGTGCCCTGGCCGGCGATCACGTGGGGGTGCTCGTAGGGCGGGATGAGCGCCAGCCCGCGTTCGGCGGCCAGCGCCTGGCCTATCGCGACCCGGTCGCCGGTGTAGCGGTCGTAGGTGACG
>NZ_JBICSQ010000149.1:0-11449 GCF_043197175.1 Amycolatopsis sp. NPDC049252
CCCCGCCGTCCAGCCCGGCCGCCGGTGGTGGCGGTGCCCCCGCCGCCGCGCCCGCGCAGGCGCCGAGCACCCCGCCTTCCACACCGGCCCCGCCGAGCAGCAGCACCACGCCGCCGCCCGCGTCGAGCCAGGCTCCCGCTCCCACGGACGGCTCGGTCGACGCCGACACGGCCAAGCAGATCCAGGCCGCGAAGGCCGTCCGGCAGAACCCGCAGCTGATCGGCGCCGACGGCACTCCGAACCAGGACCTCGTCGCCCAGGCGATGGCGTCGCTCACCTGCGCGCCGAACGCCAAGGACCCCCTCGAGGGCAACGACGACCCCAAGCTGCCGCTGGTCGCCTGCGGTGACCACGACACGTACAAGTACCTGCTGGAGCCGGAGTTCCTGCCGGGCACCGAGATCGCCGACTCGAGCTCGGGCTACGACCAGCAGCGCGGCCAGTGGGTGGTGAACCTCAGCTTCAAGAGCGAGGGCACCAAGATCTGGGCGGACTTCACTTCGAAGAACACCAACCAGCAGGCCGCGTTCGTGCTCGACACGCAGGTCGTGTCCGCGCCGAACATCCAGGTCGCGATCCTGGACGGCAACACCCAGATCACCGGCAAGTTCACGCAGTCCGAGGCGAAGGACCTCTCGGACATCCTGAAGTACGGCTCGCTGCCGCTGTCGTTCGCCTCCTCGGACGCGACCACGGTGTCGGCCACCCTCGGCCTGGCCTCGCTGCAGGCCGGCCTGCTCGCCGGCGGCATCGGCCTGCTGGTCGTCTTCATCTACTGCCTGTTCTACTACCGGCTGCTCGGCGTGCTCACCATCCTGTCGCTGGCGTTGTCCTTCTCGCTGGTGTTCGCGGTGCTGGTGCTGCTCGGGCGCTGGATCGGCTACACGCTGGACCTGGCGGGCATCGCCGGCCTGATCATCGCCATCGGCATCACGGCGGACTCGTTCGTCATCTACTTCGAACGAATAAAGGACGAGATCCGGGAGGGCCGGACGTTCCGGTCCGCGGTGCCGCGCGGCTGGACCCGCGCCCAGCGCACGATCCTGGCCTCGGACGCGGTGAGCTTCCTGGCCGCGGCGATCCTGTACATCATCGCGGTCGGCGACGTCCAGGGCTTCGCGTTCACCCTCGGCATGTCCACCGTGCTCGACCTGGTGATCGTCTACCTGGTCACGCACCCGCTGGTCGCGCTCGCGTCCACGTCGAAGTCGAAGTTCCTGTCCAACCCGAAGTACCTGGGCCTGGGCGCCGTGCAGCAAGTGGGTTCGCAGCGCAAGTCGACCTCGGTCGGCCGCGCGAACGTGAAGGAGGCCTGACGTGGGCGTCGAGGAACTGGGCAGGGACGCCGACGGCGACACCAAGGTCGCGGCGAAACCCGGCAAGCGGGAAAGCATCTTCCGCCGTCTCTACGTCGGCACCGGCGCGTTCGACGTCGTCGGCAAGCGCAAGCGCTGGTACATCTTCTTCACCGCGCTGGTGCTGGTGTGCCTCGCGTCGATGATCTTCCGCGGCTTCAACTTCGGCATCGAGTTCGAGGGCGGCACGCAGATCCAGATGCCGGCCGCCGGCATCCACGGCGTGATCACCGAGGACCAGGCCAAGGAGTCGTTCCAGAAGGCACTCGGTCACCAGCCCGCGGAGACGCAGAAGGTCGGCACGGGCGCCGCGTCGACCATCCAGATCCGCTCCGAGGTGCTCGACGCGGCGGACGTCGCCAAGGTGAAGCAGACGCTGTTCCAGGACCTGGGCCCGATCGGCAGCAACAAGCAGCCGAGCGTGCAGGCGATCAGTGACAGCGCGGTCAGCGCGTCCTGGGGTGGCGAGATCTCGCAGAAGGCGCTGATCGCCCTCCTGGTGTTCCTCGTCGCGGTGGTCATCTTCCTGGCGATCTACTTCGACCTGCGGATGGCGTCGGCGGCGCTCGTTTCGCTGCTGCACGACATCTTCGTCACCGCGGGTGTGTATTCGCTGGTCGGCTTCGAGGTGACGCCGGCGACGGTGATCGGCCTGCTGACGATCCTCGGGTTCTCGCTGTACGACACGGTGGTGGTGTTCGACAAGGTCCGCGAGAACACACGCGGCCTGCTCGGGCTGACCCGCCGCACGTTCGGCGAAGCCGCGAACCTGGCGCTGAACCAGACCCTGATGCGGTCGTTCAACACGGCGTTCATCGCGCTGCTGCCGATCCTCGGCCTGCTGATCGTCGGGTACCTGCTGCTCGGCTCGGGCACGCTGCAGGACCTGGCGCTGGTGCAGCTCACGGGCACGATCGTCGGCGTCCTGTCGTCGGTCGCGCTGGCGACGCCGCTGCTGGTCGACTTCAAGATGCGCGACCCGAAATACCGGCAGCAGGCCGAGCGGGTCCAGCAGCGCCGGGCCAGCCAGGAGCGCAAGGCCGCGGGCGACGACTTCGACGCCTCGGACGACGACGCACTGGCGAAGGAACTGCGTAAGGAGAAGGCGTACGCCGCCGCGGCGAGCGTGCCCGCCCGGATCCAGAAGCAGCGCCCTTCGGGCAAACCGGCCGGGAAGAGGAAGCGCTGACGTGGAGCTGGACGAGGCCCTCGGCCTGATCGCCGAAGTGCCGGACTTTCCCGAGCCCGGCGTGCTGTTCCGCGACCTGAGCCCGATGTTCGCGGACGCGGGCGCGTTCAAGGCCGTGACCGACGCGCTGGCGGGCACCCTCGACTCTCGCGTCGAGGCGCTCGCCGGCGTGGAGGCGCGCGGCTTCCTGCTGGCGGCGGCCGTCGGGTACGCCCGCGGTCTCGGCGTGGTGCTGATCCGCAAGCCGGGCAAGCTCCCGCAGGTCGCGGGCCGGGTCGACTACGCGCTGGAGTACGGCACGGCGACGGTCGAGCTGCCGGCCGGCGTGGTCCGCCCCGGCCAGCGGATCGCGATCCTCGACGACGTCCTGGCCACGGGCGGCACGGTCGCGGCCACGGGCAAGCTCCTGGAGGACGCGGGCGCGGTCGTCGACAGCGTCTCGGTCGTCATGGAACTGGCGGCCCTCGGCGGCCGCGGCGTGCTGGGGGACCGGAAGATCCACGCCCTGCAGGTCTGCTGACGTCCCATGAGGGGCACCTTCATGGCTCTCAAGTCCATGAAGGTGCCCCTCATGACTTTTCGCCACGCCGGGCGATCGGGTGAATCCGCTGGTCCGCGGCTTGGCGTCACCCTGAACGGGCGCACCCGGAGGGGCGGGGAACCCGAACGGCTACCCTGGTGGTTCGAAGGCCGCACGAGCAGCAGGAGGTGCGGGTGAGCCAGGAGCTCGACGCCGCGGTGCCCGCTCAAGAGGGCACCCCGCAGAACGGGCAGGCGGCGGCACAGCCCGCGCCGCCGAAGCCGAACGGCGCGGCGCCGAACCCGTCCGCCACCCGGCGGGTGCGCGCCCGGCTCGCCCGGCGGATCACCGCCCAGCGCGCCGCCCCCGTCAAGCAGGTCCTCGAACCCCTGGCGGTCATCCACCGCGAGCTGCACCCCAACGCCGACCTGGGGCTGCTGCAGCGCGCCTACGACGTCGCCGAGGAGCTGCACCGCAACCAGCGGCGCAAGTCCGGCGACCCGTACATCACGCATCCGCTCGCCGTCGCCACGATCCTCGCCGAGCTGGGCATGGACACCACCACGCTCGTCGCGGCGCTGCTGCACGACACCGTCGAGGACACCGGCTATGCCGTCGAGAGCCTGAAGGCCGACTTTGGCGAGAAGGTCGCCGAGCTGGTCGACGGCGTCACGAAGCTGGACAAGGTCAAGCTCGGCACGTCCGCCGAGGCCGAGACCATCCGCAAGATGGTCATCGCGATGGCCAAGGACCCGCGGGTGCTGGTCATCAAGCTCGCCGACCGGCTGCACAACATGCGCACGATGCGCTTCCTGCCGCCGGAGAAGCAGGCCCGCAAGGCCCGCGAGACCCTCGAAGTCCTCGCCCCGCTCGCCCACCGGCTCGGCATGGCCACGGTGAAGTGGGAGCTGGAGGACCTGGCGTTCGCCATCCTGCAGCCGAAGAAGTACGACGAGATCGTGCGCCTGGTCGCCGACCGGGCGCCCTCGCGCGACATCTACCTGCGCTCGGTCATCACCGACCTCACCAGCAACCTCGTCTCGTCACGGATCACCGCGAAGGTCGAGGGCCGGCCCAAGCACTACTACTCGATCCACCAGAAGATGATCGTCCGCGGCCGCGACCTGGACGACATCCACGACCTGGTCGGCGTGCGGATCCTGGTCGAGGACGTCCGCGACTGCTACGCGGCGATGGGTGTCGTCCACGCGCTGTGGCAGCCGGTGCCCGGGCGGTTCAAGGACTACATCGCGCAGCCGCGGTTCAGCGTCTACCAGTCGCTGCACACCACGGTGATCGGCCCGGACGGCAAGCCTCTCGAGGTGCAGATCCGCACCTACGAGATGCACCGCACCGCCGAGTACGGCATCGCCGCGCACTGGCGGTACAAGGAGACCAAGGGCACGCACAACGGCAACGCCGTGGACGTCGACGAGATGGCGTGGATGCGCCAGCTCCTCGACTGGCAGCGGGAGGCGGCGGACCCGGGGGACTTCCTCGAGTCGCTGCGTTACGAGCTGGCCGCGCGCGAGATCTTCGTGTTCACGCCCAAGGGCGACGTGATCACGCTGCCGGTCGAGTCGACGCCGGTGGACTTCGCCTACGCCGTGCACACCGAGGTCGGGCACCGCTGCATCGGCGCCCGCGTCAACGGCCGCCTGGTCGCGCTGGAACGCAAGCTGGAAAACGGCGAAGTCGTCGAGATCTTCACCTCGAAGGCGGAGAACGCCGGGCCGAGCCGCGACTGGCTGCAGTTCGCCGGCTCGCCTAAGGCGCGCGCGAAGATCCGGCAATGGTTCGCCAAGGAACGCCGTGACGAGGCGATCGAAGGCGGCAAAGAAGCCATCACCAAGGAGATCCGCAAGGTCGGCCTGCCGATCCAGCGGCTGGTCTCCGCGGAGTCCATGGGCTCGATCGCGACCGAACTGCGCCACGCCGACATCTCGTCGCTGTACGCGGCGGTCGGGGAGGGGCACACCAGCGCCAAGCACGTCGTCCAGCGCCTGGTCGCGCTGATCGGCGGGGTCGACGCGGCGGAGGAGGAGCTCGCCGAGCGGGCGACGCCGTCCACCGTCACCCGGCGCCGCGGCTCCAACGACGTCGGCGTCGTGGTCAAGGGCGCCAGCGACGTCTGGGCGAAGCTCGCCCGCTGCTGCACCCCGGTGCCGGGCGACGAGATCCTCGGCTTCGTGACCCGCGGCGGCGGTGTCTCGGTCCACCGGACCGACTGCACCAACGCCGGCGACCTGCAGTCCCAGCCCGAGCGGCTGGTCGAGGTCGAGTGGGCGCCCTCGGCGTCGTCGGTGTTCCTGGTGGCCATCCAGGTCGAGGCGCTCGACCGGCACCGCCTGCTCTCGGACGTGACGAAGGTGCTGGCCGACGAGAAGGTCAACATCCTGTCGGCCTCGGTGACGACGTCGCGCGACCGGGTCGCGGTCAGCCGCTTCTCGTTCGAGATGGGCGACCCTAAGCACCTGGGCCACGTCCTCAAGGTGGTCCGCGGCGTGGAAGGCGTCTACGACGTCTACCGCGTGACGTCGGCTTCATAGGAGACCGATGTGACCAGCGGCGGCCGGGAGCGGGACGTCTGCAGTGAAGTACTGGCCGGATGGTCCACTTCGGACAACGCGGGCCGGCTGGCATGGATCTGACCGCGAAGCGCCTGGTCTAGAGGACCTTCCGCAGGATCGCGTCGACGTCGTCAGGGCGTTCGAGCGCGGGCAGGTGACCGGTGTCGGGGAGTTCCACGAGTTCGGCGTTCGGCAGGGACGCCGCGAGGTGCCGGGACAGCTCCACCAGCCCCAGCGCGTCGGACAGGCCGATCACCACCTGGGCCGGGGTCGCGATCTCGGCCAGGCGGTGGCGGGTGTCCGGGATCCGTTCCGTCCACTGTGGAGCCGTCGTCAGGCGGTGGTACACCTGCTCGCACATTTCCCGCACCAGCGCCAGCATGTCCGGCGGCAGCACGGACACATCGCGCGCGGGACCCGCGACCAGGTAGCGGATGTTGGCCTCGGACATGGCCCGGACGTCCGCCGGGTCGACGTCGCGGGTCAGCTCGGCGATGTCCGCCTGCATGTGGTCCGGCCACGTGTGGCCGGTGAGGCCGGACCCGAGCAGCACGAGCCGGGTGACCCGCTCCGGCGCGGCGAGCGCGGTGTCCATCGAGACCGCGCCGCCCATCGACGCCCCGACCAGCGTGGCCTGCTCGATCCCCCGGGCATCGAGCAGGGCCAGCAGGTCCTCGTGGTGGGCGAACTCGCCGAGGCCGTCGGCGGACTCGCCGAAGCCGCGGCGGTCGTAGCGGATCACCCGGTGGGTGGCGGTGAGCGCGGTGAACTGCGGCTCCCACATCCTGCGGTCGCCGATCGCGGCGTGCAGCAGCACGACCGCGGGCCCCGCACCCGCGTCGTCGTAGCCGAACGTCGTCCCGTTCACCTCGATCATCGCCATGGGCCCCAAGCTAGCGCCGCGACCGCGTCACACACCCGGGGTTTCGCTCAGGGCGAGAAGCTAATGTGCCAGGCATGACCGACGGATTCGAGCTGACGCGCGACGGCGAAGTCGCCCGGCTGACCTTCGCCCGGCCCGAGAAGATGAACGCGATCACCTACGGGATGTGGTCGGCGATTCCCGACGTCGTGGCCGAGGTCGAGGCCGATCACGCGCTCAAGGTGCTCGTGATCGCGGGTGGCGGCAAGCACTTCTCGGCGGGCGCGGACATCAGCGAGTTCGGCGAGCTGCGCACCACCGCCGACGGTGCGGCGAGCTACGACAAGGCCGTCGAAGGCGCGGTGGCCGCGCTGACGTCGATGCGGAAGCCGTCGGTCGCGATGATCCAGGGCAACTGCATCGGCGGCGGCTGCCAGGTGTCGGTCGCCTGCGACTTCCGGTTCGCCGCCGAGGGATCGCGGTTCGGCATCACCCCGGCGAAGCTCGGCATCGTCTACCACTTCGATTCGACGCGCCAGCTGGTCTCGCTCGTCGGCCCGGCGCACGCGAAGTACTTCCTGCTGTCGGGCGAGCTGATCACGGCGGCCCGCGCCCGCGAGATCGGCCTGCTCAACGACGTCTTCCCGGCCGACGACCTCGAAGCCTCGACGCTGGAGTTCGTCCGGACGCTGTGCTCCCGCTCGCAGGCGTCGGTCCGCGGGATGAACCGGATCATCGAGAAGATCGTCGCCGGCCAGGAGACCTCGGACGCGGAGGTCGAGGAGATCCGCTCCGAGGCCCTGCACGGTGAGGACTACGCGGAGGGTGTCGCCGCGTTCCTGGCGCGCCGCCCGCCGAACTTCACCTTCGGCTGACGAGCGCCTCCAGCCGGTCCACGATCTCGTGGAGCGGGCCGCGGGTGTCGAGCTCCACGATCGCCGACGCCCGCAGCAGCGGCTCGACCGCCGCCGTGTCCGCCACGATCCGGGCGCGTTCCGCGGCGGTCTTCGCGAACGGGGGTTGGTGTCCCGGCGGGTGATCCGCTCCAGCATGACCGGCAGGGGCGCGCTGAGCAGGACGACCGCGGCGAACCGCGGGTAGAAGCGCCCCTGGTTCACCACGGTGCCCGCGAGGAACAACGGCTCGCCCGACCGCTCGTGGTCCGCCAGCAGCGCGTCGAGCCGGTCTTCGCGCCACTGGCGTTCCCCGGCGCGATGGCGCAGGCGAGTGAAACAGGTGACGAGTTGTTCCGCCGATTCGGTGGTGGCGGCCCGCGCGGGCGTGCCCAGCAGCGTCACGCCCAGAACGGCGGGGAGGGAGACGCGAAGTGTTTCCGGAATACCAACGGACCCAGCCCCGTTGCTGCGCGGAAAAAGCGGCGACGGTGTCGGAAACCGATCTGCGGCGCTCGTTCCGGATCCGGTCAACCGCCCGCGGGGGAAACGACCGGACAACGCGGGACCAATACTATCTTCAGCCGTCCAGATACGGCCGGAAGTGCTCGCCGACGACGTCGGTGACACCGTCGGGGTCGAGGCTGCCGTCGATCTCGATGACGCGGATGCCGAGGTCTCGCGCCGCGCGCACGGCGTGCGCGGCCAGCATCCGGTCCCGCGTCAGCCGGGTCCGCTGGGCCGGGATCGCGGGTTCCTCCGGCCGGTGCCGCAGCTGGTGCTGCCGGAACAGCTCGGTCGGCACCAGCACGACCATCCGGCCCGGCGAATCCACCAGTGGCGCGACCAGCTCGGGGCGCAGCACCCGGCCCTCGGCGACGATCGGCCGCGGTGACGTCAGCGCGCGCAGGTCGTCCAGCGCGTAGTGGAACCGGTGCCGGAACTCGGCCATGATCTCGGTCAGCTGGTCGCCGGCCGGGACGTCGTCCGGCAGCGCGTTCCCGGGCCGGGCCCGGTAGTCGTGGTGGTACGTCGTCAGGTCGTACCGCTCGGCCAGCAGCCGGGCGACGGTGGACTTCCCGGTCCACGGGGCGCCGCCGATCCACAGCGCCTTCTGCAGCGTGCCGAAGGGATCCCAGGTCATCAGACGACTATCGCGGGACGGGAGGGCTGATGGCCAGTGTTCCGGCGCCGGTTGATCCGTTCAGCGCAGAGTGACCCGGCAAGTACGGGCCGGTGTCACTCGCTTTCGTCGTCCACGACGAGCACGGTGGCCGCGTCCGGCTCGCGGGCGGGGCCGACCCGGAACCGGAACTGCGAGCCCGGCCGGATCGCGGCGATCACCTGGGTGTCGGCGGTGTCGAAGAAGATGATCGAGTGTTCGGCGGTGATCGGCTCCTGCCGCAGCACCACCGGCAGCTTGTCGGACGACTGGTCAGGCCGCGGCAGGGGGACGACCACCGGGATCGGCAACGTGCCGCTGACCGAGCCGGACCCGTCGTCGTCGAAATCGGGCTCGGGCCACCGCGGTTCGGGCGCCTCGGCCGGTGCGAACGGCGGTGGCGGCACGACCTGCGGCCGCCGTCGCCACCAGAGCCCGGCGATCAGGCCGGTGAGCAGGCCGCCGGTGCCGCTGACCGCGGACGCGAGACCGGTACCCAGCCCGGAACCGGCGGACGCGGGAGCCGCCGCCTGTGCGGGCGGGGCGGCCGGAGCGGGCGTGGGCAGGGGCCCGAACTTCACCGCGGGGTCGCGGGCGTCGTCCGGCAGCAGGAGGACCTGACCGGGTTCGATCGCGGCGGGGTCGTCGAACGGCGTTCCGTCGGGCCGCGGCCTGCCCTTGTTGAGCGTGAAGATCTCCTGGAACCGCTTCCCGTCGCCGAGCGCCTTCTCGGCGATCTTGAACAACGTGATGTCATCGGGGTTCGCGGCGTGGGGGACGATGAAGTACTTCACCGACGGCGGGGGTGGCGGCGCGGACTGGGCCAGCGCGGGCCCGCCGGCCAGCACGGCGAACAGGACGCCGGCGCAGGCGGCCTGGCCGGTGCGCCCGAGGACGCGGCGCACCGCGGGAACCCGCATTTCGGCCATCGTCGCCCACCCTCTCCCCGGTGGCACAACCGGCCCCGGTGTTCCCCTTTACACGGGGCGGGCGGTGGCGTGGTTCAGATTTCGTCCCAGGGCACGGTTTCGTACGCCTCGGCGAGCAGCTCCACGGCACGATCGGCGGGCGGCAGCACGAAGTCGTCGACGGAGGCGACCGGGCGGCCCGGGGTTTCCGAGTTGGTGAGGAACATCGCGTCGAACGCGGGCAGGTCGGCGGGCCGGACCTCGCGCGTCTCCTGCGGGACGCCGAGCCGCTGGAGGGTCTCCCGCTGGACGAGCATCGTGATCCCCGGGAGCACCGCCGCGTCCGGCCAGACGACGGTGTCACCGGCCAGGAAGCCGGTGTTCCACACCGACGCCTCGCTGATCCGGCCCTGGTGGTCGACGAACAACGCGTCGTCGTAACCGGCGAGCTCGGCCTGGCGGGAGTGGTGGATCAGGCCGAACGTGCCCAGGTGCTTCACCTGCGGCAGGTCCCGCTCGTACCGCACCGCGCGCAGGCGCAGCGGCGCCGGGTCGGCCGGGTGCGGCGGCAGGGTCCGGACCAGGATCTCCGGCGTCATCGGCTCGTCGAAGGAGCGGGTGAGCACCATGACCCGCACGGAAAGGGCCGGTTCGCCCGCGATCGCCTGCCGGACGTAGGCGCGCACCAAGTCCGTGTCGAGCTCCGCGCCGAACAGCAGCCGCGTACTCGAGGTGAGGCGGTCCAGGTGGTGGGAAAGACCGCGGACCCGCCCGTCCCGGACCTGCATCGCGGTGAAATGACCGTAGGAGGTCATCCCCGCGAGGAAGGCGCCCGGGCCGAGCGGGTCCCCGTTCAGCTCGATGCGGTGCGGCACTACTGGACGGTGACGCCCGTGAACTTCACCTGCTTGGTCGGCGCACCCGTGCCGTCCTGCGGGTTCGGGTTCGCGATGCCGGCCCTGGCCACCGCGTCCAGGACCTTCAGGCCCTCGTCGCTGATGCTGCCGAACACCGAGTAGTCCGGGGACAGCTCGGCGCTGCCGTAGACCATGAAGAACTGGCTGCCGCCGGAGTTCGGGGCCTGCGTCTTCGCCATCGCGAGGATGCCGCGGCCGTACTTGATCTCCGGGAACGCCTCGTCCGGCATCGTGTAGCCCGGCCCGCCCTGGCCGTCGGCCGTCGGGTCGCCGGTGGCCGAGGGGTCACCGCACTGCAGCATCTGCAGGCCCTCGGTACCGAGCCGGTGGCACATGGTGTCGTTGTAGAAGTTCTGCTTCGCCAGGCTGATGAAGCTCTGCACGGCGCAGGGCGCGAGCGCGCGGTCGAGCGTCAGCGGGATGTCGCCCGCAGTGCTCTTCAGCGTCACGTTCACCGTGCCGGTCGACGGGACGTTCTTGCCGTCGGGCAGGTTCACCTTCTTCGGCGTCTTGCCCGTCGTGTCGGCCTTGTAGTCGCACGTCGTCGGGTTCGGCAGCGCCTTCGTCCGCTTCGGCATCGCCGCGCGCTGCGTCGGGATCTGGATCTCGCTCGGCGGCGGGGCGGCCGAGGACGACGCGGCCGGGTCGGCGGTGCTGTCGCCGCCGTTGGCGCTCACGATCCACACCACCACGCCCGCGACGACGAGCACAGCCACGCCGACGACACCAGCGCCGATCCTCCTGCGTCGCTTCTGCTGCTCCAATCGGCGCTCGAGTTGCCTCTCGAGCTTGCGCTTCGCAGCTTCGCGGCGCTGCTGGTTGGTCGCCACCCCGTACCCTCCCAGGTTTCCGCTCGTGTCACACGTCTGAGGTAGCGGCAGTGTATGGGCACAGCCTGTGAGGACCATGTACAGGGCCCGCTAGTCTCAACCCGATCGTGATCGGCGCCATCCGGCGCGGATGTCCGGGAGGCGTTCGGTGCTCGTCGTCGGGTTCGGCAGCGGCCCGCTGCAGGCCAACTGCTACCTGCTGGCGGCGGCCGCCGGCGGGCCGTGCCTGGTCGTGGATCCGGG
>NZ_JBICSQ010000150.1:0-11387 GCF_043197175.1 Amycolatopsis sp. NPDC049252
CCCCGCGGGTAGCCGCGGCGCGGAGGCGGGCGGCGGACCACGTGTCTGCGTTGGTGTGCGCCGGGTGTCGAGGTCGGTGAGGGAGCTGTCGCGAAGGGAGCTGGCCGGTGCGAACCCCGTGCGAGTCGCCCCGCGGCTGGATGGGCTGGTGGCGGACCACGTGTCGGCGGTGCGGTGAGCTGGTGTGGCCGCGGCTGACCGCCGTGCTGCCCTTCAGGCGCGCCGGGAGCCGGACGCCCGGACAACGCGGCTTCCCGATGAGACGATGCACCCCATGCCGACCACCGTCGTCAACCTGAAGGGGCACCGGGACGACCCGGACTACGCCGACGTCGTCTACGTCGGGCGGGCCATGCACCGCGGCGGCTGGCACCTCGAAGGTTCGCGGCTCGCCAGCCCGTTCCGGCCCGGCCGCGACGGCACCCGCGCCGACGTCGTCGCGCGGTACCGCGAACACCTGCTGTCCCGGCCGGACCTGCTCGCCCTCCTGCCCGCGCTGCGCGGGAAGCGGCTCGGGTGCTGGTGCGTCCCGGAACTGTGCCACGCCCAGGTCATCGCCGAAATCGCAGATCACGGGCCGTAACGAATCGCACCCCCTGGGCGAGTAATCTGACACGAGGGGGTGGTCGACGGGTGGCCGGGCGACGACACGGCGGGTTCGATCAAGCGGAACTTCCGGAGGCTCACCGGATCCGGTGGTGGCTCGCGGCGGTGACGGCGGGCGTCGTCGCGGCCGGGTTCGCGATCGTGCCGTACCTCCCGTTCTTCCAGGACCTCACCTTCATCCGCGACCCCAAGGTCGCGAGCGTCATCACCTGGACGGTCCTGCAGACGTCCGTGGTGGTCATCTCGGCCGTGCTCACGCTGTACTTCATCGGCAAGGCCCGGCTCGAAACCGCCGCCTACCGGGCCAACCAGATCGACATCCGGCTCTTCGCCGACGAGCGGCCCGCGGACAGCCACGACCGCGAGATCGACTCCGCCGTCGAGCTGACCGCCGCGTTCAAGCGGATCCTCAACGACTCGCGGCTCTACACCCCGACCTCCGTGCCGGGCGTCGGCGGCTCGTACGACTTCATCCAGATCGTCGAGCACGCCGGCGAGTCCGCGGACGGTTGGTGGAAGGCCGCGACCAAGCTGATCCGGCTCGCGCAGCCGCCCGCCGCGTTCACCGTCACCGGCACCGTCCGGCCCGGCAACACCACCGGCCGCTACCAGCTGATCCTGGAGCTCGTGCGGTGCCCGCGCTTCGCCGCCAGCCCGCTGGTGATCGAGGACGAGAACTGGCCGCGGGTGCTGCACCGTGCGGCCAACGCCGTTGCCGCGCTCGTCATCCCGCGCAGCGCCTACGTCCGCTCGAACATCCACTGGGCCGCCTGGCGCGACGCGAAGATCCCGTACGAGCTGTTCGACGCCTACCAGCGCGCCAACCACTTCATCACCTACCGCCGCTACGACGAGGCCCTCGCCGAGTACTACCGCGCGCTGAGCCACGACCCGTCGAACGTCTACATCAGACTCGAGATCGCCGCACTGCAGGAACAGCTCGACCTGCACCTCGACGCGCTCGCCACCTACGACGACGTGATCACGTTGTGCAGCCGGGGAAAGCCGAAGCTGGCCCGGTGGTGGATCGGTGAGGACTTCGCCCGCCAGCCGCGCCACGCGGGCCGCGGCCGGGACGTCGCGCTGCTGATCGCCCGCTACCGGCACGCGCTGGTCCTCGGCCACGGCGACTCGGTGGCCGGCTCGTGGTGGGTCCGCCGCACCACCGCGGGGGTGCCCGGCGACGCCCGGGCGCTGCGCCGCGCCGAACTGCGGGCGGCGCTGGAGCTGCGGTTCCGGCGCTACGTCGAGCTCGACGTCCGCACCCGGCCGTACGCGATCCCGAAGGAGAAGCGCCTCGAGCTGCACCGGCGCGTGCTGCGCGTGCCGGTGCCGGAACTGGTCGTCCAGGACGCGACGCCGGAGCAGCTCGCCGAGTACAACCAGCGCGCCGCCGAGATGCGGTCGTACTTCTGCGCGCTGTCGCAGTACGAGATCGAACGGCTCGTCGAGGACTACCGGAACTTCGGCCGGCGCTGGCGCCGCAGCTGGGAGCAGCTCACCAACCGCGCGCTCGACCTCTCGCTGGTCTGGGCGGTGCTGCGGCGGGCGATGGCGGACGTCGAGCCGATGTCCGGCGCCGTCCCCGAACCCCGCCCGGCCTACCCCGGCAGCCGCGTGAAGCTGGCCGACGTCTGCCCGGACCGGCGCTGGCCGCCGGACCCGCAGGCGCTCGACGACACGGTCGAAGCGGCCGGGCCGCGCAAGTCGTGGGAAGAGTGCTACAACGCGGCGAGCGTGTACGCCGTCGCGATGCTCGAAGTCGGCCCCCGCGGCGAGCGCGACCTGCGTGATCGCGCCCGCAACCCCCGCCTGAACGGGGACACCCGCGACGAGGTGGCCCGCCGCGCCGTCCGCGAGCTCTACCACGCCGCGACGATCAGCCACAGCGGACGGCTGCCCGAGCGCCGGTCGTGGGTGATGGGGGAGGACCCGGACCTCGCCGCGCTGCGCGGGCACGAGCTGTTCCGCGTCTTCGAGATGGTCACGTTCTCCCCGGACCGCGCCGCGCCGCTGCGCCCCCAGCGTGCGCACGTCTGGGAGCAGGTCAGCTACGTCCGCCAGCTCGTCTGCGAGATCGCCAGCTGCCGCGCGCACTTCTGGCGGCTGCGGGCCCTCGACCCGGACCCGGTCCGGGACGGCCGGGTCCTCGACCGCTGGCGCTCCACCGACCGCGACGCCTGGCGCCGGCTGACCGACCTGGCCACCGGGAAACAGGACTGGTACACGCGTTACCAGGCGATCAGCGCGTTCCGCGAGTGGTCGGCCGACTCCGGCTACCCCGGGGCCATCACGGGTTTCCCGCTCTACAACGAGGAACGCCTGCACGCCCAGCTGCGCGGCGCGGCGGGTGCCAAGGGGCGGACGGGGATGGACCCGAACATCGTCGTGCGCGAGTACGTCCGGTTCTGCGACCTGCGGCTCGACCAGCTGGTGGCCGACGTCGCCGAGATCGAGCACACCCAGGACGACTTCGCGGCCCGCGCCGAGCTGTGGGGTGCGCTGTGCTCGTGGTTCGACGACGACATCGCCGACGGCTCCTCGGCCGACGACCGGCGGGAGCGGTTCCGGAAACTCGTCAAGCCCTAGGTGTTCTCCCGGCTTGGCGCGGGCCCGGTACGCTGCTGCGGCCGAACACACGCAGGACTGGGGACGAACGAGCCATGGACATCGCTGCCGGCGCGGACAGAGTCCGCGCCTACGAACCCCTGCCCCGGCTACCGTCGGGGGCGGACCCGTTGTTCGCCGGCTACGTCCGGCAGCTGACCACCGCGGTGATCCTCCGCATGGGTCTCAACGGCCTTCTCGTCGCCTTCGGTGTCCTGCTCGCGGTGGTCGAGCGGCGGGGGAGCGCGCTGCCCTACGTCTACCTGGTGGTCTCCGGCGCCACGCTGGCGGTGTGGGGCTACGTCCTGAGCCTCTACCTGCGGATCCGGCGCCTGTCCGGGGAGCCGTACCACCGGCTCGACGTCGCCCCGGACGGGATGCTCGTGAAGGGAGCCCGGGTGTCCGTGCGGCTGCCGGACGGACGGTGGCTGCGGACCCGGCTCACCGGCGGCCCCCGGGTGCAGCTGGCCGGCGAGCGGCGGCTGTGGGTGCTCGGCTCCGGCCGCCGGGTGTTCGTCCGGCTGCCCGGCGCGATGTCGGTGCGGGCCGCGCGGATCGAGGACACGCCGATGCCCGGGGCGACGCCGGCGGAGCGGGTCTCGCGCCGCCCGACGCCGCCGCGCCTCGATCCGGTGATCGCCGCGCAGCGGGCGTTCCAGGTCCGGCGCACGGTGGTGTCCGGGCTGACGTTCCTGGTGCTGGGCGCCGCGGGATTCGTCGCCGTGGCGACCGTGCCGGTCGAGTCCGACGTCATCATCGGCCCGGCCGCGATGGGGGGTGTCGCCGGTGGCAGCGGGGTGTTCGTGCTGCTGGGGCTGCTGATGCTCGCCGGGTTCCTGCGGATCCGCCGCCCGGTCACCGAGGACGTCTGGGTGGAGCTGCGGGTCGCGCTCGACACGGCGTTCGTACCGCGCACGCGCGGTATCGCCCGGCTGACCGGCTGGGCGTTGCACCCGGACGGGCGGCAGACGCGGATCCGGCTCTTCGCCGACGTGTCGCTGGCGGCGAACGTGGCGGCGACCGGGCAGCTGTGGTCGCTGGGCTATCCGCAGCCGGGGAAGCTGAACAAGGCCGGCCTGCCGGGGTATCCCTGCGCGGGCACCTTCCGCCTGACCTGAGTCAGGACGGCCGGGTGTACCGGTGCTTCACCCCGACGGGGAAGTACTCGGGATCGCCGGCCGGGCGCAGGACGACGTCCGGCAGCTGCCGCTCGGCCGGGACGTAGTGCGCGAACTCGCTGTTGAGCCGCAGCAGCTGCGCCCGTACCGACTCCCCGATCCGGTCCGCGTCCGCCGTGGCGCCCGGCGCCGTCTCGACCGTGATCCGCAGCCGCCGGTCGCGGTCCTCGTCCTCGACCGACTCGATGACGAACTTGCCGGTCACCGTGTCGCTGATGCCGGGCTGCTCCAGGCCTACCGTGACATTCTCCGGGTAGACGTTCGCGCCGAAGAACGACACCGTGAACAGCGAGCGGCCGAAGACGTACACGAACGGCAGCTCCGGTCCGTCCGGTGGGGTGAATCCGTGACGGGCGCACAACGCGAGCAGGTCGGCGTGCGGCAGGACCCCGCCGTCGTCGGCGATGTGGTAGCGGATCAGCGGGATCCCGCCGTCGCCGGTGAACACGAGCGTGCCCTCGTGCTCCTCGAAGAACCGGCTCGACGGGTCGTACTGCACCAGCGTCGGCAGCCGGGAGTCGCCGAAGACCTCGCGCGCCAGGTCCGGGTGCGCCGCGAAGAATCGGCGGATCCCCACCGACACCGCGGTCTCGGTGCCGAGCACACCGGCGTCGGCCGTCCCGTAGAGCGACGCGATGTCGCGGACCGGGTCGGCGATCCCGGCCCGCTGCGCGACGAGGTCACGCCACTGCTCGCTGAACACCTCGCCCGCCAGCACCAGCTTGATCGCGTACGCGGGCCAGTCGACGCCTTCGGCCAGGCCGGTGTCGACGACGTCCTTCACGAACGGCGGGTAGCCGAGCAGCACCACCTGATCGAAGTGCGGGGCCAGCTCGGGCAGCACCCGCAGGATCTCGGCCTTGTTGTTGCCCGGCGCGACCACCGTGATCGGGCAGCCCTTGGCCGCGAGGTGGCGCACGCACGCCGTGGTGAACAGGCCGCCGACCCAGGTGCCGAGCGGGAAGCAGACCACGGCGAGCGTGCCGCGCTCGCCGGCGTGGAAGCCCTCGACCATGACCTGCTCGAACCGGCGGGCCACGTGCAGCTCGTCCTCGAGCGCGCGCGGCCAGACCGTCGGATGCCCGCTCGACCCGGACGAGACGGCGATCATGTCGAGCCCGGCGAACGTGCCGTCACGGCACAGCTCGGGCAGCGGGTACCTCCGGTGGTAACCCGCCTTGTCGACCAGCGGCAGCCGCCGGAAGTCCTCCAGCGTCGTGACCGACTCCGGCGTGATCCCGTGTTCCCGCAGGAACTTCCGGTAGGCGGGCACGGTTTCCGCGGTCCGGCGGAACAGCTCGAGGACCTGGTCGGTGGGTGACGGCCCGGGTGGTGCGAAGAAGGTGTCGAACGCCTGGCGCACGCGGGCCTGCCGACCGTGGTCCATGATCGCAGCATAGCGTCCGGCCGGTGGTGCTCCGAGGTGCCATGATGGGCGCGTGAGCACCTCCGCGGAGCAGCCCGCCACCGGCGCGCCGCTGACCCTGTACCTGGTCAAGCGGCTGGAGCTGGCCATCCGCGCGCTGCTGGACGACGCCCTGCGTCCGCTCGGGCTCACGACGCTGCAGTACACGGCGCTCACCGTGCTGGAGGCGAGCGGCGCGCTTTCGTCCGCGCAGCTGGCGCGCCGGTCGTTCCTGCGCCCGCAGACGATGCACGAGATGGTGCTGGCGCTGGAGAAGCGCGGGCTGATCGAGCGGACGCCGAAGGCGGACAACAAGCGCGTGCTGCTGGCCAACCTGACCGCCGCCGGACGCGCCCTGCTCGCGGCCTGCGCGCCCGCGGTGGGCGAGGTGGAGCAGGAGCTGCTGGCGGACCTGAGCCCGGGCCGGCGCGCGACGTTCCGCGAGGGATTACAGCACGGAGTCATGGCGCTGGGCGCCCTGGCCGAAACCCGCCGAACCACGCAGGACCCCTGATACCGGCGGCCGGCGGGTCGCGCTCCGCTGACTGGCGGATTCACCCGGGCACGCCGACACCAAAGAACTAGGCCGGACGAGTGGAAGCCCCGAACCCCGCGGAGCGCCGGTGTGGCGCGCGACGTTGACGGGTACGTCCCCATCTGCTCCCGCAGCTGGAGGCATCTGGAGGTTCGCCGACCGTGACCTGGGCACGCACCGTGGCGTCACCGGGCGGAGCGGCCATCGCCGCACGCCGCCTGCTGGTGGTGGCCGCCGCGGTGGCGGGCATGTGGCTCCTGTCGTGGTGGCTGACCTCCCAGGCCGAGGCGGCGACCGCTCAGCCGCAGGTGGCGGTTTTCGGCGTGGATCCGTCCGAGCGGCGGGCGCTGCCGGACACGCGGGCTGCCGAACCGGTGATCGGGGCACTGGATGCCCCCACGGTTTCGCCTCCAGCGGCGCCGGTCTCTGCTGCGGCGGGTGTTGTGGCATCGGTTGGTTCGCGAGCAGTGCGGTCAGCTCCTCGTGCGGCGGCGCACATTGTGGTGCCGACTGGCGGGGGAGTGGCGAAACCGGCGGCGCCGGTCTCTGGTGCGGCGGGTGTTGTGGCGCCGGGTTATTCGCGAGCGGTGAGGTCGGTTGCCGCGGAGGTGGCGCCGGTCCCGCGTGCGGCGGCGCGGTCCGTCGGGACAGTGGTGAAACCGGCAGCGCCGGTCTCCGGTGCGGCGGGTGTTGTGGCACCGGTTGGTTCGCGAGGGTTGAGGTCGGTTGCTGCGGAGGTGACGCCAGTCTCGCGTGCGGCGTCGGACGTTGTGGTGCCGTCCGGCGGGGGAGTGGTGAAACCGGCGGCGCCGCTCTCCGGTGCGGCGGGCGTTGTGCCGCCGAGTGGTCGAGGACCTGCGGAATCGGCAGCAGCTGCGCCGGAATCCGGTGTCTTGGTGAGAATCGGGGTACCGACCGGTGTGGGCGCGACGAGGTCGGCCGCCGGATCGGCGCCGCCGGTCTCGGGTGCGGCGGGCGTTGTGGCGCGGGCTGGTTCGCGAACGGCGAAGTCGGCTGCTGCGGTGGTGGCACCGGGTTCTGGCTCTGTAGCGGGCACCGGACTGCCGACCGGTGGAGATGTGGCGAAGCCGACTGCTGCACCGGCAGCGCCGGTTGCTCGTGTGGCGAGCAGCGTGTCGAAGGCTATCGCCAAAACGGGTGTCGCGATGCCGTCCGGATCAGCTGTGGGGAAGCGGATTACCCCGGTGGCTTCGCCGGTTTCCGGCGCCGCGGGCGTTGTGGTGTCGGGCGTGACCAAGCCGATCTCGGCGGTTGCTGTTGTTTCTCGGCTGGCCGGGTCGGTTCCGGGTCTGGTGGCGCCGGTACCCCGAGCCCTCGCGCTGCCGCTATTGCAACTTGTGCGGCCGGTGACCGGACTTGTCGGCCCGGTGGTCGGTGGCGTGATCAAGCCCGTCGCCGACTTGGTCGTGCCGGTGGTGGCCGGCCTTACCCAGCCGGTGACCGACCTGGTGGCGCCCGTTGCCCGTCTGGTGACGCCGGTGGTGACTGACCTGACCAAGCCGGCAGCCGATCTGGTCGCGCCCGTCGCGGATCTCGTGCAGCCCGGAACCGCGCTGTCCCCGCCGGAGACCGAAGCTTCCGAGTCCGTGCGCGCCGACCCGGCCGGCCCCGATTTCGATCGCGTCGCGCCGGTGACCGTTGATCCTCCCTTGCCCGCCACCGGTCTGAGCCCGCCCGTGGTCGTCCGGATGCGGGCCGCGATCGCCTCCTCGACGGCAGCCGACTGCGTGGTGGCACCTCGCACCTCGGCCGCCGTTCGGCCGAGCACAGCGCCCCTCGTACACGTGCCCGGGAGTGCGCCACCGCCGGGGGAATCCGCTGGTGGTGGCGGTTCCTCCAGTCCGTCGGCGTTCGTCGGCTCGGATTGGCCGCTTCACGAGCCCCCTGACTTCGTCCGGTCTTGGGGGGACTTCGTGACCCTCTGGCGGCCGTGCAAACCGGGGACCGAGCCCGGCTAGGCACTTTCCGTTCTGTCGTGTCGTCCTGCTGCTTCGCAGCGCGGGACAAAAACAACTGGGTGAAGTACGCGTGGAAGAGGGACGGAAAATGCAAGCGAAGGTGTTCGACTTGGGGAAGGTACGAAGAGACGCGGTGGTCACCGTCCGGTTGGCGGCCATGGCCAACGTCCGGCTCCTGACGGCGGTCAACTTCGAGGCCTACCGGCGCCGGCAGTTCTACCGGATGCACGGCGGGGTGGCCACCGCGCCGATGTTCAAGATCCACATTCCGGCCAACGCGCACTGGTTCCTGGTGCTCGACGTTGAGGGGCTGGAGAGCCAGCCCCTGCACCCGCGGGTGAGCGTCGAGGCCTGACCGGTCACGCCTCGTGGACGCACCGGCCGCCGGTGAACGTCATCGCGGCCTTCGCCGCTCCGATTTCGCTTTCGGGGCCGTCGAAGGGGTCCCGGTCGAGCACGACCAGGTCCGCGTGGTGGCCGACCCGGATCGTGCCGGTGTCGTCCAGGTGGTTCACGTACGCCGAGCCGGCCGTGTACGCGGCGATCGCCGCGCCCAGGTCGATCCGCTGGTTCGGGTAGAAGGCGGGCACGTCCTCGCCGTACGGGACGCGGTTGACCGCGACGTGGATGCCCTGCAGCGGGTCCGGGCTGCTCACCGGCCAGTCACTGCCGGCGGCGAGCGTGGCCCCGGACCGCAGCAGGGCGCCGAACGGGTACTGCCACGCCGCCCGTTCCGGGCCGAGGAACGGGATGGTCAGCTCGTCCATCTGCGGCTCGTGCACCGCCCACAGCGGCTGGATCGTCGCGGTCGCGCCGAGCCGCCGGAACCGCGGGACGTCGTCGGGGTGCACGACCTGCAGGTGGGCGAGGTGGTGCCGGTGGTCGGTCCAGCCGTTCGCGGCGCGGGCGGCTTCGACGGCGTCGAGCGCCTCCCGCACCGCGCGGTCGCCGAGCGCGTGGAAGTGCACCTGGAAGCCGTGCGCGTCGAGCATCGTCACGTGCCCGCGCAGCGCGACCGGATCCACGAAACTCAGTCCACTGTGGTCGCCGCACAGGTACGGGCGCAGCATCGCCGCCGTCCGGTTCTCCGCGACGCCGTCCTGCATGATCTTGACACTCCGCGCGCGAACGCCCTTGCCGCGCAACGACTCCCGCCGCATCAGCAGGTCGGCGAGCTGGTCGGCGCCGCGGGCCCGATCCCACCAGAGCGCGCCGGTGACGCGCGCGGTCAGCAGCCCGCGTGCGGTCGCCGCGGCGTACGCGCGGGCCGGGTCCGGCATCCCGCCGTACTCGCCGAGCAGCGGGTCCTGCCAGGCGGTGACGCCGAACGAGTGCAGCAGCCGCTGCGCCCGCAGGAGCCCGGCGAGCTCGTCGGCTTCGGTGCTCGCGGGCAGCAGCCGCGTCACCAGGTCCATGGCCCCTTCCTGCAGGACGCCGGTGGGCACGCCGTCGGCGTCGCGCTCGACGCGGCCGTCGGGCGGGTCCGGGGTGGCGGCGGTGATCCCGGCGCGGTCGAGGGCCCGGCTGTTCAGCCAGGCGCCGTGGTGGTCGCGGTTGACCAGCACGACGGGCCGGTCGGCGACGACGGTGTCCAGCAGCCGCCGGTCCGGGAGGCCGCCGTCGAACGTCTCCATCGACCAGCCGCTGCCGGTCAGCCACTCGAGCCGCGGGTGCAGGGCGGCGTGGGCGCGGACCCGGTCGAGGCAGCCGGAGACGGTCGTGACGTCGGTGAGGTCGCAGCGCCCGAGTTCGATCCCGGCGCCGACGGCGTGGACGTGCGCGTCCTGGAACCCGGGCAGCAGCAACCGCCCGCGCAGGTCGACGACCTCGGTCCGCGGGCCGATCGACGCCCGGGGAGCACCGCCGACGGCGCTGATCCGGCCGTCGGTGACCGCGACGGACCCGGCCCGGCTGCGGGCCGGGTCGACGGTGTGCACCGGCCCGCCGGTGAAGACGAGATCGGCGGGACGGCTCGGCATGGTCCCGATCATGCCCGGAGTGGACAGGAACCGGCCAGACACAGGCCTGCTTCGCGCGGCCCGGGAGAGCTGTCCGGCTCGACGTCCGCGGCACCAGAACCCCGGATCGGCCCAGGTCAGCACCGGGGGACAGGGGGACCGGACCGGTGCGCAGCGTGGTCCGTCCGGCACCCGGCGCAACCGGGCAGGCCGACCATCGGCGGATTTACAACGTTGTATCAACGATGTAAAAGTGTCCCTGCGCTGTTCGCCGCACGCCGTGGAAGGGGCCACCGATGTCCTCCCGAGAACGCGATCACCTGACCCGCCGCGACCTCCTGCGGCTCGCCGGCGGGACGGCCGCCGCCGTCGCCGCCGCGTTGTGGTTGCCCGGCACGGCGGCCGCGGGCACCTTCAGCCCGATCCGGCCGCCCGCCACGCCGCTGATCGTCCGCTCGCCCTACCTGTCCACCTGGCAGCCGTCCGACAACCTGCCCGGCACCTGGTCGAGCTTCTGGACCGGGCACATCACCGCGCTGTGCGGCCTCGCCCGCATCGACGGGGTGGCCTACGTCTTCGCCGGCTCGCCCGCGCTCCCGTCCGGGCCGGCCCTGACCCCGATGACCCAGGTGAGCCTGCAGGTCACCGGCACCCGCTCGACCTACGTCCTCAGCGGTGGCGGGGTGAACCTGACCGTCACGTTCTTCTCGCCCGTCGACCCGGCGAACCTGCAGCGCCAGTCCGTGCCGTTCGGCTACGTGACCATCCAGGCCGCCAGCGCCGACGGCCGTGCGCACGCCGTCGACCTGCACTTCGACACCTCGGCCGAGTGGGTGCACGGCGACACCGCCACCCCGGTCACCTGGACGCAGCAGCAGTCCGGCGGCCAGACGCTGCTGAGCTGCACCCCGGCGAGCCCCGGAGTGCTGCAGGAGAACGGCGAACAGGCCGCCTGGGGCTCCCTGGTGGTCGCGGCGCCGACCGCCGGGACGACGTGGCAGATCGGGCAGGACACCGTCGTACGCGCCGCCTCCGCCGGCCAAGGCGCCTTGCCGAACACCAGTGACACCGCGCAGCCGCGCGCGATCAACGACCGCTGGCCGGTGCTGGCGTTCAACC
>NZ_JBICSQ010000151.1:0-10870 GCF_043197175.1 Amycolatopsis sp. NPDC049252
GTCGGAGCCGCGGAGGGCGGCCCACCAGAAGCCGAACGCCGCGGCCAGGGTCGTGACCGCCAGCCAGCCCGCCACCCCCGTGCCGTCGACCAGGGCCCAGAACACGCCGACCACCGGGGCGACCGCCAGTACCGGCAGGTCGGTCCGCAGCTGGCGGCGCAGAGTGACCGGCCGGCCGGCCGCCGACAGGCGCTCGTCGTCCGGTTCGGCGGGGTTGTCCAGGCGGCGGCCGCGGGGTTCGACCCGGCGGAGGCCGCCCGCGGGGTGGAACGTCGTGCCGCCGGCCCGGACCAGCACCCGGTGGTCGCCGGTCAGCTCCGCGACCGAAGGGGAA
Source organism: Amycolatopsis sp. NPDC049252 (assembly GCF_043197175.1). Lineage (NCBI taxonomy): Bacteria > Bacillati > Actinomycetota > Actinomycetes > Pseudonocardiales > Pseudonocardiaceae > Amycolatopsis > Amycolatopsis sp. NPDC049252. Next base: position 335 of record NZ_JBICSQ010000151.1, read on the forward strand.
GGCAGGCCGATCAGCTCGGGGGAGAAGTACACCGGGAGCCACGCCGGCTGGGGCGTCTCCAGCTCCAGCCACGAGCGCGTCAGCAGGCCGCGCTGCACCTTCACCCGGCGGATCGGCACGGTCCGGCGCCCACCGGAGCGGCCGGGCCGCACGAAGCGGGTCAGCAGCATCAGGACGTCCACCGCGAGCACACCCGCCGCGGCGACCACGGTGGCCGTCGCGTAGGTGGTCGTGCGGTCGGTCGTCACCAGCGGGGTCGCGCCGCGGATCGCCGCGCGGCGGGGATCAGCCGGGTCGTAGAACACCGGGAGGGTGCTCCCGGGCGCGGGCCGGACGTCCATCGCGACGGTGGCCGTCACGTCCGGTGAGGCGATGTGGATCACCGCCGAGTCACCGTCGAGGCGGACGACGGTCGCGGTCGAGCGGGCCGTCATCCCGCGCAGTTCGCCGGCCGCGGCCGAATACTCGGCCAGCTGCACCGCGAACACGAACGCGCAGGCCAGCAGGGCCAGGGCGCTCGTCAGGAGGATGTGCCGCACCGGCCGGAGCGTCAGGAGAGTCTTCACCACTGCCTCGGGTACTGCAGGTGGGCGGTGCGAGCACCGCCCACCTGCAAAGGAACTGCTACTTCACGAAGCCGATCTTCGCGAAGTCGTACGGGGTGTTCGCGAAGCCGGGCGAACCGTAGTTCGCCACCGTCTTGCGGACCGCGAACGCGCCGACCGACTGGAAGATCGGCAGCTGGTGGCCGACCGCCCAGATTTCCTTGTCGATCTCGTTCAGGTCCGCCGCCCGCTTGCTGTCGTCCAGCTCCTGGGCCGCGGTGTCGTAGAGCTGGTTGATCTTGTCGTCCCCGACGTGGCCGTAGTTCTGGCCGATGTTCTTCGGGTCGTTGTAGTAGATGCCCTGACCGCCGGCGATCGGGAACGCCGTCGAGATCCAGCGGAACAGCGTCACGTCGAAGTTGCCGACGTTGACGTAGTTCTTGAAGAACTCGGTGCTCGGCACGGCCTGGATGTCCAGGTTGACGCCGATGGCCTTGAGCTGCGACTGCATGATCTGCCCGGTCTGCTGGCTGATCGGCGTGCCGGTCGGGATGATCAGCCGGACCTTCAGCTGCTTGCCGTCCTTGGCCCGGAAGTCACCGGCCGGCTTCCAGCCGAGCTGGTCGAGCTGCTTCTTCGCGGCCTCGACGTCGTACTTGTACGGCCCGGAGTTGTCGACGTACTCCTTGGCGCCCTTGAGGAAGATGTGGTTGCCCAGGGGCTGGGTGTCCTTCTGCATCTGCCCGAGGATCGCCTTCGAGATGGCGACCGTGTCGATGCCGCGGAAGAGCGCCAGCCGCAGGTCCTTGTCGGCCAGGATCGACGAGCTCGCGCCGTTGAAGGTCAGGTGCGTGTAGTCCGGGTAGGTGGACTGCCGGATCGCGGTGTTCGGGTCGCCCTGCGCGCGCTTGAACGCGTTGACGTCGTTGTTCAGGTTGTAGAAGTCGATCTGGCCGTTGGCGAACGCGTCCGCCAGCGCCGGGCGCTCGACCTTCTTGAACGTGACCGTGTCGAGCTTGGCCGGGGTGCCCCACCAGTTCGGGTCGCGCTCGAGGACCACGGTCTTCGCGGTCTGGTCGATCTTCTGCACCTTGAACACGCCGGCGGTGATCTTCGGCTCGGTCGCGAACGACTTGTTGAAGGTCTCCGCGTCGGCGTTGAGCTCCTTCGGGTACAGCGGGATGAACAGCGACTTCCACTCCGCGAACTTCTTCGCGAAGGTGACCTTCACGTCGAGGTCGTCGGTGCCCTTCTCGACCTTCGCGATGTCCTGGTAGCCGGTGGTCTGCGAGACCTCGTACGCCGGGTCCTTGCCGTTGAGCACCTTCGCCTGCGCGGCGAAGTCCTCCCAGGAGAACGCGCGGCCGTTGCTCCACTTGGCCTTCGGGTTGAGCTTGTACTCGACGACCTGCGGGTCGGTGCTCACCAGCTTGACCGACGTGACGTAGTTGGGGTTCTCACTGACCGTCGCGTCGGCGTTCTGCGTGAAGAGGTACGGGAAGACCGCGCCGAACATGCTCTGGCCGTCGAGCACGGTGCCGTCGACCTGGTTGACGTTCCAGTTGTCCGGCAGCTGGTCGACCGGCCACTTGAAGTCGCCGCCGTCCTTGACCTGGTCGAGCGGCTTCTCGTTGATGTCGGCCGTCTTGACGCCCTGGGCGCCCTGGTCCTGGAGCGCGTTGTTCCCGCCCCCGGAGCTGCTGCTGCAGCCGGTGAGGGCGAGCGTCAGCGCCACCACGGGGGCGATGACGGCGGCCATCCTCCGTCGGTTCATCGGGTACCTCTCTTTTCCTGTGTGCCAACGGATGCGTGGCTACACGACTTCGCGGGTCTTGGCGTAGTGGCAGGCGACGTCGTGGTCGGCGGCGCGCGGTTCCCGCGGCGGCTCGACCTCGACGCACCGCTGTCCGTCCTCTTCGGACAGCTGGGCGAACACGAAGCAGCGGGTCCGGAACCGGCAGCCCGACGGCGGGTCCGCCGGGCTGGGCAGGTCGCCGGTGAGGATGATCCGGGTCCGCTCGCGTTCCTTGACCGGGTCCGGGATCGGGATGGCCGACAGCAGTGCCTGGGTGTACGGGTGCTGCGGCTGCTCGAAGACGGTCCGGACGTCACCGATCTCGACGATCTTGCCCAGGTACATCACCGCCACCCGGTCGGCGATGTGACGCACCACCGACAGGTCGTGCGCGACGAACAGGTACGACAGGCCGAGTTTCGCCTTCAGCTCGTCGAGCAGGTTGATCACGCCCGCCTGGATGGAGACGTCCAGCGCCGAAACCGGCTCGTCGAGCACGATCAGTTTCGGCTCCAGGGCGAGCGCCCGCGCGATCCCGATGCGCTGGCGCTGCCCGCCGGAGAACTCCGCGGGGTAGCGCTCGGCGTGCTCGGCCCGCAGCCCCACCAGGTGCAGCAGCTCCGGGATCCGCTGGTCGATCGCCGCCCGGTCGTACCCGTGCACGCGCATCGGCTCGGCGATGATGTCGCCGATCGGCAGCCGCGGGTCCAGCGCGGCCATCGGGTCCTGGAAGACCACCTGCAGGTCGCGGCGGATCGCCTTGCGCGCCTTGCCGTCGAGCTTCGCGACGTCCTTGCCCAGCACGGCGACCGAGCCCGCGGCCGGGCTCACCAGCTCGAGGATCTCCATCAGCGTGGTGGACTTCCCGCAGCCGGACTCGCCGACCAGGCCGAGGGTCTCGCCCTCGACGATGTCGAAGCTGATCCCGTCGACGGCCTGCACGGTGCCGACCCGGCGCTTGAGGATCTGGCCCTTGGTCACCGGGTAGTGCTTGACCAGGCCCTGGACGTCGAGCACGGTGGTCCGCTCGGCCCGCGGCAGCGCCGCCAGCGGCGGTTCCCCGACGAGTTCGGCGCCGTACACCTCGGCCGCGTCGGCGTCCGGCCGGTCGAGGACCTTGGTGTGGATGCAGGCCGCGCGGTGCGAGGTGTCGACGCCGGCGTCCGGGCGCCCGGGGGTGATGGTGAGCAGCTCCGGCTCCGCCGCGCGGCACTCGTCGGTCACCAGCGGGCAGCGCGGCGAGAAGGGGCAGCCCGGCGGCAGGCTGACCAGCGACGGCGGCTGGCCCTCGATCGGCACCAGCGGCTGCTTCTCGTGCGCGTCGACCCGGGGGATCGAGCCCAGCAACCCGAGCGTGTACGGCATCCGCGGCCGGGCGTAGATCGTCTCCACCGGCCCCTGCTCGACCGCGCGCCCGGCGTACATCACCATCAGCCGGTCGGCGAACCCGGCGACGACGCCGAGGTCGTGGGTGATGATCACGATGCCGGCGCCGGTGACCTCCTGGGCGGTCTTGAGCACCTCCAGCACCTGCGCCTGGACGGTGACGTCCAGCGCGGTCGTCGGCTCGTCGGCGATGATCAGGTCGGGGTCGTTGGCGATCGCGATGGCGATCACCGCGCGCTGCCGCATGCCGCCGGAGAACTCGTGGGGGAACGCCTTCGCGCGCTGAGCGGCGTTCGGGATCCCGACCAGGTCCAGCAGTTCGACCGCGCGGGCGTTCGCCTGCGCCTTGGTGACCACGCCCTTTCCGTGCACCAGCAGGGCTTCGGCGATCTGCGCGCCGACGGGGTAAACCGGGGTGAGCGCGGACAGCGGGTCCTGGAAGACCATCGAGATCTTCTTGCCGCGCAGCCGGGACAGCTCGGTGTCGGAGCGGCCGATGATCTCGCTGCCCTGGAACCGGATCGACCCGGAGATGCGGGCCTGCGGCGGCAGCAGGCCCAGCACGGCCAGCGACGACACGGACTTGCCCGAGCCGGACTCGCCGACGATGCCGAGCACCTCGCCCGCGGCGACCTGGTAGGACAGCCCGCGCACGGCGTGCACCCGGCCCGACTCGGACGGGAACGACACGTCGAGGCCGGACACCTCCAGCACGGTCCCGGTCGGCTTGCCGGTCTCCGCGCCCAGGGCGAGTGCGGTGCTGCTCATGAAACGGCTCCAGCGGAAACGGTCTCGGTGGGGGACTTCGTGGCGGCCTCGACGCGCTTGCGCTCCTTGCGCCGCGAGCGGCTCGACGCCGGGTCCAGCGCGTCGCGCAGGCCGTCCCCGGCGAAGTTCACCGCGAGCACGGTGACCACGAGGAAGCCCGCCGGGATGTAGAACAGCCACGGGAACGTGCGGACGGCGTCGGACCCGGCCGCGATGAGCGTGCCGAGCGAGACGTCCGGGGCCTGGACCCCGAAGCCGAAGAACGACAGCGACGTCTCGGTGATGATCGCGACGCCGACGTTGATCGTGGCGTCGATGATGAGCAGGGACGCCATGTTCGGCACGATGTGCTTGGCGATGATCCGCCGCGCCGGCTGGCCCATGAACCGGGCGGCCTTGACGAACTCCCGCTCGCGCAGGGTGAGCGTCATGCCGCGGACGATCCGGGCGGTGATCATCCACTGGAACAGCGCGATCAGCCCGACGAGGATCAGCCAGGTCTTGCCGCGGAAGGCCGGCGACAGGATGGAGATGATCAGGAACGGCGGCAGGATCAGCAGCAGGTCGACGACCCACATGGCGATCCGGTCGGTCCAGCCGCCGAAGTAGCCCGCCGCGGCCCCGACGACCGAGGCGACGCCGGTGGAGAACAGCGCGGCCAGCAGCCCGATGGTCAGCGACTTCTGCAGCCCGCGCATGGTCTGCGCGAACATGTCGCCGCCGATCTGGTTGGTGCCGAACCAGTGCGAGCCGTCCGGCGGCAGCAGGTACGACGTCGGGTCGAGTTCGTCGTAGGCCCACGGCGAGTACCAGGTGTAGGTGAACGCCAGCAGGTAGAACAGCACGATCAACGCGAGCGCGGCGACGGCCGCGCGGTTGCGCAGGAAGCGGCGCAGCACGAGCTTGCCGCGCCCGGCGCCCGAAGCGGCCGGGCCGGCCACAGCCAGGTCGACCGGGGCACCGGCGGGGGCGGCGCTCGCCTCGGTTTCGTTGACGGAGGCCGACATCAGATCCTCACCCTCGGGTCGAGCACGGCGTACAGCACGTCCGACAGCCAGCCGGCGAACAGCACGCAGACGGCGATGAACAGCGTCACCGTCGCCACGATGTTGGTGTCCTGCTGCTGGATCCCGGTGACCAGCCAGTCGCCCATGCCGTACCAGCCGAAGATCTTCTCGGTGAAGATGCCGCCGGTGACGAGCAGGCCGAAGCCGAACGCGAACAGCGTCGCCATCGGGATCAGCGCGGTGCGCAGGCCGTGCTTGAACAGCGCGCGGCGCCGGGTCAGGCCCTTGGCCTGCGCGGTCCGCAGGAAGTCCGAGCCGAGCACGTCGAGCATCGCCGAGCGCTGGTACCGGCTGTAGTAGGCGACCTGGGTGAGCACGATCGCCAGCGTCGGCACGATCAGGTGCTGCACGCGGTCGAGCAGCGCCTCCCCGAACCCGCCGCTCAGCCCGCTGGAGTTCTCGCCCTGCACGATGAAGAACTGGTAGCCGTCGAGCAGGTTGTCGTTCACCGACTGGGCGCCGGCCTTGAGGATCGTCGCGATGACGAAGACCGGGGTGGAAAGCACCACGAACGAGAAGGTCGTCGCGAGGTAGTCGCTGATCTTGTACTGGCGGATGGCGCTGACCACGCCGACCAGCACGCCGATCACGATGCCGATGGTGATGCCCAGGACGAACAACCGCAGGCTGACGCCCATCCGGCGCAGCAGTTCGTCGGTGATCGGCTGGTCGGTGATGGTCCGCCCGAAGTTGCCCTGGAAGACGCCGCCGAGCCAGGTGAAGAACCGCTCGGGGATCGGCTGGTTCAGGTAGAGCTCCGCGGCCTTGGCGTCGATCGTCGCCTTCGGGGGCGGCGGGTTGCGCAGCTTCAGGCCGTCGAGCGGGCTGAAGGCCAGCGAGGCCAGGGAGAACGCCGCGAACGTGGCGACCAGGCAGAGCGCGACGTAGTTGACGAGGCGGCGGAGGAGGAAGCCGATCACCGCGGCCCCGCCCGGTCCGGGGCGGGGAGCCGCCGGTCTCGCGGGCCGCTCGCCCGCCGCTCGCTCGATGGAGTTCTCGTCGCAACCACTTGCCGCTGCTGCCCTTCAAGAGTCTTTACGCCCGTCGTCGGCGCAGCATAAGGGGAACAGGCGGTTCTTTTCGCCCTTGGCGAACTATTCGATAGTTACGATCCGGCTGTGAATGTGAGCGTCTCGTTACCTTTTGCCGGATACCCGACGTAGGTATGTTGCGCGCGCCGGGCACGGCGGTGTAAGAGGGGTCACGGTCTCCCGATCGGGAGTCGCCGAGTCGCGCAGGGACAACGGGATGCGGCCGCGCGGGGCGCCGCTTCGACGCTCGTCCCCGCCCGAGCAGCGGTTCCCGGTCACCGCGTCCGTCCACAGTGTACCTTCGGGCAGATGCACGGCCTGGTGCGTCACGCCGGCTTCGAGCACCGGTGCCACCCGCATCTGCGCCGCCAGGCAGGTCGCCCCTGCAGCGCGTCCTGGGCCGGCTCGACCGCCCGACCGCGGGGCTGTTCGAGAGTAAGCCGTAACCGCGGCTGGACAGCCTTCTGGTCCAGCCGGCCGTGGATCCGCTCGCCGTCGTAGGCGGTGAACCGCTGCTCGAGGCGGCCGTAACCGTTGTGCGACGGCATGAACAGCCGCCACCCGGGCCACCAGAAGTGCGCGCGCTGCTCGGACGGGAGCTCCTCGCCGGTGTCCGTGCTCCACGGCTGCGATGAGCAGGACCACGCGGACTCCTCAGTCTTTGACGGCGCCGCTGGTCAGCCCGGCGACGACGTACCGCTGGGCGACGACGAGCAGCACGGCCGCGGGGATCGCGGCGAGGACGGCGGTGGCCATGATCCCGTTCCAGTCGGCGGACTGGTTGCCGGCGAACCGGTAGATGCCCACCGTGACGGGCTCGAACGACTGCCCGGTGGTGAGGGTGACGGCGAACAGGAAGTCGGCCCAGGCGAACAGGAATGCGAACAGCCCGGCCGTGACCAGTGCGTTGCGGCTGACCGGGAGGATGATCGAGAAGAACGTCCGCCAGTAGCCGGCACCGTCCACACGGGACGCTTCGGTGAGCTCCCGCGGCACCGAGATCATGAACGCCCGCAGCAGGAGCACGGCGAACGGGATGGTCGCGGTCGAGTCCGCCAGCACCAGCCCGAGGTAGCTGTCGATCAGGCCGAGGTTGGAAAACACCGTGTAGAGCGCGTTCGCCAGCACGATGCCCGGGATCAGCTGCACGACGATCAGCACGAACACCAGCGCCGGCCCGCCGCGGACCTTCAGCTGCGCCAGCGCGTACGACGCGGGTGCCGCCACCACCAGCGACACCAGCACCGTGCCCAGCGCCACGACCACACTGGACACCAGGTTCGGCCCCTGCGTCGCGAGGGCCCGGCGGTACCCGTCAAGCGTGCCGTCGACCGGGAGGAACGCCGGGTCGGGCCGCAGCAGCGCGCCGCTGGGCTGCAGCGAGGCGTTGACCATCCAGTACAGCGGGAACAGCAGCACCGCGACGATCACCACCCCGGCCGCGGTCTTCACGTCGCCGCCTCGGCCAGGGTCGCCTTCGCCGAGCGCAGGTACAGCAGGCCGAACCCGGTCGCCACCAGGATCAGCAGGTTCCCGGCCGCGGCGCCCCGCCCGAACGTGAAGTCCTGGAAGGACAGCCGGTAGGACCACGTGGTGAGCGTCTGGGTGGCGTTGGCCGGGCCGCCGCCGGTGACGACCATGATCACGTCGAACACCTTGATGGTGTAGACCAGCCCGAGCATCAGGACGATCCCGGTGACCGGGCGCAGCAGCGGCCAGGTGACGTGCCGGAACCGCTGCCACGCGCCCGCGCCGTCGAGCGCGGCGGCTTCGTGCAGCGACGCGGGGATCGCGCGCAGGCCGCCGTGCAGGATCACCAGGTTGAACGGGATGCCGATCCAGATGTTGGTGAGGATCACCGCCGGCAGGGCCCAGCCCGTGCTGCTCAGCCACGGCACCGCGCCGATCCCGATCAGGCGCAGTGCTGCGTTGAGCACGCCGTGGTCCTGGTCGAACATCCACCGCCACACCGCGCCGCTGACCACCAGCGGCAGCAGCCAGGGGAGCAGGAGCAGCGACCGCAGCAGCGCGCTGCCGAGGAAGCGGCCGGTGAAGAACACGGCCAGCGCGAGGCCGATGCCGAACTGGAAGACGAGCGACCCGGCGGTGAACAGCACGGTGTTCAGCGCGGCCGTCGTGAACAGCGGGGCGGTGAGCACGGCGGCGTAGTTGGCCAATCCGACGAAGGGCGCTTCGCCGGTGTAGAACGACTTGACGGTGTAGTCCTGAGTGCTCATCACCAGGTTCGCGGTCAGCGGATACCCGAAGAACACCACGACGTAGGCGACCGCGGGCAGGAGGAACGCCCATGCGATGAACCGGTGGTCCCGCCGTGGTCTTCGCCGCGGCACCGGGGCCGCGAGCGTCACGACCCGGCCGCCTGCTGCGCGGTCTTGAGGGCCTGGTCGGCGGGCTGTTTCCCGGTGAGCGACGCCTGGATCGCGTCGGCCAGCGCCTGGGAGACCTTCGGGTACTTCTCGCCGAGTTCGGCGGTGCGGGAGCGGGCGGAGCCGACCTCGTCGACGAACGCCTGCATCTCCGGCTGCTCGGCGCCGAACTTCGCCGCGACGGTCGTCTTCGACGGGATATAGGCGTGGGCCTTGCTCCACTGCAGCATCGTGGGCTCGGCGAGGATGCAGGACAGCACCTTCCCGGCGGCCTGCTGGGCGGGCCCGCTGGTGACGGGCACGGCCCCGACCTCACCGCCGAGGGCGACCACGGGCTTCGCGCCCGCCTTCGGCGCCGGGATCGGCACGACGCCGTAGTGCAGCGACTGCTGCTCGTCGAGGCGGGCGAGGTTCCACGACCCGTTGATCATCATCGCCGCGTTGCCCGCGACGAACTGGTCGGCCACGTCGTTCTGGTTCCACGTCACGACCGACTTCGACGCCGACCCGCTCGTCACGAAGCCCGTGACGTAGGTCAGGGCCTGCACGCCCTGCGGCGAGTCCAGCCGGGACAGTTCGGCGCCGTTGCTCCAGAAGAACGGGAGGAACTGCCAGGTGCCCTCTTCCGAAGGGATCGCGGAGAAGGCGAGCCCGTACTTGCCGTCCTTGGTCAGCTTCGCCGCGGTGGCCGTCAGCTCGTCCCAGGTGGACGGTGGCCGCACCCCGGCCGCCGTCAGCAGGTCCTTGTTGTAGATCAGGGCCAGCCCGTTCACCCCGGGCGCGACCCCGTAGACCTTGTCCTGGTAGGTGCCGGCCTTGACGATGCCCGGGTAGTACCCGCCGGCGGAGATGCCGTAGTCCGACAGCGGGGTCAGCGCGCCGGTGGCGGCGACCTGCTGCAGCGTCGGGTTGTCGGTGAAGAGCAGGCCCGGCAGTGTCTTCGAGCTCGCGCCCTGCAGGATCTTCGGCAGCATCTGCGCCGTCGGCACCGTCTGCCGCTCGATCTTGATGCCGGTCTGCGCGGCGCAGGCGTCGAGGATCTTCTGCCAGGCCGCGGAACCCTGTTCGTCGGCGTAGTAGTCGAGCTCGGTGACGGTGGTGGCGTTCGTCGTCTGCGGGGCCGGGGCGGGGCCGCACGCGGCCAGGAGCGCGGCAGTCGCGGCCAGGAAAAGGGCGCGACGGGCTGCGGACATCGTGATCCCCCTTCGGCGGCGGAGCAGAACCGGGTCAGGTGCGTGGTGCGGCGGTGCTGTCGCGCCGGGTCAGGCGGGGCCCGAGCAGCCGGACCTCCGGCGTGGTGTGGCCGCCGAGCCGGCGCATGGTCATCTCCACGGCCTGGGTGCCGACCTCCTCGGCCGGGATGGCGACGGTGGTCAGCGCGACCGGGTGCTGCTCGGCCATGGTGTCCGGGCAGACGGCGATGACCGAAACGTCCTGGGGCACGCGCAGCCCGCGGTGGCGCAGGTCCGAGAGCAGCCCGGGTAGCACGGCTTCGTTGTGCACGACCAGGCCGGTCAGGTCCGGGTCGGCGGCGAACAGCTCGTCCAGGCAGGCGCT
>NZ_JBICSQ010000152.1:0-10849 GCF_043197175.1 Amycolatopsis sp. NPDC049252
GGTGCCGGTCACCTTCCACGGAAAGCCGTCCACGACGGTCCCGATGGGTGCCCAGGTGGTGTCCGATCCGCTGCCGTTCCCGGTTCGGGCGGCGGAGAACATCACGGTGACGGCCTACCTCGCGCACGGCCAGGCGTCGACGTCGATCACGTCCCACCCGGGCTCGCGCACGACGTCGTACCTGGTGGCGGGCGACCGGGTGAGCGCGCCGGACCTGCCGGGCGCGACCCCGGTCGACCACTGGTACTTCCTCAGCGGCGTCGAGGTGCTCTCCCCCGCGTCGGCGGTGGCGGTGATCGGCGACTCCCTGAGCGACGGCCGGGGCTCGACGACCAACGGCAACGACCGCTGGCCGGACGTCCTGGCCGCGCGCACGTCGTCGGCCGTGGTCAACGAGGCGGCGGGCGGCAACCGCGTGCTGCAGGACGGCCTGGGCCCGAACGTGCTGGCCCGGCTGGACCGTGACCTGCTGGCCCAGAGCGGCGTGGAGTGGGCGATCTTGTTCGAGGGTGTGAACGACATCGGCACCGCCGCGCCCGGAGCGGCCGCGCAGACCGCGGAAGACCTGATCGACGCCTACGACCAGATCATCACGCGCGCCCACGCGCGGGACATCCGCGTCTACGGCGCGACGCTGACCCCGTTCGGCGGCAACTCCCCGTACGACACCCCGGAGCGCGAAGCCGCTCGCCAGCGGGTCAACACGTGGATCCGCGGTCACTTCGACGCGGTGCTCGACTTCGACCGCGTCGCCCGCGATCCGGCCGAGCCCGCGCGGCTCCTGCCCGCCTACGACGTCGGCGACCACCTGCACCTCGACCCCGCCGGGTACCGCGCGCTCGCGTCGAGTGTCCCTTTTGGACTGTTCGACCACCGCTGACGCTCCCCCGCGGGGGTGACGACGCGCTTGTGAAGCCGGCCACAATCCTTTGTGGATGGTGGCCGGCTTCCTCGTCTCTCCGTTGCACTGCGAGACACGCGGCCACTCCATCGAGTGGATCTTGTTGTTGATCTTCATCAATCGAGGGCCCTGCGCGTGACGCACCGTCGATCATCTTGGAAGTAAAGGATTTCCCGGCTGGGCCGAGCGGGAAGAACGGCCCTGGCGCACCGCCGGGCCGGGCCGCCGGGCCGCTGTTAGGGTTCGGCCGCCCTGGTCCGGACCACGCTCGCCGCGGCCGGACCGGTCCCCCGGAACTCCTTGAGAAAAGACGGAACTTGACCCACCTGAACCACCCCGGCCCGCGTGAATCGTGGTCCCCGCAGCCCGGCTCGCCGGACTGGCACGTCACCGCGTTCCTCGGGCCGCAGCCGGGCGCCGGCGATCCCGGCCTGATCGACGCGGTCCGCGAGCTGCGCGCCCGGATCCTGTTCGACCACGGCCGCCGCCCGGCGTTCCTCCGCTCCGACGGCTCCCACGCCGACGACCAGGACCTCGACTTCGGCGCGTGGCACTTCGTGGCCCGCCGCAGCCCCGGCGGCGAGCCGCTGGGCTACATCCGGCTGTCCACACCGGACTCCGGCGACCGGTTCCAGTCCCGGGCCTACCTCGGCGACGCGGACTACGAGGCGTTCCTGGCCGCCGAGGACATCCCCGTGTCCGAGGTGTTCGAGCACAGCCGGCTCGTCGTCGAGCACCGCGCCCGCAAGCTGGGGCTCGGGCAGTACCTCAACGCGCTGGCCATCGGCGCGGCCCACCACCTCGGCGCGCGGGCGATGATCGGCACGTCCGGCACGAAGGACGGCCAGGACCGGTTCCACGAGCGGTTCGGCTTCCGGCCGGTGCCCGGCACCCGCCGCTACGTCCCGCAGTACACCGAAGACGTCGTGATCATGTTCCACCGCGTCCTCGACGGCGCGGGCCGGCAGCACGAGCTCGTGACGCGGCTGCGGGACGAGTTCCCGCTCATCGCGGCGGGCGGCCCGGCACCGCTGCTGCCGCGGCCGCGGACGCCCCGCGTGGCGCCGCTCGCGCTGACCGAAGCCGCCGCGCCCGACCGCGAAGCCTGGCGGCCGGTGCTGTTCACCGCGGCCCACCACCAGGCGCTCGACCGGCTGCTGGCCTCCGGCGAGGTCCGCGAAGTCCACGACACCCTCGACGAGCAGCTCACCGAACTGGTCCGCAGCCGCGAACCGGGGTGCCGGGACGCCGCCGAGATCGCGCGCAAGAAGACCGAGCAGCTGGCCGGCGTCGCGGCGTGGGAGTACGGCACCTGGGTGTGGTACCCGTGGTCGGGGCGGCTGGTGCACGTGCTGCCGCGCGAGGAGTTCCGGCTCGTGCGCACCGACCGCAACCGCGGCCGGATCGAACGGCCCGAGCAACGCGAGCTGTTCACGAAGCGGATCGGCGTCATCGGCCTGTCGGTCGGGAACAGCGCGGCCCTGACGTTCGCGCTCGAGGGCATCGGCGGCGCGTACAAGCTGGCCGACTTCGACGAGTTCGGGCTGTCCAACCTGAACCGGCTGCGCGCCGGCGTGCACCACCTCGGGGTCAACAAGGCGGTGCTGTCCGCGCGCCAGATGTTCGAGATCGACCCGTACCTCGACATCGAGATCGAGCGGGACGGCCTGACGCCGGAGACCATCGAGGACTTCTTCGACGGCGGTCTGGACCTGCTGGTCGAGGAGTGCGACACCCCGTGGGTCAAGATCGCGGCCCGCGAATACGCCCGCGACCTCGGCATCCCGGTGGTGATGGACTGCAACGACCGCGGGATGCTCGACGTCGAGCGCTTCGACGTCGAGCCGGACCGCCCGCTGCTGCAAGGGCTGCTCGGGGACGTGAAGTCCGTCGACCTGGCCGAACTCGGGCACCAGCAGAAGGTCGACCTGATCCTGGCGATGGTGGACGCCGACCGGATCAGCCCGGAGCTGGCCGCGTCGTTCGGTGAGCTCGGGCACACGCTGAGCAGCTGGCCGCAGCTGGCTTCCGGCGTCGCACTCGGCGGCGCGCTGTGCGGCGAGGCGGCCCGCCGGATCCTGCTCGGCCGGCCCTGCGAGTCCGGCCGCTTCTACACGGATCTTTCCCAGCAGGTCAGCCCGTCCCGCAACGTCTTCGCCGGCGGTGCGGTGTGAACCTCCCCGTCACCGTCGCGGGCACCGGCGTCCACCTCCCGCCCGAGGTGGTCACCAACGCCGAGCTCGCCTCGACCCTGGACACCTCCGACGAGTGGATCGTCAGCCGCACGGGCATCCGCGTCCGCCGGCGCCTCGCCCCGGACCGCGCGACGTCGGACATGTGCGTGGCGGCGGCCCACCCGGCGCTGGCGGCGGCGGGCGTCACCGCCCGCGACGTCGACGCGATCATCGTCGGGACCTACACCTACGACCAGCCCCTGCCGTCGACGGCGCTGATCGTGAAGGAGCTGCTGGGCGCGGATCGCGCGCTGACGCTCGACATCACGCAGGCGGCTTGCGCGAACGGCGTCCAGGCGCTGTTCCTGGCCACGCACCTGCTCCAGACGTCGGCGGCCAGGACGGTGCTGGTCATCGCGGCGGACTGCGCTTCCCGCGTCACCGACCCGGCGGACCGCACCACCCGCGTGTTCTTCGGCGACGCGGCGGGCGCGGCGGTCCTGACCCGCACGTCCTCCGGCGGGCTCTTGGGCTGGGACTTCGGCACGGAGCTGTCGTACGACGTGGAGATCCCGGCGGGCGGGTCCCGCCTGCCGGCGTCCGCCGCGACGGCGCCGGACCACTACCTGAAGATGGACGGCCGCGCGGTCTGGAACACCGCGACCCGCTGCCTGCCGGACAGCATCCTCCGCGCGGTCGACGAGGCCGGGCTGTCGGTGGCGGACGTGACGCACTTCTTCCTCCACCAAGCCAACCTGAACATCATCACGGCGGCGCTGGACAAGCTGGGCGTCTCCCGCGCGAAGGCCCCGATCACGGTGGACCGCCTGGGCAACACCGGCTCGGCGGGCGTGTTCACGGCGATGCACGCGGCCTTCGCCGAGGGCGCGGTGAGCCCGGGCGACACGTACGTGGTCTCGTCCATCGGAGCGGGCTTCCAGTGGGGAACGCTCTGCTTCCGCCACGGCTGAGGTGTGTGGCCGCTGCTCCGGCTTCTGAGCCGGTGCAGCGTCCTCCCCAGTCATACCGCAACAGCCCGCACCGTGATCTATTCACTCGGCGGACCGCCAGGTCAGCCAAGACGACGCAGCCGTAATGATCTTCGGAAACACCCCCTTTGCGAAGCACCGCGTTTCGGCAGACATCAACACGTTGCCGTACAGACAAGCATCGATTCGGCTCTTAAGCTCGCGGTCAAGGCACGTCACGCTCGCGGGAGGGCTTGCATGCTCGATGCCAGGCAACACCAGGGCAAGTTCGGTGAGGACTACGTCCGCGTGCTGGCGTCTGCAGGCGGCCTCCTGGTCCTGAAAGACGATCTCGACGTTGACGGCATCGACCTCGGATTCCGTGCCACCGGTAGATACGGGAAGGTGTACTCCCCGACGATCGAGGCACAGATCAAGACATGGTCGAAACCTTCCCGGTCGTCCGGGCACCTGGATTATCGCGGACTTGACGAATGGCAGTTCAACAAGCTCGCTGGTCCTGACTTCACGGTCCCCCGGTTTCTCTTCGTCATTTGTGTGCCCACCGACAACCAGTCCTACGCGGCCTCCATGACGGACGGCGTGATGCTCCGCCACCTTGGCTACTTCGTATCCCTCCGCTCCGAGAAGCAGATCCCACACCCAGATCGCGGTCGGAAACGCCCGGTCAGGGTGCCGACCGCGAACGTACTCACCGCCACGGCCCTGCGCAGGCTCACTGAAACCCAGTCGGTCTGGTAGGCACCACCATGACAGTCTCTTTGAAGGTCGACGACATCGTCAGCTACCTGGCCGAAACGGGCTGGGAGCGGGACGCTGGCTCCTGGAACGGCGCAAGCTCGTGGAGGCGATCCGGCGACTTCGAAATGCTGGTCCCCGCCCAGGACGGCATGGGGGACGGTGAACGCAGGGTACGCGACATCCTCCGGTGTCTTTGCGCGGTCGAGGAGCGCCCGATGACCGAGATCGCGCTGGAGATCTCCCGACCCAACCTAGACAGGCAACTCTTCCGCACGTTCCCGGCAAACCACGACGCCGGATACACCTCCCTGGTGTCCGGTCTTCAGGTGGTTGAGGGGATAAAAAGCCTCCTCAGGACGGTGACGCGGACTGTCCTGCAAGGCCCTCACTTCGCGTTCGCGGGCCGCCCGCCGCCGGCGGTGGGCGAGGTGTTGCGGGCGGCCGAGCTCGGTTCGGCGCGGCCAGGCAGCTATGTGATCGAGCTCAGGCTGGCCGCGGACATGGCAGCCCGCTCCCGAAATGGGGAGGAGGTGGCAGGTAGGACGGTTCTGACGCACATGCTGGAAGCGGTCAGCGCCGCCCGCAGGGCCGTACTGGCCGACGTCCCCGAAGCCTTCGACGACGCTGTTACCGCCGGTGTCTCAGCACAGCTGTGCGAGGCCCTCGGCAAATTATCCGGTGCCGGTCGGAACGAACCGTTCGAGATCGCGTTCCGCTGGGCACGTTTACAACCGCTCCACGCACCGTCACACGTGCTCGCGTTCCCTGCTACTTCGGAGCCGTTGCTCCAAGCGGCGGCGACCCGGCTGCGTGGACTCAATGCGTCCGGACCGGCGACCGTGTCAGGCATCGTCGCCGGCCTGGAAGACGACCCGGCGAGCGGCGAGCGGTGGCGGATCAAGGTACGGGGCGACCTGCGCACAGCACACGTCGAACAATCCCGGCGCACGGCGGTGTGGGTCCGGCTGGCTGACCAGGCCACGTACGACCAGGCCTTCAGCGCGCACCGCGAAGCGCGCCAGATCACCTTGTCCGGCGAACTGTCCAGCTCCACCGGCCGAGTGGAACTGGTGCCCGGGCGGAGACCTGAGTTCTGAACCCGAATCCGGGAGGAAATGCCGTGGTGACTGAATTGACCGTGCGAGACCAGGTGTCCCTGTTCGCCCTGATGGTCGTGGCGAGGCCGGTGACAAACCGGGAGTTACGGGAACTCGCTGGTCTGGAGATCACGGCCGAAGTACGTACGCGATCAAACCTGGACGTCGAGCTGATCGCCTCCAAGAGACGCGGAGCGGTCAACACCCATCGTCTGACCCCGGAGGGACGAAGCTGGTGCGAATCCGCCCTCATCGCAGGGCGCCCCGACGGTGCCAAGTTCCCGGCCGGAGCCTTGTACGCCGTGTTGGACAACGTGGGGCAGTACCTTGAGCGCTCCGAAACGAAGTTCGATGAGTTCTTTCGCCCTGACCTCGAGAGCTGGATCCGTGCGGTCTACGTCGAACTGACGGTCCGTCGGGCCCCTGGCAGTTGGGTCAAGCTTTCCGCCCTGCGCCCGTGGCTGGAGGATCTTCCCCGGAACGTCGTCGATGCCGAACTTGACCGGCTGATCGACCTACCCGACGTGCAATTGATTTCTGAACTGAACCGGAAAACGCTGAGCGACGAGGATCGAGAGGCGGCGGTCGAGATCAGCGGCGAGGAACGTCACCTGTTGAAGATCGGCGCGGCGTGAACCGGCAACTGGAGGCCCTGGAGCAGCTCCACCTCAGCACCGCGCTCACACCGGATGAGGTATGGAGGTCTCAGAGTTCCTACCACGTCGGAAGCCTTCACCCTGAGGTTTCCCGGCGGATGCTCGCATCGATGTCGGCGATCGGTGCTGATCATGCGCCGATAGCGGCTGTGGTGCAGGGCGAGACCGGGTCAGGCAAAACTCATCTCCTCGGCTGGACCCGCCAGGAAATCCAGACACGCGGTGGGTTCTTCTTCTACATCAAGTTCGTGGCCGGTCGGGATTTCTGGGAGAGCGCCTCGGCCAGCCTGGTCGACAGTCTGTACCGCAAAGACGACGGAGGCCACGAACAACTGCTGGTTCTCCTCGACGACCTGGCTCGCCGGGCATCCCTCGACGACACGACCCGTGCTGCGATCACCGGCGAACGCGAGTTGACCCGCATTCAGCTGGACACGTTCATCGGAGGTATCAGGCGCTTGGACCGGCAAGTGGCAAACGAGGCGGGGTACACAGCACGTGCCCTCGCGCTCGTCGCCTCGTCAGGTGCGGCCGTCGAAGCCGGCACCTCGTACCTGGCCCTCAACGACGACGATACCGAGCTGCGAACCACTTGGGGCTTGCCACCCCGGGCACGGCCGGCGCAGCTGCTTCTCCGGGATCTCACCCGGCTCTTCGCCCTCGCCGGGCCGCTCGTGTTCGCCTTCGACCAGCTCGACGGCCTCGTAGCAGCATCGGAGACTTCTCTGGGCGCGCCTTCCTCTGGAGAGAGCCGCGCAGCAAAGCGCCTGACCAGCGACATCGCCACAGGCCTGATGAATCTCCGGGAAGAGACCCGCCGCACTTTCATCGTGGTCGCGTGCCAACCCGACACCTGGCAGAAGATATCGCGGGTCGCGATCCGGTCCGCGCTGGACAGGTTCGACCTTCTGCCCGAGCTCGGGACGATCCCAGACGAGCCCACGGCCGCGGCCATAGTCAGCAGTCGGTTCCGACTCGGCTACGAAGCCGTGGGGTTCCTGCCACCGAGTCCGATCTGGCCGATTGGTGCCGCCGCGCTCACCGAGGCTCCGCAACGTTATACAGTGCGCCGACTGCTCAACCGCGTCGCCGAGCACATCAAGAAGTGCCTGGACACAGGGACGGTCGTCGAGTTGACTTCGTTGACCGACGACAAGCCCGTCACGCCTCCCGCACCCGCATCGGACGATCAATCGGTCACGTTGACCAGCCGGTTCGAAGACCTTCGGCGCAACGCGGATCTCTCCGGCCCCCTCGACAAAACGACTGAGGACCGCCTCATGCCTGGCCTGCTGGGTGCCGGCTTGAAGAGCCTCGTGAAGGAACTCGGCGGGGAGGACACCCGTTTTCAGATCGAAACCGCCTTCGGCCGCAATCCGGCGTTGCACGCACGGCTTCGCTACGTCTTGGACGAGAAGACGGAGGAATCCGTTCACTGGTCCTTCCGCGCGATCGCCGCGGACAACGCCAGCGCCGCACAGACTCGGATCACCAATGCGATGAAGGAGTCCGGCCTGGCCGCAGGGCTGTCGAGCCGGCGAATGACTCTGCTTCGGAACACTTCCTACCCGACAGGCCCGAAGAGCGATCAAATCAAGAGAGATTTCTTCGCGCGAGGTGGGTCGTCGGTCCCGATCGGCGCCGATGACATCCAGACGTTCACCGCCCTACGGAGCATGCTTGCCACTCGCCAGCCAGGTCTCGACGATTGGCTTAGATCGACTCGTCCGGCGTCGCAAACCGAGGTGTTCGCATCCGTGCTCAACGAACTCCGTCCCTATCTCGACAGCCCAGAACCACACGATGATCAAAGCTGCGCGAGCACACCGACGCTGCACGAAATCGTCATCGGCAAGACGAAGAGAGGCAGCCGGAACTTTACCGTCGCCATGAGACAGCTCCGGATGCACACTGCCGTTGTCGGGGCGGCCGGTTCGGGGAAGACGGTGCTGCTCAAGAGGCTTGTCGAGCAATGTGCTTTGCAGGGTGTTTCGGCCATCGTCCTGGATCCGAACGACGACCTGGGCCGGCTCGGTGACCCGTGGCCGAGCACACCGGAAGGCTGGACGAAAGAACAGGAGGACGAAGCACAGCGCTATTTCTCCGGCACCGAAGTAGTGGTATGGACACCCGGGCTGAACCGGGGCCGGCCACTGTCCTTTCACCCGCTCCCCGATTTCGGCCCGGTGCTCGGCGACGTCGACGACTTCAATCGGTTACTAACGTCGACGGTTGCCACACTTGCGCTACAGGCGGGCATCAGAGGCAAGGGCGCGAGAGCTACTCAGCAACTAGGGGTGCTGCGGCGAGTGCTCGATCACTACGTGCGCGACGGTGGACGAACGATGGCCGGGTTTGTCGAACTGCTCGCTGAGCCACCCAGTGCGGCTGTCAACAGCAGGACGAGCCGGCTGGCCGTCGACATGGCCGACACACTCGAGGCCGCGATGGAGACTGATCCCATGTTCGGGGAGTCCGGGGCACCCGCTGACCCAGGCATGCTCCTGACGCCGTCGCCGGGAAAGACTTCACGGGTCTCGGTGATCAGCTTCGTCGGACTGGCCGGTGACGCGTCAGCGCGTTTCGTCAGCCGTTTGCAAGCCGCACTGTTCTCCTGGTTCAGGGCGCATCCTGCGGGCGACCGCCCCTTGGGAGGCCTCCTGGTCATGGACGAGGCGCAGAACTTCGTGCCGTCAAGCGGCGCGAATCCGAGCACCGAAAGCACGGTGGAGCTCATCCGTCAGATACGGAAGTACGGGCTCGGTATCGTGCTCGCCTCACAAGCGCCCAAGGGAATCCACCACCAGACAGTGGGAAATACCGCGAACCAGTTCCTCGGCCGGATGAGTGTGCCGGTTCAGCTCGACGCGGCCAAAGCGATGGCACAATCACGCAACTCGCGTGTCGACGATCTCGGCAGCCTCAGTCGCGGCATCTTCTACGCCGCCGGAGAGGGGACCGGCTTCAGCAAGATCGAGGTGCCGATCTGTCTCAGCCACCACACCGGCCCCCTGCAGGAGGACGAAGTCGTCGAACGCGCTCGCCGCGCGTGAAAGAACCGCCCTCTCGACTGATGCCGGCGATAACGTGATCACCCGTGCACCCGCTGTGAACAAGCCGCGGCTGCACGGCTGCGGATCGGGGCCGGGTTGCGGTTCGGTTTCACCACGCCGAAGTTCCGGTGGCAAGTCTTGACCAGCTCCCTGACAGGGGCGGCGGCGCGATACTGGACATCTCTTGGACACAAGGGAAAACGTGACGGCGGGGCACGTGATGGAGGTCACCCTCATGCCCTATAGTGGCGCCGTCTGTTCGTCCCCACCCGCAGTCGTCGCTCCCGAAAAGGGGAAATTCATGTCCGACGTCATCAACAGCATCTTCGGCCGCGCCAACAGCGGCACCACCACTCCCGGCGGGTACGCCACCCCTCACACCGAGACCGGATCCGGGACCGTGGACCCGGCCGCCGCGCCCGAAATCGTTGACACCGAGGCGATCGAGGAGACCCCGGCCGACACCGTCGAGCCGGCCGAGGACGCCGTCGAGACCGAGGACCACGACGAGAGCGACGACACCGAGACCGCCGAAGCCTCCGACGAGGCCGAAGCCGACGAAGACCTCGAGGACGAAGCCGTCACCGAGGACGCCGACGAAGACTCGGCCGACGCAGCCGAGGACTCGGCCGACGACGCCGACGACACCGAGACCGACACCGCCGAGGTCGCGGAAGAAGCCGACACCGACGAGACCACTGTGGAGGCCGAGCCCGTCACGGCCGTGGCCGAACCCGCCGTGGCGGCCGAGGTCGTCGACGAGGCCGAGCGAGTGGTCGCGGCGGCAGCCCGGCCCGCCGCCGGCACCCGGGGCGCCACCACGATCGGCGACGACGTCGTCGTGAAGATCGTGGCCCGCGTCGCCCGCAAGGCCGAGGGGGTGCACGAAATCGCCGCCGACGGTGTCGAGGTCGCGGTCGACGGCGAGGTCGCCACCATCACCATCTCGCTGGTCATCGAGTTCGGCCACGCCGTCAAGGCGCTCGGCGAGCAGATCCGGACCGACGTGATCGAGGCCGTCGAACAGTTCCTCGGCCTGGACGTCGAGGGCGTCGACGTGCACGTCGCCGACATCCACTTCCCGGACGCCGACTGACATCCACCACGGTTCGGTCCCGGGGCGCGCCCCGGGACCGGGCTAGCTGTGATGTCCAGGGACGTTGTCCCGAGTTGAGGTGACCAGCGGCGGCCTGTCGTGCTGACAGGTGAAGGCCTCCGGTTGTGAAGTGGAGGTGTCT
>NZ_JBICSQ010000153.1:0-4091 GCF_043197175.1 Amycolatopsis sp. NPDC049252
CCCGCCACTGCCGGGCGGGCCGGGGCGCCCGCGCCGGGAGCTGCCTCGGTACCCGCGCTCGGCGGGTGCGGAACGGCCACCACATCGGATCTCCAGGTGTGTCAGGACGGTGCCGGCGGCTGTCGGCCCGCGTTGAGCTGTTCGTTGATCCGGCCGACCTCGGTGATCACCGTCTCCCGCGAGCGGTGGTCGAGGTCGGCCAGTTCGCCGAACGGCCAGTGCAGGTAGTACGCGAGGTACGTGATCTCCTCCCACAGCCGGGGGAGGCCGTACGTCAGGCTTCCCCCACCGCATCACCGGCCACGTCCACCGCGAACTCGTGCCCGCACGACGGGCAGGCGACCTCGGCCTCGGTGTGGCCGTGCTGGTTGATCCGGCGGTAGAGGTCCTGCAGGAACGCCAGGTCCGAGGAGAACAGCCCCTCCACCACGAGGGCGTCGATCACCGGCAGCCCGCCCAGCCGCACCACGGTGCGCTCCAGCAGCAACACGGTCAGGTAGGCCGGGTTCTGCCGGACCCTGGGGTCGACCTGCGTCGTGATCTCGTCGCGGGCCGTGGACAGGCGCATCGCGCCCTCCCGGTGGAGCACACCGCGTTCGTCGACGAAACCGCGAGGCAGCTGGAAGGGGAATTCCGTGCGCAGGCCGCTGACGCCGGCACCGGAGGCCGGCATCGTCGCGAAGGACAGGTCCGGGGGAAACATCTCCGTGGCACCCTTTCTGGTCACGGCGGGGTGCTCACGCCGTCGCGGGCGGCGATACGGCGATGCTCTCGCAGGTCACCTTGCACTCGATGGTCGCGACCGCCGAGTCCCCGGCTTTCATCCCGCTCACCTGGAGTTCGGAGCACCAGGCGTTGTGCAGCGAGTAGACGATCGACTCCTTGCCGGAGGTGTCCATCACGGTGAGCGTGCCGTCGCCGCGGGCCGTGGGATCGCCCGTGCGGGCCATCGCGTGCCACGCCATCAGCTTGGCGTTGCCCGCCGCGTCCAGGCCGCGCCGCAGCGTCACGACCGGCGGCTCGGTCTTGCCGAACTGCTTGGTGTGGATGGTGTTTCCCTTATCGTCGTTGTAGATGTACTCCTGTGCGGCGACTTTCGAGCTGATACCCTGCAGTTCGGAGAACGCGATCGTGCCCAGGTTCGTGAAGCTGAGGTAGAACCGGGCCGCGGTGACGACCTGAGGTTGGGTGGTCGCGGCGGACATGGCAGCACTCCTTTCCCGGCCACTCAGGCCAGCAGGACCGAATCACATTCGATGGTCGTTCTCATCATCACGATGCTCGACGAGCCGGCGGTGGCCGCGTCGAGTTCCAGCTTGGCGCACCAGGCGTTCTCCAGGATGCAGGACGCGGTGGTCTCGCCGGCGGCGTCCATGATCACGAAGGCCGCCGGTACCTTCGCCAGCGGGCTGTTGATCCTGGCCAGGGAATGCCACGCGAAGAGCTGACCGAACCCGGGGGCGTCCAGCGCCCGTTTCAGCGTCACCGACGGCGGTTTCGCCCGGCCGAACTGTTTGGTGTGGATGTTGCCGATCCGGCCGTTGTAGGAGTATTCCTGGAAATCGACGACGGAGCTGAACCCGACCATTTCGGAGAAGCCCAGTCCGACCGCCCAGCCTTCGCACGTGATCACGAACCGCGCCGCGCTGACGTACTGCGAGGTCGCCACGCGTCACTCCTGCAGCGCGGTGCCTTCGGAGAACTGCGAGAGCCGGAAGACCACGAACTCGGCCGGTTTCACCGGCGAGATGCCGATGTCCACGGTGAGTACCCCGGCGTCGCGGTCCTCTTCGGGGTTGTTCTCGGCGTCGCACTTGACGTAGAAGGCCTCCTCCGGGGTGTTGCCGAACAGCGCGCCACTGCGCCACACCCGCCGCAGGAACATGCCGACGGTCCGGTTCACCGCGCTCCACAGGTACCGGTCGTTGGGCTCGAACACGACCCAGTTCGTGCCGTTCAGGATGGACTTCTCGACGTAGTTGAACAGCCGGCGCACGTTGACGTAGCGCCATTCCGGATCGCTGGACAGCGTGCGCGCGCCCCACACCCGGATGCCCTGTCCGGGGAAGGACCGCACGCAGTTGATGCCGACCGGGTTCAGCGCGTCGTGTTCGCGCCGGGTCAGCCCGCACGGCAGGTCGATCACGCCGCGCACCACCTCGTTGGCGGGGGCCTTGTGCACACCGCGCGTGTCGTCGTTGCGCGCCCACACCCCGGCGATGTGGCCGGACGGCGGGACGTTCAGGGGCTTGCCACCGGGGCCCATCACGGTGAACCACGGCCAGTACAGCGTCGCGTACTTCGAGTCGTAGCCGGCGTCGTTCATGCGCCAGTCCTTCAGCCGCTGCGGCCTCAGGCCGGGCAGCGGGTCGAGGATGGCCACGCGGTCGGACATCAGTTCGCAGTGCGCGATCATGGCCGTCTGCACGGCTTTCACGCCGTCCTCGTCGATCGCGCCCCGCTGGTAGGCGCTCATCAGGTCCGGCACGCACAGCATCGTGATGTCGTCGATCGCCTCCAGCCCGGCGAACCCGGTCCGGTCGCCGGCGTCGCCGACGTAGTCCGACGGCCGGACCGGGAGCGGCTCGGCGGCGTCCCCGCCACTGAGCGTGACCTGCGTTCCCCGTACCGGTACGGCGAGCGTGCCGGAGCGGGTGTCCTCGACGGTGATCAACTTGGACTGCCGCAGGGCGGTCGCCACGTGCGACGCGCCCTTGCGCACGCTGACGTTGTCGTAGACCTCCTCGACGCCGGCTCCGCGCACCACCAGCTTGAAGGTGTCGTCAGCGGGCTCGGACGCCTCCTGCACGTCGACGACCAGCGCGTTGCCCTCCGGTCCCGGCTGCTTGGCCCGCACCCGCAACGGCTTGCCCGGGCCCGTGCCCGCCAGGTCGGCCGCCGCGGCGCGCCCGGCTTGCAGCTGCTTCGGCTCCCCGTTGCCGCTGTCGTCGGTGTCGTCACCGCCGCCGCCGATGCGCACCACGTACGCCGAACCGCCGCCGTTGAGGAAGTAGCCGTACACCGCGTGGGCGAGGTACCCGTCGGGCAGGAAGCCGCCGAACGCCTGGGTGAACTGGGTCCAGTTGGTCACCAGCACGGGCTCGTCGACCGGTCCGCGCTCGGCGAAGCCGACGAAGCCCGCGATCGCCGTGCCCACCCCTTCGATGGGTTTCGATCCCGACGACACCTCCTCGGTGTACACGCCGGGTGACAAGTAGTTGGGCATGACCGCTTCTCCCATGGGTCGGCAAGCTCTCGGCTCGCCCACTCTGATCGTTCACGACCCGCGGGCGCAGAAGCGATCGGCCGGTCCATCGAGCAACCCGCGGACGCGCGGGGGAAGACCGGGACCGGCCCGTCCGCTTGGCCGGCGGGCCGCCCGGCATCTTGTCCGATCGTGCGTGCGCATCCGGTGCCGCACGCGGCACCATCGCCTGGTCCGTGCATCCGTGACGAGGAGTGGCGATGGCGCTCGACGACGTAGCGAAGCAGATCAACGACAAGGACGATTCGCGTCGGGTGCACGCGTCGCTGCACGACATGTACCTCCGCGACGGGGCGGAAAAACCGTCCCACGCCGACTTCGACGAGAAGTTCCGGCTGCAGTTGAAAGAACGCGATGTGGAGAACAGCGCGATCGACGAGCTCGCGAAGCTGGTCGCCGCTCAACTCGCGCTCAAGGAGGGCGAATTCTTCGGCAATCCCGAGGAGTTCGCCAAGGAGTTCATCAAGCGTGAAAATTGGGCGCCGCCGGCGGCCGCCACTCCCGCCGAGGCCGCTACTCCCGTGCCGGCCGTTGCGTTCACCGAGGTGGACGGGTTCCTGAAGGACGCGCACGGCCAGATGTTCCTCAAGGACGAGAAGACAAAGGTTTTCGAGCACAAGACCCACCCGGTCAAGGGCATCTACTACGACGAGCAGCAAGGGCTCTACCAGCACGGTGAGCCGTATCCGAAGTTCACTGAGGTGGACGGGTTCCTGAAGGACAAGTCGGGCCGGCTGTTCCTGAAGGACGAGAAGACGCAGGTTTTCGAGCACAAGACCCACCCGGTCAAGGGCATCTACTACGACGAGCAGCACGGGCTTTACCA
>NZ_JBICSQ010000153.1:4191-10580 GCF_043197175.1 Amycolatopsis sp. NPDC049252
AGCCGTATCCGAAGTTCACTGAGGTGGACGGGTTCCTGAAGGACAAGTCGGGTCGGCTGTTCCTGAAGGACGAGAAGACGCAGGTTTTCGAGCACAAGACCCACCCGGTCAAGGGCATCTACTACGACGAGCAGCACGGGCTTTACCAGCACGGTGAGCCGTATCCGAAGTTCACTGAGGTGGACGGGTTCCTGAAGGACAAGTCGGGTCGGCTGTTCCTGAAGGACGAGAAGACGCAGGTTTTCGAGCACCAGAATCACCCGGTCAAGGACGTCTACTACGACGAGCAACACGGGCTTTACCAACACGGTGAGCCCTACGTGCCCGCCACCGTGGCGAAGGCGGTCAACCTGGCCACCGACTCGGAGATCGCCGCACTCCTGAACAGCGAGTCGAACTACGACGAACTGGTGAAGGCCGCGGCCGCGGGCGAACTGGTCCTCGAATACGACGACGAGGACCTCGACTCCTTCACCGCCGAGCAGTTCGTCAACATCGACTAGCGTCCCCGCTCCTCACCCGAGTTGTGCGCACGCCGACCGGAGTGGCCACACAGTGACCGGAACGGCCAACACGCCGACCACCGAACATGATCACGCGATAGGGGAGACGAGGAACGCATGTCAAGTCCAGGTACGACGACCACGACGAACTTCGGTGCGGACGGCAAACCGACCAGCTCACAGCTGGTCGACGCGAGTCCGGAGGTGCAGGCGCAGAACATCGGAGGCACGGGATCCGGTGCGCTGGGTGCGGTGCTCGGCGCCGCGAACTTCGTCTACAGCATCATCAAGGAGCACGGCGCGAAGCTCGACCTGGCGGTGGAGATCGGGGGTGAGGGCGTCACTTCCGGCATCGTCGACGACGCCAAGTTCACGGTGGAGTCCGTGGGCGAGTTCAGCGCAACGGGCATCTGGTACACCCACACCCGTGCCTTCGGCAGCCTGCTGGACAAGCACCGCGGCAAGCTGCCGCACGAGACGACCACGGACGCGCCGAGGTTCAGCTCGGCGTACCTGTGCACGGTCTTCCCGTACCAAGTGCGCTGGAGCCTCCACAAGGTCACGCCGAAGCCGATCAGCGACCTCGAGGTCGCCAGGAAGCGGCAGGAATTCGCAAAGGGCAAAACGGACGCCTACGCGGCCTTCGACGATCGAGCGGCGAAGTTCGCCACGGAGGGTCGTCCACCGTTGGAGACCGTCGATCCGACGACGAAGGGCAAGATCACGTTCCGCCCGAAGAGGGCAGCGGAGGACTTCGACGAGTACCTCGGGTTCCTCAGGAAGTTCGACAAGAACACGCCCAAGCTGGGCGCCGCCATCACCGAACTCGAAACGACTCTCGCGGCGATCGAGGCTTCGAAGGTGGATCACGAGGCCGCGGTGCTGAAGTCCAAGGACACGAGCCATCCCTTTTTCATCATGCGCAACATCACGCTCCGAGCTCGCACCGAGCACAAGGGAATCCGGCAACGTTTCTGGCAGCACCTCTCCATCAAGAGCAAGTTCACCATCACACCCCGCAAGGAGAAGCCCTACGGCTTCAGCGTGGCCCTGGTGTGGGGTGAGACGGCGCTCGGCTACGGCTACCCGGGTGTGGCGGGCGACTTCGAGATCACGCAGACCGGCCCCGCTCTGGACGACATCACGATCCGGCCCACCGGCAAGGTGGGCCGCAGGTTCGTCCAGTTCCTCGAGAAGGAGAAACTTCACTGAGCCGGGTCGTGTCCCGGCGGTCCTCGGCGGCGGCCTGACCGTCGCGGGCGTGCCACCGCCTTCGGGCCGAGCACTCGCGCTGACGGCCCTGATCCTGCCGGGTGTGCCGATCCCGGTCCACCCCCGGCAGGCCGGGTCAGGCCGCGATCGGCCCGAAGATCCAGTTGCCCCTGGCGGTCGCTGGACCGGTCAGCTCACCGGGTCCCAGGCTTGCCCGGCCGGTCCACCCTGGCTTGCCGCGGAGAGGAGCGTGGTGCGGTCGTCGCGCGCCGTCGTGGGTCGACGTCTCCACCGGGGCCCGCGACCGTCTCAGCAGGCGCGCGGCCAGCGGGACCGGCCATCCGGGTGATAGGAATGGCCGGTGACCGAACCGAACACCATCGAAGCCGCCGCGGCCGAGGCCGTCACGCTGACCAGCGAGCTCCTCCGCATCGACACGACCAACACCGGCGACCCCGACACGCTGGTCGGCGAGCGGGTGGCGGCGGAGTACGTCGCGGAGAAGCTGACCGACGCCGGCTACGAGATCACCTACGTCGAGTCCGGGGGCAAGAACCGGCACAACGTGATCGTCCGTCTCGAAGGCGCCGACCGGTCCCGGGGCGGGCTGCTGATCCACGGCCACCTCGACGTCGTGCCGGCCGATCCGTCGGAGTGGTCGGTCCACCCGTTCTCGGGCGCGGTGCAGGACGACTACGTCTGGGGCCGCGGCGCGGTCGACATGAAGGACATGTGCGGGATGGCGCTCGCGCTGGCCCGGCACTACAAGATGAACAACATCGTCCCGCCGCGCGACCTGGTCTTCGCCTTCCTGGCCGACGAGGAGGCGGGCGGCAAGTTCGGCGCGCAGTGGCTGGTGGAGAACCGGCCGGAGCTGTTCGAAGGCGTCACCGAGGCGATCAGCGAGGTCGGCGGGTTCTCGATCACGCTGAAGGACGACGTCCGCGCGTACCTGATCGAGACGGCGGAGAAGGGCATCCGCTGGATGAAACTGCGCGTGCGCGGCACCGCCGGGCACGGCTCGATGATCCACCGCGACAACGCCGTGACGAAGCTCGCCGAGGCCGTCGCGAAGCTCGGCAACCACCGCTTCCCGCTGGTGCTCACCGACTCCGTCAAGGAGTTCCTCGCCGGGGTCACCGAGATCACCGGCTGGGACTTCCCGGAGGACGACATCGAGGGCTCGGTCGCCAAGCTGGGCAACATCTCCCGGATGATCGGCGCGACCCTGCGCGACACCGCGAACCCGACGATGCTCACCGCCGGCTACAAGTCGAACGTCATCCCGTCGGTCGCCGAGGCCTCGGTGGACTGCCGGATCCTGCCGGGCCGGCTGGAGGCGTTCGACCGCGAGCTCGACGAGCTGCTCGGCCCGGACATCGAGAAGGAGTGGATGGAGCTCCCGCCGGTCGAGACGACCTTCGACGGCGCGCTCGTCGACGCGATGACCGCGGCGGTGCTGGCCGAGGACCCCGGCGCGAAGACGTTGCCGTACATGCTTTCCGGTGGCACCGACGCGAAGTCCTTCCAGGACCTCGGCATCCGCAACTTCGGCTTCGCGCCGCTCAAGCTGCCCGCGGACCTCGACTTCTCGGCGCTGTTCCACGGCGTCGACGAGCGCGTCCCGGTCGAGGCGCTCGAGTTCGGCACCCGCGTGCTGGACCGGTTCCTGCGCACGTCCTGATGACCGGCTTCGCGCTCGCCGACGGCACGCCCCTGCAGGTGGTCCGCAGGGGCGACCCGGCCGCGCCGGTGACGGTGGTGTTCGTCCACGGCTACGCGCTCGACCAGCGCAGCTGGGGCCGGATCGCGCCGCTGGTCCCGGACGCGGCCGAGGGCCCGGTGGCCGTGCTGACCTACGACCAGCGCGGCCACGGCGGCTCCGGGCGGGCGCGGCGCGGGACGGCGACCATGGCCCGGCTCGGCGACGACCTCGCCGAGCTGCTGGAGCGCGAGGTCCCGGACGGCCGGGTGGTGCTGGTCGGGCACGACATGGGCGGGCTGGCGATCATGTCCCTGTCCCAGCGGCACCCGGAGCTGTTCCGCGCCCGGGTGTCCGGGCTGGCGCTGCTGGCGACGTCGTCGGGCACGCTGGCGACGGAGGTCTCGGCGACCTGGCCGAACGCCCTGGGCCGGCTCGCGCGCGACCTCGAGGCGGTGCTGGGCTCGAAGCTGTTCGGCGTGGTGCGCGAGCGCACGAGCCGGGCGGTGAGCGCGGGCCTGCGGTGGTGGCTCTTCGGCGACGATCCCGAGCCGGACCTGGTCGAGCTGACCGTCAAGATGATCCGCGGCAACTGGCCGCACGCGGTCGCGCTGTTCCGCCCGGCGCTCGACGCCTACGCCCGTGAGGCGGCGTTGACGCAGGTCAGCGGCCTGCCGGTGACGGCGATCGTGGGGGAGCGGGACCGGATCGTCCGCGCGTCGGACGTCGAGCAGTGGGTCGGCGGGCTGGCGGAGGGGACGGCCGTGGTGCTGCCCGGCGTCGGGCACGTGGTGCCACTGGAGGCCGCGCCGCAGGTGCTGCCGCGGGTGGTCGCGCTGGTGAACCGGAGCTTCCGACAAGACGAGATTTCTTGACAACTTCTCTGTTCGGAAGCATCCTGGGCGCATGTTCTCCGTGGCGGTGATCGAAGACTCGGCGGCGGCCGAGGTGTCGCTGGACCCCATCCGGGCCCGGCTGCTGGCCGAGCTGGCCGAACCCGCGTCCGCGACCATGCTGGCCGGCCGGGTCGACCTGCCGCGCCAGAAGGTCAACTACCACCTGCGGGCGCTGGAGGCGCACGGCCTGGTGGAGCTGGTCGAGGAGCGGCGCAAGGGCAACGTCACCGAGCGGATGATGCGGGCGACGGCATCGTCGTACGTCATCTCGCCGACCGCGCTCGCCGCCGTGCAGCCGGACCCGGCGCAGTCGCCCGACCGGCTTTCGGCCCGCTGGCTGCTCGCCGTCGCCGGACGGCTGGTCCGGGACGTCGGCCTGCTCATCACCGGCGCCGCCAAGGCCAACCAGCGGGTCGCGACCTTCGCGCTCGACGGCGAGGTGCGGTTCGCCTCGCCGGCCGACCGGGCCGCGTTCGCCGAAGAGCTGGCGACGGCCGTCACGACGCTGGTGGGGAAGTACCACGACGAGACGGCCGAGAAGGGCCGCAAGCACCGGGTGGTCGTCGCCGTGCACCCGAGCGTCCCGGAGGGATCCTGACATGGGGCACGAGTTCGAGCTGACCGACGCCGCCGAGGTCGACGCGACGCCGGAGCAGCTGTGGGAGGCGATCGCCACCGGGCCGGGCATCGACTCGTGGTTCATGGGGCGCAACGAGGTCGAGGGCGGCACCGGCGGGGTGATCCGCGGCGCCTTCGGCGGCTACCAGCCCGAGTTCGGGATCCGCGAGTGGGAGCCGCTCGAGCGGCTCGTCTACGGCACCGAAGCCGCGCCCGACGGCCGTCGCGTCGGCTACGAGTTCCTCATCGAGGGCCGTGAAGGCGGCAGCTCGGTGATCCGGTGCGTCACGAGCGGCTTCCTGCCCGGCGACGACTGGGAGGACGAGTTCGAGGCGATGACCACCGGCGGCGCGCTGTTCTTCCGCACTCTGGTCGAGTACGTCACGCACTTCGCCGGCCGCGCCGCGGTGCCGGTCACGGCCTTCGGCCCGCCGATCCCGGACTGGGACGAGGCCTGGACGAAGCTCGGCGCGGCGCTGGGCCTGCCCGCGCGGGCCGCGGAGGGCGACCGCGTTCGCTTGGAGCTGGACGGCCGCGCGCCGGCCGAGGGGGTCGTCTACGCGGTGAACGACCAGGCCGTCGGCATCCGGACGCCCGAGGCGATGTTCCGGTTCATCCGGGGCTTCCACGGCCCGATGGTCGCGGCCCACCACGTGTTCACCCCCGGCGCGGACGCCGAAGTCGAAGAAAAGGCCTGGAGCGGCTGGCTGGTGCGCGTGTTCGATTGACATTCGAGCGGTAGGCATCGAATATCGATACATGCCTCGAGTACTCGTCGCCACCCTGCAGGCCATCGTCGCCTGCGCGTTCCTGGTCGGGCTCTACGCCCAGATCATCGTGATCCCGACGTCGGCGGCCGACCAGGTCGAGCAGTTCCCGCCGCTCGCGCCGCACCAGGTGCCGCTCGTGACGGCCGCGATCCTGTTCGTGGTCTGCGGCCAGGTCGCGCTGATCGGCCTGGCGATGCTGCTGCGCCGGGCGGGCCGAGGCGCGGTGTTCGAGCGCGCGGCGCTGCCGTGGGCGAACGTCGTGGTCGGCGCGGCGGCCGGGGCGACCGTCGTCACCGCCGGGGTCTTCGTCTACGTGACCCTCGCCGACATCCCGTCACCCACCGACGGCATGGACGTCATCGGCATCTGGCTCGGCACGGCCGCGGCGGCCGCGGTGGGCACGGCGGCGGTCCTGCTCCTGCTCGCCGGCCGGCACCTGCTGGTCAAGGCGATCGGCCTGCGCACCGAACTGGACGGCGTGGTCTGATAGCTGCCGCAAGACGGTGAACGGGATCAGGTGGGCAAGCCCGCGGGCAGGGTCTCCGCCGTCTTCTTCCGGCGCAGCCAGACCCGGCGGGTGCCGTCGGCGTAGAGCCGGACGTTCCGCAGTTCCCAGCCCGCGAACTCCGCGTGGATGGAGAGCTGGATCGCCGCCGCACGCCGGGACACGCCCGGGGGAAGGTGCAGA
>NZ_JBICSQ010000154.1:0-10446 GCF_043197175.1 Amycolatopsis sp. NPDC049252
CCGACGTCGACCCGGGCCCGGCGGTCGCCGACCTCGCGGCCCATCCCGTGCTGGGCCCGCTGGTCCGGGCGCGTCCCGGTCTCGTCGTCCCGGGGACGTGGAGTGCGCTGGAGGTCGGCGTCCGGGCGCTGGCGGGTGCCGCCGGGCTCCGGACCGTCGTGGAGTCACTGGGAACGCCGGTGCCCGGCCTGCCCGGCGGGCTCACGCACACCTTCCCGCCGGCGAGCGCGTTGACGGCGCCGGCCCTGCACGACCTCGAAGTGCCGGGCGCGGCCGCGATCGCGGCGCTGGCGGAGGTCGCGGACCACCCGGCGCTGGGCGACGGAACCAGCTTGGGCGCCCTCGAAGCCGTGCCTGGCCTCGGCGACGACCTGCGCCACGACCTGGCGTTCCGACTGGGAGTACGGGATGCGTTCCCCAGCAGTGATCCGGCTCTGCGGACGGCGATCCGGCGGCTCGGGACGCCGGGGGCCACGAGGTGGCCCGCCCACGCCGCGGCCCACCTGCTGGCCGCGGCGTGAACGACGCTCTCTACTTCACCACGATGTAATAGTCGCGGCCGAGGTTCGACCCGGTGCCGCCGGCGGTCCGGCTGTAGACCCGGATGGGGTAGAAACCCGACGCGTCGGGGGTGAAGGTGAAGCTCGCCCGGCCGTCGGCGTCCGCCGGGACCACGGTCGGGTTGTCCCAGTCCTCATTGAAGTAGTAGACGTACTCGACGACGCCCGGCGTGCGCGGGGTCAAGGTGAAGGTGCCGGGGACGCCGGCGCCTCCGCTGCTCACCGAGTCCGGGTAGTCGGTGCTCGCCACCAGAGGAGCGTCACTGGCCGTGTAGCTCCTGCTCGCGGTGCCGGACGTCAACCCCGTGCTGGTCGTGCTCCGCACCTTGAGCGTGTGGAAGCCCAGGTTCGCCGTGACGACGTTCGCGGTCGCGGTTCCGTCGGCGGAGGCCGCGACGGTGGTCTCGGGCCCGTTGTCGACCAGGTAGGTGTACGAGACGACATCGGCCATGCCGGGCGAGAAGCGGACCTCGGCCGGAACCCCGACACCGGTTTCCCTGGGCGCGTTGACCAGGGGCTCGGTCGACTGCACGTAGAAGTGGTGGATGTGCTGGGGCGACCGGTTGCCCGCGGTGTCGACGCTCGCCACGTAGAGGTCCTGCGGGCCGGAAGCCTGCGGCG
Source organism: Amycolatopsis sp. NPDC049252 (assembly GCF_043197175.1). Lineage (NCBI taxonomy): Bacteria > Bacillati > Actinomycetota > Actinomycetes > Pseudonocardiales > Pseudonocardiaceae > Amycolatopsis > Amycolatopsis sp. NPDC049252. Next base: position 1,182 of record NZ_JBICSQ010000154.1, read on the forward strand.
TGTAGGAAACCGTCGCCGACCCGCCGGGGTGATCCGCCGCCACGAAGGTGCCGGCCGGGTCGGTGTTCCCGTAGAAGAACCCGACTACCGCGTCATCACCGTTGGCGCCGAAGGTGAACGAGCCCGGCACGCCGGCACCCGGGTGCCAGGCACCGTCGTCGGGGTACTCGGCCGACGTCACGGTCGGCTCGGCGACCGAGGTGGCCGCGCTCGCCTGGGCCGGTACGGCGCCCAACGCCAGCACCCCGGCGGCCAGAAGCACGGAGACTCTTCGACGAACTCTCATTGGAAACCCCCTGGGTGAATCCCGTTGTCAACTGCAGCCAAGCACAATCCCGTGCGGGATGCGGAGGGTTTCGACCAGCTTCGAAACCCTGTCGTACTACCGTCGGGGCGTGACTTCCTCCCCGGGCGGACCGTGTTGGCCGTTCTGCTGATCGCGTTGCCGGTGGGCGTGCTCATCGGGACCGTCGGGGTCGGCGGGGTGCTGCTGCCGCCCGCGCTGACCTGGCTCGGCGGGCTCGACGTCCACGCCGCGGCCGGGACCAGCAGCTGGGCGTTCCTGTTCACCGGGATCGTCGGCACCCTCGGGTACGCCCGCCGGCAGGCGATGCCCTGGCGGTTCGGTGGCCTGCTCACCCTCGGGGCCGCGCCCGCCGCGGTCGGCGGGGCGCTGGTCAACGGGCTGCTCCCGGCCGCCGTGCTGTGGCTGGTGCTGGCCGTGGTGACCGCCGGGTCCGGCGCCTACAACCTGTGGTTCCGCGCGAAGACCTCCCGGGTGCGGGAGGACCTGCCCGTCGCCGCCACCATCGGGATCGGCGTGGTCGTCGGGTTCGGTTCGGCGCTGACCGGGACCGGCGGTCCGGTGTTGCTCGTCCCGGCGCTGCTGGCGCTCGGCGTGCCCGCGCTGACCACCGTCGCGGCCGGACAGCTGATCCAGCTGCCGCTCGTCGGCTTCGCGACACTCGGCTACGCCTCGCACGGGTCCGTCCACTTCGGACTCGGCACGCTGCTGGGCGTGCTGGCCGGGTTCGGCGCGCTGCTCGGCACGTACCTGGCGCAACGCCTGCGGCAGCAGCACCTTCACCGGGTCGTGTCGGCGGCGCTGGTCGTCTTCGGCGCGTTCCTGTTCGTCTTGGCGGCCAGGAGTTAGGACGTCAGGCGCACGCAGCACAGTCCCGGCCGCGGGTCGAGGCGTGCGGTCAACCCCTCCGGACCGGCGCCGGCCAGCATGCCCTCCACCAGGGCCAGGCTCATCTCGCAGACCAGCCCCGGGTGGGCCCGGGCCAGCCGGTGGAACGGGCAGTTCCCCAGATCCACCGCACTGTCCCCGGCCCGGGGCTCGAACCCGTGCGCCTCGAGGACGGTGACGACGTCGGACGCCGCGGCGCCCCGCTCCCGACCCAGTTCGCGCGCCCGCAGCGCCAGGATCTCCCGTGGCGAACCACCGCTCTCGCCGGCCTCCTCCACCGCCGTCGCCAGGAGGTGCCCGGCCAGCTCGTAGTCGCGGTCCGGCAGGGAAACCGTCACCTGCCGGTCCGAGCGGCGGTAGAGCTTGGCCGGGCGGCCGGCACCCGGGCCGGTGCGGCCCGTGCGGCGTTCGTGCCCGACGGCGAGGAGCTGGGCGTCCACCAGGCGGTCGAGGTGGAACGCGACGGTCGCCCGGGGCACACTCAGGGCCGCGGCGACGTCGTCGCGGCTCACCGGCGCGGGTTGACGGACGACGTAGTCGTACAGCCGGCGGCGGGTGGGCTCGTCGAGAGCGGCGACCGCGGCCAGCGCACCGGCCTGGGGTTCGTCCATCACCGCACTCTAAAACAAATAACCGTTGACGAAAACCCGGGCGGCCTTCTAACGTCGGTACGACTTGGTTTTAGAAGGAAGGGGCACCCCGTGACCGTCGAACCCATGAGCGAGCCGGTACCCCTCCGGCACCTCGGCGTCGTCCCCGACCGCGACGACTTCGACCTCCACGCGGCCGAGCGCGCCGTCGCCGACCTGCTGCGCGCCCTGGGCAAGGACCCGACGTCGGAGCACCTCGGCGACACCCCGCGGCGGGTGGCGAACGCCTACGCGGAGATGCTGCGGCCGCGGGACTTCAAGCTCACGACGTTCCCCAACGACGAGGGTTACGACGAGCTCGTGCTGGCCAAGAGCATCCCGGTGCAGTCCCTGTGCGAGCACCACCTGCTGCCCTTCCGCGGGGTCGCGCACGTGGGCTACCTCCCGGGCGAGCGGATCCTCGGCCTGTCGAAGCTCGCCCGGGTCGTCGAGCTGTTCGCGCGCGACCTGCAGGTGCAGGAGCGGCTGACCAAGCAGGTCGCCGACTGGCTGCAGGAGCACCTGGCGCCCAAGGGCGTCGGCGTGGTGATCGAGGCCGAGCACCTCTGCATGTCGCTGCGCGGTGTCCGGGCGAGCGGCGCGCTCACCGTCACCTCGTCGCTGCACGGCCTGCTGCGCGAAGAACCCAAGACCCGTCAGGAGTTCTTCGCCCTGACGGGGATCAACGCCTGAGTCAGTTCCGGCGGTGGCGCCCGCCCGGGCCGGTTTCGATCGCCTGCACCCGGGTGACCAGGTCGCTGCGCCGGGCGCGGCGCGCGTACTCCAGCAGCGCTTCCACCTGGGCCTCCGGCAGCCAGCCCTGGTCGGCCCCGATCTCCAGGCGGAGCAGGTGCGTGACCAGCTCGCGAGAATCCTCGTCGCACTCGCCCGCCAGCTCCGCGAACCGCAGCGCCGCGTCGGCCGCGCCGTCACACCACGCCGTCATCGCCAGCAGCGTCGCGGTCGCGGTCAGGATGTCGCCGCGGTGGACGCCTCCTTCCGCGGCCAGGTGCTCGGCCAGCTGGAAGCTGTGGGCCCCGACGCCACCGGCCCCTTCCTCGCGCACCGCTTTCGCGAGCGCGTGGATCTGCTGCGTGACGTAGTCCCCGCTCGAAAACCCCGACATGCCGTCCCCTCCACCCGCGACAGGTCCGTGCGGCCCGTGCGGTCACCCGACAGGTGTACTCCATCCGTGGCCAGATACGTCGGATGCCCCACCGGTTTTCGCCCGACTGGCCGGTGAATCAGCCCGAACGCCCGGGTTCGTTCCGCCGCTGCGAAACGTACACCGCCGCCGACGTCCGCCGCTCGACGCCGAGCTTGTGCAGCACCGACGAGACGTAGTTCTTGACGGTCTTCTCCGCCAGGAACAGCCGCTCGGCGATCTGCCGGTTGGTCAGGCCCTCGGCCACCAGGTCGAGCACCCGCCGCTCCTGCGGGCTGAGCTGCTCGTACCGCGGATCCGGTGCCGAAGCCGTCTCACCCCTCAACCGGTTCATGACGGACGCGGTGAGCGTGGCGTCCAGCAGCGAGCCGCCCACGGCGACCGTGCGGACGGCGTCGATCAGCGAGCGCCCGGAGACCTGCTTGAGCATGTACCCGGCCGCGCCGGCCATGATGGCGCCGAAGAGGGCGTCGTCGTCCGAATAGGACGTCAGCATCAGGCAGGCGGGCGGCGGCTCGACCGTCGAGCGGATCTCGCGGCACACCTCCACGCCCTGGCCGTCGGGCAGCCGGACGTCGAGGATGGCCACGTCCGGGCGGACCTGCGGGATCCGGACCAGCGCCTCGGCGGCCGTGCCCGCCTCCCCGACCACCTCGATGTCCTCCTCGGACTCGAAGACGGTCTTCAGCCCTGTCCGGACCAGTTCGTGGTCGTCGAGCAGGAACACCGCAATCGTCATCGTCCATTCCCCTGTCCGCCGGCGATCCGTGCCGGCAGTTCGGCGGTCCATTCCAGCCGGGACCCGCCCCCGTCGGCGGGCCGCAGCACGCAGCCGCCACCCCACCGTTCCGCGCGGGCCGCCAGGTTGGCGAGCCCGCTGACCCGCCCGGGTCCCTCGGGCGGCCCGGTCCCGTCGTCGCGCACCACCAGGCTCAGCCGCGTGCCGAGCCCGTCCACGATGACCTCGACCGAGCACGACGTCGCCCCGGCGTGCCGCGCGACGTTCGTCAGCGCTTCCCGCAGCGACGCGATCAGGTCGGAGCGGACCGCGTCCGGCACCGCGGCGTCCAGCGGCCCGTCGAAGCCGACACGCGGTTCGAAGCCCAGCGTGTCCCGGGCGTCGACCGCCACCCGCAGCAGCTCGGCGCGCAGGCTCCCCTGCGCCTGCGCGGGTGCCTGCAGCGAAAAGATGCTGTTGCGGATCTCGCGGATCGTCCCGTCGAGGTCCTGGGCGAACCCGGCGACCCGCGCCGCGACCCCCGGGTCGGCGATCAGCCTGCTGACGCCCTCGAGCCCGAGCCCGGTCGCGAACAGCCGCTGGATCACCAGGTCGTGCAGGTCGCGCGCGATCCGGTCGCGGTCCTCGAAGACCGCGAGCTGCTGCCGGGCCTCCTGTGCCCGGGAGAACTCGACGGCCAGCGCGGCGTGCCCGGCGAACGTCTCGGCCAGCTGGACGTCGGCGTCGGTGAACGGCGAGCGGTCGCGGAACTTCGCCACGAGCAGCACCCCGAGGGTCTCCTCGCCGACGATCAGCGGCACCGAGATCGCCGAGTCCAGGTCCTTGATCATCGCGGGCATCGGCCCGGCGCGGTCGCGCTGCTCCTTCTGGACATGCTCGCCGTAGTCCCGCACCACGATCGGACGGCGGGTGGTGAACGCGATCCCGGTCGCGGTGCCCTCGGTCGGGATGGTCAGCCCGGTGAGCCGCTCGGAGTCCTCCCCCGGCGGCTCGACGACGTCGAACACCAGCAGGCCCGGTCCCGCGGGCAGCGCGATCGCCCCGCCGGTGCCGCCGGCCACGACGCGGGCGCGTTCGGCGATCAGCCGCAGCGTCTCGCGCAGGCCCTGGGAGCCGATCAGCGCCTTGGTGACGTCGTAGGAGGCTTCGAGCCAGCGTTCGCGGCGGCGCATCCCGTCGACGAGCAGCGCCTTCTCGACGGCCATCCCGGTCGCGGCGGTCAGCGCGCCCAGCACCTCGCGGCGCCGGCCGCCGAGGCCGTCTTCGCCGGGTTCGATCCGGAACGTGCCGAAGATCTTGGGCCCGGCGCGCACCGGGATCTCGACGACCCCGTTATCGCCACTGCCGCCACTGCCGCCGCCGTCCGCGGGCCGGCCGTGCTCGGCCACCCCGCCGTCGGGTCCGGTGACCTCGAGCCGGCCGTGGCGCGCGCCGACCAGGTCGCACACCGTCGTCACCGCGCGCTGCAGCAACGCGGGCATCTCCAGCTCCCGCGCGATCCCGGCCACCGCGGCCAGGATCGCCGGCATGCCGATTTCGTCCGCCACTTCCCGTTGACTCCGCTGGCGTCGCCCACTCCCGGGGGTATCCCCGGGCCGTCAAGGGTCCCACAGGTGACTGCCCGTGTCGGCCCATGCCGGTTCGTCCATCCGGTGGGTCGTTGGGTGACGTGGCCTTGTTACTCGGCAGCACAAACCATGCGGTGACCGGTGATGGTCTCGACCGGGATCCGCAGAAAACGGCGCCCCGTAACCGAGGGACAGGGGCACAGGCAGGCGATTTCCGCGGCCGAGGCGTCCGGGAACTCCCCCGCCTGGCCGAGCAGGCTGACGAACCAGCCGGCGCCGAGGTCCTCGGCGAACTCGTCGGCTTCGAACGCGACGACGGCGCCCCGCGCGCCGGCGTAGAGCGGGCTGCCGTCGGGCACGGCGAACACAATGGACTCCCCCGCGGCTTCCCGGACGACGGTGAACCGCACCGGGCGGACGGCGGGCATCGCGCGGTGGGTGAAGATCACCCGGCCGAGGCTCGCCGTGCGCAGCAGCGCGAGGCACTGCGCCCGGTCGAGCAACAGCCCGAAGCCCACATCATCAGCCATCTCGTCCCTGTGCTTCTCCTGTGAAAAACCCCGGCCACCAGCGTGATCCGTAACGACGGGCCGCCGGTAGGGCCGTTGGACCCACCCGCGGCCACCCCGGGTACGAAACACAGGTGCCGGCGCCGTCCGCCAGTGCCGAAAGACCCGGGTCCGCACGGGCGCCCGGCACGTGTGGCGGACACGCTCCGCGACCTACGGTTCTCACCGTCCGTTGCCGACCTGTGTCCGAGGGGAGAGTGAGGCCGATGCCGCCGCAACCCGCCGGGGGCGACACCCCACCCACGGCGACGTTCTCCCTCGACACCGCGCTCGTCCGGCTGGCCGTCGGCGGCAACCGGGCCGCAGTGGCGGGACTGCTGCGCGAGCTGCGGCCGATCGTGTTCCGCTACTGCCTCGGCCGGCTCGGCAGCTGGCAGGACGGCTCGTCCGACGCCGAGGACTGCGCCCAGGACGTGCTGCTCGCGGTCGTCCGCGCGCTGCCCGGCTACAAGTACGAGCTCGACGGGTTCCTGCCGTTCGTCTTCGGCATCGCCGGGCACAAGGTCTCCGACTTCCACCGCCGCCGCGCCCGCGACCGCACCAGCCCGGTCGCGGAGCCACCCGCCGGACGCAGCGAGGGCGCGGAGGCCACCGACCCCACGGGGGACGAGGTCGAGCGCTCGGCCGCGCTCGACTGGTCGTCCGGCCTGCTCGACACGCTCCCGCCGCGCCAGCGCGAGATCCTGGTGCTGCGCATCATCCTGGGCATGACGGCCGAGGAGACGGCGGTGGCGGTGGGGCTGAGCAGCGCGGGCGCGGTCCGGGTCGCCCAGCACCGGGCCCTCTCGACCCTCCGGCGCAACCTGCGGGCGAAATCCGCTTCGTAACCCCTTCCCCCGACAGGACCCCGGATGCTCTACCGACTCTGCCCGCCGGCCACGGTGACCTGGTGCGCCGCGCCCGGTGACACGATCCGGCTCGGCCCGGCCGAGCTGGACGCGCTGGTGTGGGCGCCCGCCGAGGAGCACGGCTTCACCGGCGACCTGCTGCGGATCGCCCTCCGGCACGGCGTGCCGTCGGGCACCGGCATCGTCCTGGACGTCCGGCACACCCTGGACCTGGGCCGGGCCGACGAGCTGCGGCGCAACCAGGCCGTGCTCGACCAGGCCCGCGCGGAACTCGGCGAGAGCGCAAGCATGCGGGTGGTCGAGCAGCTCTACCCCGGGTCGTACGAATGGGGTGCGCAGCTCGACGAGCGGGCGCGGGAGACCATCGAAAACGTGGCCCGGAAGGCCGAAGCCGACCTCGCCGAGGTGCTGGCGGCCCCGGTGCGGCCCGAACTGGTCGAGCACTGGCGGCGGCTCGGCGGGCACACCCCGGACTGAGGGCGTGCGATCATGCCCGGGTGCCTCCGCTGCTGATCGTCGTCGGCGGGCTGCCGGCGTCCGGGAAGACCACCGTCGCGACCGAACTGGCCCGCCGCACCGGGTTCTCCTACCTGCGCGTCGACACGATCGAGCAGGCGATCGTCCGCAGCACGCCGCTGCGCGACCCGGTGGGGCCGGTCGGGTACGTCGTCGCCTACGCCGTCGCCGCGGACCTGCTGCGGACCGGCGTCAGCGTGATCGCCGAGTGCGTGAACCCGCTGGCGATCACCCGGGACGCCTGGCGGGACACCGGAACCGCCTGCGGCGCGCGGGTCCTGGAGACCGAGATCGTCTGTTCCGACCCGGCGGAACACCGGCGCCGCGCGGAAACCCGCGACACCGGCATCCCCGGCCACGTTCCGCCGACGTGGCAGCAGATCGTCGACCGCGAGTACGAGCCGTGGACCCGGGAGCGCCTCGTCGTCGACACCGCAGCGCGGTCGGCCGGCGAGGCGGCCGCGATCATCGCGTCGGCTGCCCGACCTTGACGTCGTCGTTGAGGCTCTCCAGCCGGCGGCCGGTGGTGCGCGGGCCGAGGAGCGCGACGTCCAGGGCGACCACCACCAGGGCCCCGGCGACGACCAGGAACAACGTCGTCGCGCCGGACGAGTCCAGCAGCGGCACCAGCACGAACGGCATCGCGCCGCTCGCCAGGCGCGACAGCGAATACGTGCCGCTCGACGCCGTCGAGCGCAATGCCGTCGGGAAGGTGCCCGGCCTCGGCATCCACCGGTTCGACGCGGCGCTGGGTGGCCTCGGCGGCTGCTTCCACCGCTACGGCATCGACGTCGGCAAGCCGGCGCAACTGCGGGACCAGGTGGCGATCGCGGTCGGGCACCAGCTCGGGTCGGCACTCGCGGCGATTCCCGCCGTTCCGGCCGCGTTGCGCTGAATCCGCGAGCAGGCGGCGAACACGGGGGTCGCCAAATGCGGAGACGCCCTTTGAACGCGCGGGCCGGGGTATCTCCACCGGCCGCGGCCGGTGGGCATTCGAGCCGCTTCACTGAGGGATACGGCTGCCGGTTCGGATCGGTTCAAAGAAATTTCCGCGGGTTTCGACACACCCCCGGATGCTGGACAACCACCCGGTCAGGGGCCCAGGATGACCGCCGTCACCCAGTACTTGAGAGCGCAACCAGCGTACACGCACGACTACCGCGCGTGACGCACCCGCGAGCCGCCGCGGACGCGATTCGTGCACGCCTATTTCGCGCGCGCCATTCTTCGACCATTTTTGGGGACCATTCACCGGCGCGTCCGATTACGGAAACGGAAACCGGACCTGACGGTTCGTGATTACCGGAAAGACCTTCTTGCCCGGTGTCAAACCCCGGTGTAGCGTCCATAACGGAACGATAACCACCCGGTCGACGGCGTGGTCACGGGCAGGTGACCACCCGCGTCCACTGATGTCGGGTCAGTGGGCCGGCCGGGCTTCGTTCCTTCCCTGCCGACGTCTTTCCTGATGGGTACGCCCCTGGGCTCGTACCGGTCAGTGTCGCGTTTTCCCGCCAGCCCGACCCGGAGGATCCATGTCCCGCACCCAAGGACGGCATCGCATTTCCCGCAGAACGAAGATCGCCACCGGCGGTCTCGCGCTCGCGATCGCCGTCGGCGGCATCGTCGTCGCCACCACGACCGGCAACACCGGCCAGGCCAGTGCCGACGAAGTCGATCCCGCTCTCTTCGTCGACATCCTGAAGGTGCAGCCCAACCAGTTCGACCCGCGCCCGGTCTACGGCGCGTCGACGGGCACGTTCACCGTCGACTGCGGCCGCAACGAGAACGGCCACTTCAACCCGGACAACTTCATCGCGCAGCCCGGTGTCAAGAACGGCGCCCAGCACCTGCACGACTACGTCGGCAACCTCTCCACCAACGCCGACTCCAACAACAAGAGCCTCGTCAAGGCCGGCACCACCTGCCGCAACGGCGACAAGTCCGCCTACTTCTGGCCGGTCGTCCGCATCGACACCGGCGACGAGGAGAAGGCGGCCGCGGAAAACCCGCCCGCGAAGGCGCCGGACGCCGAGCGG
>NZ_JBICSQ010000155.1:0-9748 GCF_043197175.1 Amycolatopsis sp. NPDC049252
CCGAGGTACTCGGCCAGCTCCTTGACCGACACCCCGGACGCCAGTGCGATCGAGGCGTAGAAGTGCCTCATGCCGTGCATCCCGTCCCGTCGCATGACGTAGTCAATCTCTGCCGTACGGTAAGCAGCGACTTGTCGCCGAGAAACGGGAAGACGCCGTTATCGAGATGGCTGGTTACCGTCTGACGAGTCGAGGCGTCCGTCGACTGGCCTTTGCGCCACTCACGGGTGTAGGCGCGGAACGGTAACTCACCAGCCTTCGGGTCGACGTACTCGTTCGAGAGCACGTCGTGTTGCATCTTGGTGAGGAACGTTTTCGCGCGGGTCAGTTCCTTGTCAGGAAAAGACTTGGACTTCTCCTTTCCGTCGGGGTCGTAGTAGTGGACCTTGTAGCGGTCCCCCTTGCCGAACAGATCCGTCTTCTCTCGAACCGGCCGGCCGCTGTCCGTGTAGACGAGCTTTCCGCCCACCTTCTTCTTGCGCCACCACCGGTCCTCCACGTGTCCTTTCACGCGACTCACCTTACTTCTGCCAAGCCGAACCACCTTGGTGCGGCAGGAAAGCCCTGGAACGCCCGCAAACGGCTTCAACGGGGGAAACCAGGGCTGCTCATGTACGGCGGTTGTCAGGCCGCTTCACGGCTTGCCAGCCAGGCCCGGACGCCTACGGGGTCGTAGCGGACGTGCTTGCCAAGCCGCGCCCACGGCGGGCCATACCCGGTGAGCCGCCAGTGCTTGAGCGTCTTCTCCGAGATCCCGAGAAACGCCCCCAGTTCCTCCGGCCCCCAGAGCCCTTCCAGCTCCGCTACACGGATTCGCGCGACCATCGCTGTGCCCTCCTTTCCTTGTAGGTCAGGCCGCCTCACGGCCGTGATCGCAGTTCCGACGTTCTCGGACCTGGTAGATCGGCGACGGCGACCATTGCCCTGGAACTACTCGGCATGCCATGCGATGCGCTCTGAGATCGCGCGCGTGACGAGCTGGACCCGTAGCGTGCAGTGGACGTCGCCGGGCCTCGCGGTCCTGCTGGTCGTTGGTGGAGGCCCGGCCGTAGAACGCAATCCGCATGATCAGGCCGCCCCCTGTCCCCGTCGAGCAGCAGCCGCAGTAGAACGCCCGCTGCGCCGTGTGACACCCTCGACGGCGACGCCGGTAGCAGCACTGTGGCGGCGACGATGTTGCGCTGGTGAGCAGATCGAGGCTGTCTGCCGGCGATGTCCTGGAGCGTCGGTGGTCGGGGACAGCGAGGTGTTCGAAGGAGTCGTCATGTCCGCCCCAGGGCCTGGTCGGTGTGCATGGTTCGTCCACGACACCGTCGTAGCGGCCAGAGGGGAAGTACCTGCTCAGGTCGACTTCGGCGACGCGTGGCTCACTAACCAACTCCGCCTGAGAGGCAGCGAGGAGACATCACGACACCAAGGTGTGAAGGTCGGCTGGTTCGGTGTCACCGCCGTTTGACGCCGGGTGGTCGCCTCGGTCGGGAATCCGTCGCCATTTCGTCGCCATCTGACAACGGAGCCCTTGCTCCGCGACGATGGCGGGGTGCTCTGACCTGCGGGTTCAGGCGGTGCGAGGAGACATCAGTACTCGGTGACCTCTTCCGAATCAGGGAAGTGTAATACCTGGCTTGACCAGGTAAACGCGTGCCACCGCAGGTCGCGGCCTTCTATTGCTCCCCGGTGGGGCAGCTTTGGTGCAGTTGCCTCAGGTTGTGGTCGCCGACGAATCGCCAAGTTACGCACGGTCGAGCCGAAAGATGGTCCGCCTAACCGTATAACGAGATAGACAGCAAGTGCTGGCTTCCGACGGCGTCTACTACGTCTGCTGTGAGGCGATCTGCAGGCAGTAACTCCTCAGGCCCGACGGGTCCCCTGTCGTCCGAGGCGTTCCCTGTCCCGGTCGTCATCACCCTGCCGACTCCGAACGTGGCGACCAGCTGCGCGAGGTTCTGCCATCAGGCCCACTCAAGCCTCATGCTTTGAGGCTGCACGGTGCTTGCCCACCCGCCATCAGTCAAGGGCGAACTTTGGCCGAGAGACTGCGGATGGGGTACGTCGCACCAGGGTACCCCGAAGAGATTCGCATTGCGTTCGTCGCTCTCACGCGGCCGCGCCGGTACTGTGCCATCGCGCTTCCGGATAACCCCGACGAAGACGTGTTGGCAGCCTTTGAATCCGTCGACGTCAACCGGGTGCGTGCTGAACCCTGCCAATGACACGATCAGTGACCCGTGACGTCGGCAGGGGCTGCGGAGTATATGGCTGGCTGACCAGGGTGTCAGCCGGTCCGTCGGACAACCAAACCACTCCGTCTCCAGGGCTGCTTCCGGCGCGTACCGAGGTCGCGACGCTAGTCGAGCAGCAGGGGCCGCGCGTCAACGGATCGCTTCACTGTTCTCATCAAATCGATCTTGTCCTGGCGGCCGATTGTCTTCAGTTCCTCCTCAGCGGCCCTTCTCAGTGAGGTAGGCCCATCGGTCGGGTCTCTGAGGGGCGCGAACGGCTGCTTTGCCGCTAGATTCTCGGCCAGCTCCAGCACAAATAACGCCTCGGCGTACCAGTATCGGTCGTAAGCCGGGGATGAGCTGAAGAACTCGGCTGCGCGGCGGCAGTCGTCGAGGTGAGGGGCAGGGACCTTACCGGCGATGATGCCGATCTTCGTGAGGGAAACGGCGGTTCGATAGTGAACCGGCATCAGCAACGGGTACGCCGTCGCGGCCAGTGTGGCGCGGAGGCTCTCGACGGCCTTGCCCAAGTCCTCGTCGAAGACTCGCATCGTGCCGATGCGGCGGGCGACCTCGAATCGACCCAGGCCAAAAAGTTCTCCTGAAAAGCGATCTCTCGCACGCTCGAAAAACGGGCGGGCGTCGTTTAGTCGCTCTCCCGCGACGAACTGCGCGTAGGCGATTTCGCCTTCGAGCAAGTCGACGTGTGCAACGTTCGGCATCTTGCTGCCGTCGGTGGCAGTGCCTGCCGCATTGAGCCGACGCAATTCCGTGATGTGGTGAACTGCCTTCGGAAGATTCGGGCGCCTCAAGGCGAGACGCGTCAAGAGCAAGTGCGCCCGTGCGGCGACGGGTGGAGGCGCCGACTCTTGCAGAGGCCGTGACGCGTAGACGTGAGCCAGGTCCAGATCCCCCTTCCGCATGGCGTCCCTGGCTATGGAGAGTGACTCGGGAAGCGGTTCGATCAATCGGGTGATTTCGGTTTTCCGGTGTGACACCTTGAGGTTCCCGCGGTCCACCGCGTGCGTCGCCCACGGCTGGTTAACGGTCGCCGCCATGCGCTCGGGGGTCATCGAGGAACCGAGGTACCTCGATCCACCGAGGTTTGCCAGAATAAGTGGGTCGTGATCCTGTTCTTCCACCATGAGCAGTCGGTACTGGAGTGCAGCAATCTGCGGGTCGATGCGGCCGCTCCCGCGCAGGGCACGGCGGAACAGCCAGTTTTTCTTCAGGATTGCACGCCCGGACCAGGAGCCCTGCTCCATAGCCGCCACGAGGAGCTGGCCGAGCAACTCGGTGTGGTCGTCATTCGCCCGGTGCTCGCCGACGGCGTCGATCACGGTGTTCACCAGCCCTAGCTGCTCATCCGTAGGGCCGAAGAAGGGCCGCTCGCCTTCGAACTTGTCCCGGAGCCAGGCCGCGGCAGCAGCACCGACCACCTCGTGGCGGTCCAGCGCTAGCTTGTTCACCAGTTCCCGTACGAGCTCGTGCATTCCGATGTCGTCTTCGCCGATCATCGAGACAAAGGAGTATTCGGTCAGTCGGGCGATGGCATCCGCGAACCCCATCGGGTCGTAACTGTCCGCTGGCGCCGACTCGGCCACCGACGGGATGGCCCGGAAAATGCCCTGGAGCGTGTGGCGCGCGACGTGGTTCTGCCGCAGGAATGCGATGACGGCGAGCAGCCTTGCTGCCGCGAAGTCGCTCTCCTCGAGCCGCGAGAGCAATGACCTGTAGATGAAGGTCAGCGCTTTGTCCCGCTGCTCGCCGATGCTCAGCGTCCGCTCTATGTCGCGTTCCAGTCCCGCGCAGAACTCGTCGAGCGTGATGTAATGGTTGCGGAGCAATGCTGCGGCGGACTCGATCGCGAGCGGGTAGCCGGCGAGTACGGTCGCGAGGCGCTGGGCGTCACTGTCGGAGAACGGCCCGCGGAGTTCTGCCCTGGCCAGCACGAAGGCTTGCTCGGCGGACAGCTCGTCGATCGTGATGCATGTCCAGACCCCGGGGTCAACCCGCCGGCGGCGCATCGTGACGATCACGGGCGTACCAAGTGCGTCCGGCAGGACCCTTTCGAGCAGCTCCGGGTCGTCGAGGTCGTCGATGAGCACTGCGAGCGGCTTCGGGGAGGTGTCGACGAGGTCCGCGAACTCGCGCAGGAGCCGGGCATCGTCGAAGTCGTGGCGCCGCCCCCGGACATGCAGTTCGCTCTTGATGCTCTTGACCATCTGGTCGGCCGAGTCGCCGCGCAGCCAGAGTGCCTCGCCCCGCATCTGCTCGGCCATCTCGGCGGACACCGTCGACGCCAGGTGCGTCTTCCCGAAGCCGGGCAGACCGACGAGTGCGATCCGGCAGTTCTCGGAGACGGCAAGCTTGATCCGGTCGTGCAGCTCTTGTCGACGCGCGTACTGCTTCGTCGAGTAAGGCATCCGGTCCCGCCAGGAGCGCACCGTCAGGCCGCCCGCGGGCTTCCTGACCGCGAGGTCCGCGGTCGGCCGGCCGACGGGGTGCTCGGGATCCGACTCGTCCGTGCGGACGGCCACCTCGGCGCGCGGTCGGCTGTCCGCGTCCAAGTGCTTCTGGAGCTCGTCGTACTGGTCCCGCCACCACTTCTGATCTCTCAGCATGCGAAGCCGGTCGGCGCCGACGGTGGTGACCGTGGTCGGCAGATTGTTGATCGCGGCCGTCACTACGTCGTAGACGAGATCCCACTGCGGTAGCCGACGACCTTTCCCGGCAAAGAGGTCACCGACGGTGGATTCGTGCCGGGCGGCCTTCCGTGCAAGCTGCCGCCTGGACATGCCCGTGCACACCAGCAGCTCCTCAAGCAGCTTGGCAAAACCCGTCACCGTCTCGCTCAAGACCACCCCGTGCACGGCTCGACTCCGGTCACCGGACATGACCGAAGCCCGGCTCTGACAAGGTACCTCTCACCAGCCCGAACGCCTCCAGTCACCGGATGCCGCCGGGTTTCCCCACTCCCGTGTCGGCGTCCTGCACCGTGGTCACCGGTACCGGCGGAAACCGGATCACGCCACTTCACAGGAGGTTTCATGAACACGCAAGACCGCAAGTCCCGGCAGCTCACGCACAGCGTCTTCGGCGGCGTCGTGGCCGGTGCCACCCGCGCTCTCGTCGACTGGATCATCGACCTGCTCACGCGTTAGGTACGCGGAGGTCACGTCGTGTCGAGGGCGGTCAGCGTGGCTTCGGCTACGGCGTTGGCGACGGCGGGTTCCCGCTCGACCTCGCCGCGACGTCGTGCGTGAGCGACACCGACTCGATGGCCGCGACGCCGTCCACGACCGCGACGTCACCGCCGCCCGGCGAGCCCTGGCCGAGGAAGGGACCGGCATGCTCACTGGCGCCGGGGACGCCGACCGGCTCGGCGCCGTCCACTACGCCGGCTCGGAACTCTCGGCCGAGGTGGCCGCGACCAGCCTCAGCTGCGGCAACCCCCTGGTCATCGCTGGGTTGAAGCCCGGCGAGACCGTGCTCTACCTCGGCTCCGGCGGCGGGCTGGACGTCTTGCTCTCTGCCCGCCGGCGTCGGGTCGGACGGCCGGGCCATCGGCCTGGACACGACCGACGACATGCTTACCCCCGCCCGTCGGCGTGCCGAGCAGGCCGGCGTGGCCAACGTCGGGTTCCTCAAGGGCACCATCGAGCCGATCCCCTTGCTGGACGCCTCGGTCGACGTCGTTGTCTCCGACTGCGTCATCGTGCTCCCGCCCGGCAAGCCCGACGGCAATGCACCGGGCAGGGACGACACCCGTTCGGGTGAAATCTCTGCGCGACGCGTGAGGCTTGACGAGCTCAGGTCTCCTGGTCCGTAGCGTCGCCCTTCGTGGACGTCTCGGCCGCGTCCTGCCAGGCCTTCGGATGAGTGATCGGCAGCAGGCTGTATTGCTGGGCGTGAGTGCTGTCGTAGGGCGTAACCGCGTCGAACTTCATCCGGCTGTGGTCAGTGATGAGCAGCATCTCGACCACTCGAGCTGCTGTGCGGAGGTCCTCGGCGATGGGCCCCGGCTCGATGTCGCCGGGAGAATGCACCGTGTCGCCGGCCTTGTCCAGGTCGACGTAGAAGCCGGCCATCTTGTCGGCGTTGGCCCGCTTGCCGGCAGCTTCAGCCTCGGCTGCCCGCCGGGCGAAGTATGCCTGCCAGTCGGCCTCGGAGGCGTCGATGGTGAGGCCGTCGAAGCGCTGGACGCCCCAGAACCCATCGAGTTCCCGGCCGAGACGAGCGCTTCCAGGTACTTAGCTGCGTGGCTGCGACCGTAGGTAGTCAGCTTCGTTGCCATGAGCGGTTCGCCCGTGCCGGTGTTCCAGGACTCGGCGAAAGTCTGGTACAGCCAGAGCGCTTTGCCCAGTTCCTCCTGGGCCAGGACCGTGAGCGAACGCGCTCGCCCGTACGAACCGCGCTCGAGGAGGGCGTCGCCGTCGGCGATCAGGCCAGTGGCGTTGTCCACGAGCGCTTTCCAGAACGACCGCGCTGTGTTCGTATGCATCTCCATACGGCCAGTCTGCTGCAGAAAGACTGAGGGAAGAGGTGAATTTCCGACGAACTTGCTTTGCTCATCCGCCATTCGTTGACGAATGCAGGTGGGGGTGGGGTACTCCGTGGCGCACCCGATAAACCTGCCCTGAGGTGTCTTATTGACAAAGTGAAGATCGACCTGGGGTGGTCGTGACAGAGAAAGTCACCCTTGGCGAGCACTCGGATCGGTGACGTGAACGGTCGAAAGCACTGAAATGTCGGTGCCTCGACGTACGCTGTGGCCTCAGGTGAACAGTCTGCTGAAGGGTGACGGGTGAAGCTGACGTCGTTCAGGGTGCGCCGGTACAAGAACGTGATCGACTCGACGCTGGTGTCGATGGAGCAGGACGTGACGGCTCTGGTCGGCATGAACGAGTCGGGCAAGTCGACCATGCTCTACGCCCTCTACCGGTTGAACCCCGTCTACGGCGACGAGTTCATCGAACGGGACGACTACCCGCGCTGGCGTTGGAAGCGCGACGGCAGGAAGGAGAACCTGTCCGTAGTCACACCGATCGAGGCGACGTTCCGGCTGGGCCAAGCTGACCTCGATGCCCTCCGCGACGCATTGGGAGAGGGTGTCTGTGCTCCGGACACAGTGACCATTGGCCGGCACTACAACGGTGGGTCCTGGGTTGCAATAACCGTCGACACAGCGCGCTTCCTGAAGAACGTCCTCGACGGACACCCGGATGCTAAGGAGCTCCTGGCCGTCCACGACACGGTCGCGTCGTTGAAGGGCGCCTTGTCGGACTTGGCCGTCACGGAGACGGCTGAACGAGCAGAGGGGGAAGGCCCGTCCGAAGGAGTCCAAAACGACCAGCGCGCTCCGAGCGCAGATGCCCTTGAGCGGATCTCGTCGCAGCTTGGCGCCAAAGAGGACTTGGGGGCAATCGCACGGACTATCGCGATTTCGCGGATGCCGAGGTTTTTCCGCTTTGCCTCTTACCAGAACCTCGAGGGCCGCGTCGACGTCGCCACCCTTCGCACCCAGGAGAACGAGGAGCCAGGGGCGTCGTCGAAGCAGACCGCACGCGCCCTTCTCCGTCTGGCGGATACCGACATCGATTCCATCACCGATGATGAGTTCGAGTCGCGCACCGCCGAGCTGGAAGCGGTCTCCAGCGACTTGTCGCGCGAGATGGCGGAGTACTGGAGCACGAACCCCGAGCTGCGGATCCGGGTGGAGATCGAACCGGAGACCGTCCGCCATCCGAACGGTCAGATGACCGTGGCGCGCTTCCTCAACTTCCGGGTGGAAGACCGTAAACACGACTTCACGAACAACTTCTCGCTGCGGTCCTCCGGGTATCAGTGGTTCTTCTCCTTCCTTGCCGCGTTCAGCGAGTTCGAGGGCAGTGACGGCGACGTGGTGATCTTGCTCGACGAGCCCGCGCTCACGCTCCACGCGAAGGCGCAACAGGACTTTCTGCGTTTCATCAACGATCGTCTCGCCCCGGTCGGCCAGGTCCTGTACACGACGCATTCGCCGTTCATGGTCGAGGAGATCGAGCGGGTGCGAGTCGTCGAGGACCGTGGCGGTGACGTCGGGTCGGTGACTACCTCCGACGCCCTGGAAGTCGGAGAAGACAGTGCCTTCCCGTTGCAGGCCGCCCTCGGCTACGACCTGTCGCAGAACCTGTTCATCGGTGAGCGGAATCTGCTTGTCGAGGGCCCGTCCGACTTGGCCTACCTTGAGGTGATCAGCAGGCATCTCCGCGACGAGGGGCGTGAGGGGCTCGACGAGAAGTGGCGGATTCTCCCGGCTGGGGGAGTGTCCAATGTTCCCACCTTCGTTGCCTTGCTCGGACGGAAGATTTCGGTCACCGTGCTGCTGGACTCCGGCACGGAAGGCGGCGGTAAGGTCGAGGCGGCGATCAAGGCCAACAAGATCGCCAGCAAACGCGTGGTGTTCGTGGGGTCGGTGCTGACCCAGAAACACAGTGACATCGAAGACCTGTTCACAGCCGGTGACTACCTCGGCTTATACAACGACGCGTTCGGCGCATCGCACAAGGTAGGTGACCTGCCGAAACACCCCGATCGGCTCATTCTGCGGCTGGAGGCACTAGACGGCAAATTCGATCACTGGCGACCGGCGGAGGTCCTGCTCCGCAATCCGGCGAAGGTCGCGAAGCTCTCGCAAACGACGTTGGACAACTTCGAGAACCTAGCTCGGAGCATCAACGAGACGCACTCCTGAAGCGCAGTGGAGGTGGGCGGCTTCTAGCCGAGCGCCGGCCGGCCACCGCCGCAACGGTCAGAGGGGAAGTGCCCGCTCAGATCGACTTCGACGGTGCGCGTCTCGACGAGCGACTCCGTTTGAAGCACTGGGAAGACGTCGCGATGCCAAGCAGGCAGAGTAACCAACTCTGGTTCGGGGCACCGTCATTTCAGTTCGTCGCCGAACAGGGCCGGGGGGCACATCGGCCTCACCGAGCCCGAGGTCGAGTTCGCGCAGCGGCTGGGTGCCCTGGTCGCCAGCCCGCGGGCGGCGAAGCGGCTGATGAACACCTACCGCCTGATCCGGGCGACCTGGCACGTCGGTTCGCGGTCGCGGTTCCTCGGCGGCGACAGGCAGCCTGGCGAGTTCCAGGCCGTGCTGACCCTGCTTGCGGCGGTCGCCGGTCACCCGACGATGGCAGCCCGGCTGCTCCTCGCCCTCCAGAATGCGGACGGGGACAGCTGGGCTGGCTTCGTCCGGCGGCTGGCCCCAGCGACGGACGACACCGAGCCTGGCGGGTTGTTCTCTGGCGGGCTCGACGTGTCCTCGCACGACTTCGCGGATTGGGAGAACCTGCACCGCGGTCTCGAAGCGAGCCGGACGCAGGAGATGCTCGACGACCTCGGTACCTACCGACGCTGGGGTCCGGTTATCGCGCGGTTCGGGTTTATCCTCTAAGGGGGCAGTTCAGAATGAGTCGGCGTGTCGTCTTGCCTGACAGGCAGAGCTTTCCAGAATGTTGGTATGCGTGAGGAGGTCCTGACCGATC
>NZ_JBICSQ010000156.1:0-9370 GCF_043197175.1 Amycolatopsis sp. NPDC049252
CTGCCCGGCGTCACGAAGTCGAGCTGGTGAGCCGGATGCCGAAGCCGACCCGGGACCGCCCGGGCAAGCGCAAGGTGAACCTGTTGCACGCCAACCGGATCACGCACGTCGACTGGAAGGACGTCGACCTGCTGCGGAAGTTCGTCTCCGACCGCGGCAAGATCCGCGCCCGCCGGGTGACGGGTTTGACGCCGCAGCAACAGAAACAGGTCGCCACGGCGATCAAGAACGCGCGTGAGATGGCCCTGCTGCCCTACCCGGGCTCGGGCCGCGCGGGCGGATAATTCAGGTGCGGCCGCTGGGCGGGCGCGCGATCATGAGCGTACGATAGGGGGCGTCGCACGGCAGGATGTCCTGAAATCAGGAGGTCCCAGGTGCACGCCCAGCTCACGGTCACGCCCGCCCAGCTGCCCGAAGTCCTGCTGAACGCCGCCGTCGTCCGGCCGGTGTTCCTGTGGGGCGCGCCGGGCATCGGGAAGTCGTCCCTCGTAAGGGAATTCGCGGCGTCGCTCGGCCTCGACTGCGTTTCGCTGCTGGGCACCGCAGCCGCTTCTGCCCGCCGGAGCAGATCGCCCGTGACCAGCCGTACTGCCTGTTCCTCGGGCGGGCTGAACGCCGCCGCGCCCGACGTCCAGAAGGCGTTCTACTCGCTCATCCTCGACCGCCGCATCGGCTCGTACGAGCTGCCGCCGGGCTCGGTCGTGATCGGCGCCGGCAACCGCGCCACCGACCAGGCACTGGCCCGCCCGATGGCGTCCGCACTGGTCAACCGGCTCGTCCACGTGCACCTGCGTGCCTCGTCCGCCGACTGGCTGACCTGGCGATGAGCCACGACATCCACCCGTCGGTCGTCGAGTACCTGACCCAGCGCCCGGATCACCTGTGGAGCCCGCCGCCGAAGACCGAGGAGCCGTTCTCGACGCCGCGCTCCTGGCACATGCTGTCGGACCTGCTGCACTCGTACGGTGACGCCGCCGACGACGAGACGATCGCGCTGCTGGCCTACGCGACGCTCACCCCGCAGCACGCCGGCACGTTCCGCGCGTACCTCAAGGTGGCCCGGCACGCGTTCGACCTCGAAGCCATCGTCAAGGGTGACGCCCGCTGGCCCGCCGACGCCGGCGACCGGGACCTGCTGTACTTCCTCGCCGAGACGTTCCGCGCCCGGCTGGTCAAGGACCTGCCCGCGGACAAGCGGCACGCGTCGGCCGCCGTCCGCCAGTTCGCGTTCCGCGCGAAGAGCCTGCTCGTCGAGCTGGCCGAGATCTCCCTCGAGATGGCGCAGCTGGTCATCGCCGACGACGAGGCGGGTCACGCGCGGCTGCCGTCGTGGTTCCTGGTCGAGGCCGCCCGCGACCTGCCCCGGCTCGTGGACGCCCGCGCGTGAGCGGCGCGCAGGCCGAGGCCAAGCGCCGCGAACGCCGGGCCAAGGCGATCAACGACGGCTGGATGCTGGCCCGCGAGAACACCGTGCTCGACCACCTGATGCGCGGCGCGAGCCTCGACAAGGAGAGCCTGACCGGCGTCGGCAGCTGGGCCGTCGTCAACGACCACGGGGTGATCACCGCGAACCGCGCCCGCGACGCCGAACCGGCGGAGTGGGCGTGGGTCTTCGCGCACCTGCTGCTGCACCTCGGCCTCGGCCACCTCGACGAACAGAAGCTGAGCGACGCCGAGGGCGTCACCCCCGACCGGGAGATCGACGCGTCCTACGGCGCCGCCTGCTGCGTGGCCGTCCACCGCTTCGCCGAGGCGGTCCACGTCGGCGAGCCCACCGTGCTGCTGCCGGAGCTCCCGGGTGGCGACGAGTTCTCGTTGTCCCGCGCGTGGCGCGAAACCGGTGTGCCCGGCGCGTTCGCGGCACTGGGCACCGGTGGTGCACGGCCGTGTGTCCGGCTCGGGCCCCCGCGGAGCGCCTGGCACCTCAAGTACAGCGGGAAGCCCGAGCCGTGGACCGAGCGGTTCGCCCGCGGGCTGATCGCGTCGGCCACCGAAGCCATGGAACGCGCCGCGGACGCACGCGGCCGGACCCGCCACCGGCGGGCGGTGGGGGAGTGGGACCGCGCGCTCGGCTGGTTCGTCTCGTCGTTCCCGCTGCTCGGCGCGATGGCCGCGGGCTTCACCCTGGTCGCCGACGCCGAGGTCGTCCGGGCTTGGGACGTCGCCGTGGCCGCGGTCGACGCCGAGCACGGCGAGATCTACGTCAACCCGCACGCGGCGCTGACCGCGGAGGAGTGGCGGTTCGTGCTGGCGCACGAGATGCTGCACGCCGCGCTGCGCCACGACCGCCGCGCGCTCGGGCGCGAGCCGTACCTGTGGAACGTCGCCTGCGACTACGTGATCAACGGCTGGCTGGTCGCGATGGCCGTCGGCGAACTGCCCGAGGGCACGTTGCACGACCCGCAGCTGACCGGGATGTCGGCGGAGTCGGTGTACGACACGCTCACCACGGACCTCCGCCGGGCCCGCAAGCTGCTGACGTTGGGCGGCCGCGAAGCGGGGGACGTCCTGGGCGGCTGGCTGTCCGAGCCCGACGCCGCGCAGCGCCGCTCGTCGCGCCGCGGGGAGTCCCGGCCGATGCCGTGGGCGGACCGCGTGCACAGTGTCGACCTCGACGAGTTCTACCGTCGCGCGCTCACCCTGGGGCTGGAGTACCACCGCAACCAGGGCCGCGGGCGGCTGCCGGCCGGGCTGGAGCAGGAGATCCGGGCCCTGGAGCACCCGCCGCTGCCGTGGGACGCGCAGCTGGCCCGCTGGTTCGACGAGCACGTCCGCGTCGAGCTGCCGGTGCGCAGTTACGCCCGCGCGTCGCGCCGCCAGTCGTCGACGCCGGACATCCCGCGCCCCGGCAAAGTGCGTCCCGAGCAGCTGGACCAGCGCGCCACCTTCGGCGTCGTGCTCGACACGTCCGGCTCGATGAACGCCGAGCTGCTCGGCAAGGCGCTGGGTGCGATCGCGTCCTACGCGATGGCCCGCGACGTCCCGGCGGCGCGGGTGGTGTTCTGCGACGCCGTCGCCTACGACGCCGGGTACCTCGCCGTCGAGGACATCGCCGGCCGCGTGCAGGTGCGCGGGCGCGGCGGCACGATCCTGCAGCCGGGCGTCGACCTGCTGCAGCGTGCGCCCGACTTCCCGCCGGACGGGCCGATCCTGATCATCACCGACGCGCGGTGCGACCACGTCCGGCCGCGGCGCGAG
Source organism: Amycolatopsis sp. NPDC049252 (assembly GCF_043197175.1). Lineage (NCBI taxonomy): Bacteria > Bacillati > Actinomycetota > Actinomycetes > Pseudonocardiales > Pseudonocardiaceae > Amycolatopsis > Amycolatopsis sp. NPDC049252. The sequence continues at coordinate 3,199 of NZ_JBICSQ010000156.1, forward strand.
CACGCGTACCTGGTGCCCCGCGGCGCGCGGCTGCCGTTCCCCGCGCGCGGGCCGGTGTTCCGGGTTTCGTGAGAGCCTCACCCCATGAGTGACGAGGAGTTCACGCCGGAGATGCTGGCGCTGTGGGCCAAGGTCTTCGGGTTCGCCCGCGAGGGCCTGACCGCGGAGCTGGCCGCTTACGTCGACGCGGGCATCCCGGCCAACCTCACCAACGACAGCGGAGACTCGCTGGTCATGCTGGCCGCCTACCACGGTCACGCGGCGACGGTGGCCGCGCTGATCGAGCGCGGCGCCGACCCGAACCGCGAGAACGACCGCGGCCAGAGCCCGCTGGCCGGTGCCGTCTTCAAGAACGAGCCGGACGTCGTGCGCGCCCTGCTCGACGGCGGCGCCGACCCGCGTGCCGGGCAGCCGTCGGCGATCGACACGGCGAAGATGTTCGGCAACACCGACCTGCTCGGCCTGCTCGAACGGTGACTCTTCGCACGCCCGGCTGGTGCGGCGGCGGCGCGTAAATAAACTCCCGCCCATGGACGACCCGCACTACCTCTCCGGCCTCCAGCTGACCGGCCGCCGCGTCGTGATGTTCGGCGGCGGCAGCGTGGCCCAGCGACGGCTGCCCCGGCTCATCCGCGCGGGCGCGCGCGTGGAACTGGTGTCGCCGCACACGACACCGTCGGTGCAGGGGATGGTGGACGCGGGCGAGCTGGTCTGGCACGAACGCCGCTACTCCGAAGGCGACCTGAAAGACGCCTGGTACGCGCTGGCCTGCACCGACGACGCCGAGGTCAACGCGGCGATCTGCGCCGAGGCCGAGCGCGAACGGGTGTTCTGCGTCCGCGCCGACGAGGGCGAGTCCGGCAGCGCCGTGACCCCGGCGTCCGGCCGTCACGGTGGCCTGCTGTTCGGCGTGCTCTCGGGCGGTGAGCCGCTGCGCTCGGCCGCCGTCCGCGACTCGATCCTGGACGGCCTCCACGCGGGCACGGTCGAAGACGGCCGCCACCCGCACCCGGACGGCACCCTGCCCGGTGTCGCGCTGGTCGGCGGCGGCCCGGGCGACCCGGAGCTGATCACGGTCCGCGGCCGCCGGCTGCTCTCGCGCGCGGACGTCGTGGTGGTCGACCGGCTGGCACCCCGCGAGCTGCTCGACGAACTCGCCCCCGAGGTGGAGGTCGTCGACGCGGCGAAGATCCCGTACGGCCGCGCGGCCAGCCAGGACGTCATCAACAGCACGCTGATCGAGCGGGCCAAGGAGGGCAAGTTCGTCGTCCGCCTCAAGGGCGGCGACCCGTACCTGTTCGGCCGCGGCTTCGAGGAGGTGCTGGCCTGCGCCGAGGCCGGCGTCCCGGTGACGATGGTCCCGGGCATCACCAGCGCGTTCGCGGTTCCCGCCGTGGCGGACGTCCCGGTGACGCACCGAGGTGTCGCCCACGAGGTCGTGGTGGTGTCGGGTCACGTCGCCCCGGGCGACGACCGGTCCCTGGTCGACTGGGAGCTGCTGGCCCGCATGCGCGGCACGATCGTCCTGATGATGGGCGTCGAACGGCTCCCGCAGTTCGCCAAGGCCCTGCTGGACGGCGGCCGCCCGGCCGGCACCCCGGTGGCGATCGTCGAGGACGGCACGATGCGCACCCAGCGATCCCTGCGGTCCACATTGGACACGGTGGTCACCGACGCGGCGGCCTCGGGAGTCCGCCCGCCCGCGGTGATCGTGATCGGCCCGGTGGCGGGCCTGGCACCACCCGCTCAGTCCTCGTAGCAGCTCGCGGCGAAGTCGCGGATCGCGTCGGACAGCCGGGTCGGGTCGAACCTCAGCTCGACCGGGCTGCGCGCCTGGACGAACTCGGCGTCCGGCATGTCGGCGGCCAGGGTGTCCGCGTCGCCGAACGGGTGGATCGGGTCGCCCTGGTGGCCGATCACCAGGGCGCGGGTCGTGATCTTGCGGCGGACCGACTTCGGTGGCGCGATCCGGCCGAACAGCACCCCGTGCAGCAGGGCGGCCATCGGGGCCGGGCGCTGCGAGAGCGTGTCCGTGATGACGTCGACCCACTGGTTGCCGTGCGGGACCAGCGACGCCCCTAGCGCCACCGCCTGCACCGTCACGGGCAGGAACCGGGCGGCCATCAACAGCGGGGCGAACGTGAACAGCCCCGCCACGATCGCGTTGTCCAGCACCGGCATCTCGACGATCAGCCCACGGGCCCGCTCGGGGGCGGACACCGCGACCTCCAGGGAGACGTTCGCGCCCAGCGACGTCCCGCCGATCACCGCGGAGGAGACCTCGAGGTGGTCCAGCAGCGCCAGGGTCTGCTCCGCGAACGACGGCATCGAGTACCGCCACGACTCGGTCGGGCGGTCGGAGTCGCCGTGACCGAGCAGGTCGAGCGTGACGACCCGGAACCCGGCGCGGGCCAGCCGCCGCGCGAGGGGCGCGTGCATCCGGCGGGTCAGCATGATGCCGTGGGTCAGCACGACGACCTTGTCGCCGCTGCCGAACTCGGTGTACCAGAGGCGGTGCCCCTCGTGGTCGAACGAGCCGGTCAGCTCGATCGGCCGGGAGGAGCGCCGCGCGGGCGGGGCCGGGGGTTCCGGCTCGATCAGGGTCGCGCTGCTGGCCGGGCTCATGTCCCACCGTCCTCCCCGCGTCGTGTCAGTTCCTCCAGGAAAGCATTCCCCGGTCACGTTGGCACAGTGACTCGCACGTCAATTGACAACGTGCCAATGGCGATCGGCCGCGGGCATGGGTCAAGATGACCTCATGACCGCTACTGCTGACAGTCTGCCCGACCTGGTCTCCCTCAAGGTCGACATCGAAGGCCACGTCGCCGAAGTGACGCTCCTCGGCCCTTCGAAGGGCAACGCGATGGGCCCGGACTTCTGGCGCGAGCTGCCGCTGGTGTTCGCCGCCCTCGACGCGGACCCGCAGGTCAGGGCCGTGGTGCTGACCGGCAGCGGGGCGCACTTCTCCTACGGCCTCGACCTGCCCGCGATGATGGGCGGCTGGGCGCCGCTGCTGGCCGGTGACGCGCTCGCCGGCCCGCGCAGCGAGTTCCACACCGAGGTCCGCCGGCTGCAGGCCGCGGTCAGCTCCATCGCCGAATGCCGCAAACCGGTCGTCGCGGCCGTCTCCGGGTGGTGCATCGGCGGCGGCGTCGACGTCGTCACGGCCGCCGACATCCGCCTGGCCAGCGCGGACGCCAAGTTCAGCGTCCGCGAAGTGCGCGTCGCCATCGTCGCCGACATCGGCAGCCTTCAGCGGCTCGCCCCGATCATCGGCGAGGGCCACGTCCGGGAGCTGGCGCTGACCGGCAAGGACATCGACGCCGCCCGCGCCGAGAAGATCGGCCTCGTCAACGACGTCTACCCCGACCAGGACGCGCTGCTGAAGGCCGCGCGGGAACTCGCCGCCGAGATCGCTGCGAACCCGCCGCTCGTGGTGCAGGGTACGAAGCAGGTACTGGCGGCGAACACCGAGCGCCAGGTCGCCGACGGCCTCCGGTACGTCGCGGCGTGGAACTCGGCGTTCCTGCCCAGCAAGGACCTCGGCGAGGCGGTGCAGGCCTTCATGGAGCGCCGGAAGCCGGAGTTCACGGGCGAGTAGAACAAGGAGGCAGCAGGGTGAGCAACGGCGCTTCGGAAGTCCACCACGCGTTCCGCGTGGCGCGGGACTACCTGCAGCAGCACCGCGAGGACTACGACACGGCGTACCGCGACTTCGCCTGGCCGGAGTTCGACCACTTCAACTGGGCGATCGACTGGTTCGACGTCGTCGCCCACGATCCGGACAACGCCGAGCGGCCGGCGTTGTGGATCGTGGAGGAGGACGGCACCGAGAACCGCTGGACCTACCCGGAGATGTCCAGCCGGTCCAACCAGGTGGCGAACTGGCTGCGCGGCCTCGGCGTGCGCCGCGGCGACCGGCTCATCCTCATGCTGGGCAACCAGGGTGAGCTGTGGGAGACGATCCTCGCCGCGATCAAGCTCGGCGCGGTGATCATCCCGGCGTCCACCCTGCTCGGCCCGGCCGACCTGACCGACCGCGTCGAGCGCGGCGCGGCCAAGCACGTCGTGATCCGCTCGGCGGACACCGAGAAGTTCGCCGATGTCGCCGGCGACTACACCCGGATCGCGGTGGGCGAGCCGGTCGAGGGCTGGCACTCGTACGCGACGGCGTTCGCCGAGTCGCCCGAGTTCGCCCCGGACGGCCCGACGAAGGCCGTCGACCCGCTCCTGCTGTACTTCACCTCCGGCACCACGGCGAAGCCGAAACTGGTGCAGCACACGCAGGTGTCGTACCCGGTGGGGCATCTGTCCACGATGTACTGGATCGGCCTCGAACCGGGCGACGTCCACCTCAACATCTCCTCGCCGGGCTGGGCGAAACACGCGTGGAGCAACGTCTTCGCGCCGTGGAACGCCGAGGCGACGGTGTTCCTCTACAACTACAACCGCTTCGACGCGAACGCCCTGATGGCCCAGATGGACCGGTGCGGCATCACCAGCTTCTGCGCCCCGCCGACGGTCTGGCGGATGCTCATCCAGGCCGACCTGACGGCGCTGAAGACACCGCCGAAGAAGGTCGTCGGCGCGGGCGAGCCGCTGAACCCCGAAGTGATCGACCAGGTCGAAAAGGCCTGGGGCATCACGATCCGCGACGGCTTCGGCCAGACCGAGAGCAGCGTCCAGATCGCGAACACGCCGGGCCAGGACGTCGTGCCGGGCTCGATGGGCCGGCCGCTGCCCGGGTTCGTCGTCGCGCTGGTCGACCCGGTCAGCGGCGAACGGGCGCCGGAAGGCGAGATCTGCCTCGACCTCGACCACCGCCCGGTGGGCCTGATGACGGGCTACGCCGGCGACGACGAGCGCACCTCGACGGCCTTCGCGAACGGCTTCTACCACACCGGCGACGTCGGTTCGATCGACGAACGGGGCTACATCACCTACGTCGGGCGCACCGACGACGTCTTCAAGGCGTCGGACTACCGGATCTCACCGTTCGAGCTGGAGAGCGTGCTCATCGAGCACGAAGCGGTCGCCGAGGCGGCGGTCGTCCCGGCCCCGGACCCGATCCGGCTCGCCGTGCCGAAGGCGTACGTCGTGCTGGCCGCCGGCCACGAGCCGACGGCGGACACGGCGAAGGCGATCCTCGCGTACTGCCGTGAGCACCTGGCGCCGTACAAGCGGATCCGCCGGCTCGAGTTCGCGGACCTGCCGAAGACGATCTCGGGCAAGATCCGCCGCGTCGAGCTGCGCGGCCGGGAGAGCGACCCGGCGCGCGGCGCGGGCACGGAGTTCCGCGAAGAGGATTTCCCGGACCTCAAGTCCTGACGGCCGGACGGCCGTCAGGCGCGGGTGCCCTCGACCTGGCGGCCGTCTTCGGTCGAGCAGACCGTCACCGGGTCGTTCGCGCCGCTGCCGCACGTCCACTCGTCGAGCACGACGGGGCCCGGGCCGTCGGCCGAGTTCGCCTCCGCCGGGGTCAGCTTCGCGAAGTAGTCCTTCAGCAGCGTCGTCGCCGCGGCGCAGTCGACCTTGCCGTGGGCCACGACCGCCGTCCTGGCGCCGCCCGACCCCGTGACGTCGCCGCACGGGACGCCGGGGGCCGTGCTCTCGGCCGCCGCGGCCGCGGCCGGCAGGGGCGACGTCGACGGCGCGGCGGGCGCCGCCTCCCCGCCGCCGCAGCCGGCCAGGGCGGCGGTCGCGGCGACGAGCAGCAGGGGGTACGCGAGTGTCTTCATGGGCCCTTCAGCAGGCGGTCGGGACGGGACGTCATTCGGACGGCACGACGGCGGCGAAGACCGTCTGCTCGCCCTTGGTGCAGGTGGTGCCGCCCTGCGCGGCGGGCGGGCCGGACGTGCAGAGCCAGCCGTCCACCGTCTCGTTCACCGCGTCGTTCGACCCGGCGCCCTGGCGCCCGGCGATCTTGCGGTGGAAGTCGGTGACCAGCTGGGTCGCCGCGACGCAGCTGACGCCGGCCGAGCCGCTGTCGAACACGTACAGCGTCAGCCCGCTGGCGGCGGTGATGGTGCCGCAGGCGCCGGGGACGGTCGGCGGCACGGCGGCTGGCTTCGACGCCGGGCCGGGCACGGACGAGCCGGTGGCGGGCGGCGGTGGCGGCGTCCCGGTCGTCGCGGACGACGGTGCCGCGGAGGTCGGGGACGGCGGGGGAGCG
>NZ_JBICSQ010000157.1:0-8892 GCF_043197175.1 Amycolatopsis sp. NPDC049252
GGGGGGGGGGGGGGGGGGGGGGGGGGGGGGGGGGGGGGGGGGGGGGGGGGGGGGCCGGGGGGGGGGGGGGGGGGGGGGGGGGGGGGGGGGGGGGGGGGGGGGGGCCCCCGCCCCCCCCCCCACTCCCCGGGGGAAGGGTCAGGCCGCGACGTCGACGATCCAGGTGACGCCGAAGCGGTCGGCGAGCATCCCGAAGCCGGGCGCCCACGGGGCGGGGCCGAACGCCTCGATCACGGTCGCGCCCTTGGCGAGGCCGTCCCACACGGGAGTGACCTCGTCGAGGCTCTCGCCGCGGACGGACAGGAAGAACGGCTCCTTCGTGATCGTGGTGCCGTTTTCGCGGTGCGTGGTGGGCGCGCCCGGGGCGGCCGGCGTGTGCTCGCCGGGCACGTCGTAGGCCATGACCCGGAAGCCGTTGTCGGCGACGACCTGGCCGAACACGACACGGTCGGCGCCGGGCACTTCGGCGGGCATCCCGAAGTCGGCGTAGGTGGCGACGGTGAGCTGCCCGCCGAACACCGACTGGTAGAACTCCAGGGCTTCGCGGGCCTGGCCGTGGAAGTTCAGGTGGGTGACAGCGTTGAGCGACATGTGTTCCGGTCCTTCGCGAGTGGTTCCTGCCGCCGGAGGTTTCCGGCGTTGAGACCGACGATGTCAGCAGTACCGGACAGGGAACGTCCGCTACTTGTGTCATGGTGAAACCATGCCGATCGCCGCTTCGACGACCACCTCCAGCCGGCTGCTGTCGCTGCTGTCCATGCTGCAGGCCCGCCGTGACTGGCCGGGCGGCCTGCTCGCCGAGCGGCTGGGGGTGAGCGAGCGGACCGTGCGCCGTGACGTCGACCGGTTGCGCGAGCTGGGTTATCCCGTCCAGGCGGTCAAGGGCCCCGACGGCGGTTACCGGCTCGAAGCGGGCAGCCAGATGCCGCCCCTGCTGTTCGACGAAGAGCAGGCGGTCGCGCTCACCGTGGCGCTGCGAATCGCGGTCGGCACGGGCGCGGGCATCGAGGAGGCGGCCGCGCGGGCCCTGGCCACGGTGCGGCAGGTGCTGCCGTCGAGGCTGCGGCAGCGCGTCGACGCCCTCGAGGTCGGCGCGGCCGGGCGCGCCGCCGATCCCCAGGTCGACACCGGGGTGCTGCTCACGCTGAGCGCCGCGGTCCGCGCGGGAGAGGAGCTGCGGTTCGACTACCGCGCGCCGGGACGGCCCGAGGACGCCGAGCCGGGCCCACCCCGCCGCGTGCAGCCCCACCACCTGGTGGTGCGGGCCGGGCGCTGGTACGTCGTCGGCTGGGATCCCGACCGCGGCGACTGGCGGACCTACCGCGCCGACCGGATGACCCCGCGGGTGCCGAACGGGCCGCGCTTCGGTCCCCGCGAGGTCCCGGGCGGCGACGTGGCCGCGTTCCTTTCGGCCCGGTTCAAGGGTTCCGACAGCACGGACGCCTGGCCGTGCCGCGGCGAGGTGATCCTCGACCTGCCGGTGGCGGAGGTGGCCCCGTTCGCCGGCGACGGCGTCGTCGAGGCCCTCGGCGCCACCCGGACCAGGCTGACGTCGGGGGCCTGGTCCTGGGCCGCCCTCGCGGCGGGGCTGGCCCGCTTCGGCACCGAGATCGAGGTGCTCGGGCCGCCGGAGCTGCGGGTGGCGTTCGCCGAGCTGTCCCGTCGCGCCGGCCGCGCCGCTCGTGCCCATTGACAACCCCGCGGCCTGCGGATATAAACCACTTGGTTATGGAACCGAAAGGTTATCAATGGGCACGAGCAGCACCCTGGACGCGACCTTCGCGGCCCTCGCGGACCCCACGCGGCGGGCCATCCTCGCCCGGCTCGCGACCGGCGACGCGACCGTCACCGAGCTCGCGGCCCCCTTCGCGATGAGCCAGCCCGCCGTGTCGAAACACCTCCGGGTGCTCGAACGGGCCGGGCTGGTGCAACGCGGCCGGGACGCCCAGCGGCGGCCGTGCCACCTGGTGGCCGAACCGCTCAAGGCGGCCACGGCCTGGCTGGCCGGCTACCGCGACTACTGGGAAGCCAGCTACCGCCAGCTCGACGACCTGCTGAAAGACCTGCAGCCATGACGGCCCCGGGACTTCAGGTCACCGAGGCGGGCACCACCGGGCTCCTGCTCACCCGGACCTTCGCCGCTCCGGCCGACCTCGTCTTCGCCGCCCTCACCCGGCCCGAACTGCTGCGTCGCTGGCACGGCGCCCACGGCTGGCACCTGACCGGCTGCGACGTCGACCTGCGCCCCGGGGGCGAGTGGCGGTTCGTCAGCCTCGGCCCCGGTGGCGCGGAAATGGAGATGTACGGCGAGTTCCGCGAAGTCGAGCCGCCCGTGCGCCTCGTCCAGACCGAGATCCACCGCGGCTGGCCCGAAGGCGCCGCGCTGGTCACGACCGTGCTGGCCGAGACCGGCGGCCACACCACGATGACCGTCACCGCGCGGTACCCGTCACCGGAAATCCGCGACCAGGTCGTGCGCAGCCCGATGCGCCGCGGCGCCGGCGAGGCGTACGACCGCCTCGCTTCCCTGCTGGACCACGAGAAACGAGACACTCATGAATGACCCCGTCACCGAGGTCCCCGCCGACCCCACGGCCGTCGTCGGCGACCCCGGCCACCCGCCCGTGCTCCCCGGCGCGTACCTGCTCGAACTCGTCCCCGTGCCGGTCACCGACATCGACCGCGCCATCGGCTTTTACCGGGACGCCCTCGGGTTCGCCCTCGACGTGGACGTCCGCCCGGTGGACGGCGTGCGCATCGTCCAGCTGACCCCGCCCGGCTCGGCCTGCTCGATCTCCCTCACCGAGGGCGTGCAGGCCATGGCCATGCCGCCGGGCACGGTGCGCGGGCTGCACCTGGTGGTCGCCGACATCGAGCAGGCCCGCGCCCAGCTGGTCGAGCGTGGTGTCGAGGTCGGCGCCGTCGAGGACATGGGCGGGGTGTTCTACGCGTACTTCGCCGACCCGGACGGCAACACCTGGTGCCTGCAGCACATGCCGTGGCGGTGAGGCCGCGGCGTCAGCCGGGGGAGGAGCCGACCATCCGGGCGGCGAGCTCGGCGTACGACTCGCCGAGGGCGTCGGGGGAGTCCGCGCCGTCGAGGCGGTACCAGCGCACCAGGTCGATGCCGAGCGACAGGATCGCGCGCACCGTCCGGTCGACGTCGGGCACGTCGAAGACGCCGTCCCGGACCCCGCGTTCGACGGCGGCCTGCACCAGCGCGGAGAACCGCTGCCGGAGGTCGAGAACCTCGCCGAGGTGATCCGGCTCGAGCGCCGCCAGTTCGTACTGGCAGACCCTCGCCACGGTGTGGTGGCGCGCGTGCCACGACACGTGCCCGGCCACCAGCCGCCGGAGGTGACGCCGGGGGTCGCCGTCGTCGTGCCGGGCCGCCAGCGCCGCCAGGGCACGCTCGTGACCGGTCCGGGCGATGTGGAACAGCACGGCCTCCTTCGACGCGAAGTGCACGTACAGCGAACCGGGGCTGAGGCCGACGACGGCGGTGATGTCGCGGGTGGTGGTGGCGTGAAAACCCTTGCGGGCGAAGCACTGCACGGCTGAGGACAGCAGCGCGCGGGCCACCGGGGAGGTGTGCTCTCCCCAGAATTCGCCGGGGACGGTCTCGGGGCCGAGGTTGGTCGTGAGTTCCATCGCCGCCGACGCCGGGTGTCGTCCGCCGCCGCGACGGCGCTCTTTCGCCGGCATCAGTGCTCTCCCCTCCGCCGAGGCCCGGACTTGACACCTCCCGGCCCCGGAGTCATGGTAACTGTGCGCTCAGTCAGCCGAAACCAGGACGTCGACGAAGACGTGAGGAGTGTCGCGATGGGACAGCCCGCGACCAGGCAGCCGACGGTCGTGGCCGACGGGTTCTCCTACCTCGAATGCCCGAGGTGGCACGACGGGCGGCTGTGGGTGTCGGACTTCTACACCGAGAAGGTCGTGACGATCGACGGCCGCGGCGGCACCGAGGTCGTCGCCGAGGTGCCCGGGCAGCCGTCGGGCCTCGGGTTCCTGCCCGACGGGCGCCTGCTCGTGGTGTCGATGCGCGATCACCGCCTCCTCGTGCGTGACGGGTCGGGCCGGCTGACGGAGCACGCCGACCTGTCCGGCGTGGTGTCGGGTGTGCTCAACGACATGGTCGTCGACGACCATGGCCGTGCTTGGGTGGGCAACTTCGGCTTCGACCTCATGGGCGGCGCGCCTCTGCGCTACACCACCCTCACCCGGGTCGACGCGGACGGGAGCGTCTCCGTCGCCGCCGAGGATCTCGGGTTCCCCAACGGCATGGTGCTCCTGCCCGGCAACGTACTGGTCGTCGCCGAGACCTTCGCCGGGCGGTTGACCGCCTTCGACATCGGCGAGGACGGCGAGCTGAGCGGCCGCCGCGTCTGGGCGCAGTTCGGGGAGACCCCGCAGACCGACGACGTCGGCGAGGCGGTGCAGCTGCTCGAGGTGGCCCCCGACGGCATCTGCGCCGACGCCGAGGGCGCGATCTGGGTGGCCGACGCCGTCCACAACCGCGTCATCCGGGTCGAGGAGGGCGGCCGGGTCCTCGAGGAGATCGACGCCGGCACCGGGGTCTTCGCCTGCATGCTCGGCGGTGACGACGGCCGGACGCTGTTCCTCTGCGCGGCGCCGTCCTTCCCCGAGCACGAACGCCGTCCGGTCCGCGAGGCCCAGCTCCTCTCGGTCGATGTCGAGGTGCCGCACGCCGGCCTGCCCTGATCCGACGAGCACCTGGAGGGCCGTCATGGACGTCTCCTGCGCTTTCCCGACCGCACTCGGCACCCCGGACCACATCGCACTGGCCGAAGAGCTGGGCTACACCCGGGCGTGGGTCTACGACACGCCCCAGCAGAGCACCGACGTGTGGATGACGCTCGCGCTGGCCGCCGGGCGGACCGAGCGGATCGGGCTCGCTCCCGGCGTACTGGTGCCCAGCCTGCGGCACCCGATGGTCAACGCCGCGGCGACCGCCACCCTCGCCGCGCTGGCGCCGGGCCGCGTCGCGGTCTCCTTCGGCACCGGCTTCACCGGCCGCCGGGCGATGGGGTACCGCGCGATCACCTGGTCCTATATGGACGCTTACATCCGGGCCTACCGCGGCCTTCTGCGCGGCGACGTCGTCGAGTGGGAGGGGGCGCAGATGCAGATGCTGCACCCGGACGGCCACGCCCCCGCCCGGCCCATCGACGTCCCCGTCCTGATCGGGGCGCTGGGGCCCAAGGGACATCGCGTGGCGAAAGAACTCGGCGACGGGCTGTACGTCACGCTGCAGCTGCCGGAGTTCGTGAACGAGTACTCGTGGGTGCCCTATCTGGTGTGGGGCACGGTACTCGGCGAAGGCGAGGGCACCGACACCGAACACGCACGCCAGGCCGCCGGACCCGGCTGGGCGCTGGCCTACCACGGCGCCTACGAGTTCGGCGGCGCCGCCGCCGTGCGCGCCCTCCCGGGCGGCGCGGAGTGGATGGACGTGGTGGAGCGGACGCCGCCGGAGCGGCGGCACCTCGCGGTCCACGCCGGTCACTGCGTGGACCTGGGGGAGGCCGACCAGGCGGCGTGGAAGGCCGGCGGCCACACGATGCTGCGGGACGTGACGATGAGCGGGACGCGCGCCGAGCTCCGGCAGCGGCTCGACGAGGTCGCGGCCCGGGGCGTCACCGAGATCGTGTTCCAGCCCTGCGGGCCGGACATCCGGGCCGAGCTGGAGAAGTTCCTCGACGCCGCGACGAAGTAGCCGTCGACCTCGCGCGAGCGGGCGCCCTGCCGCGCCGGATGCGCCTACGGTGGAGGGGGATCGCCCTCGTCAGCGGAGGAACGCACCACCGGGAGGACACGCGCGTGACCACACACGGCGACGGAAGCTGGCGGCGGAGCACGCTGATCACGCACCACATCGATCACCCGCCGCAGGTCAAAGCGCTCGTCGACGAGCTGTTCGAGACCCTGATCGAGGGCGGGCGCGGCGACTACGAAGCCAAGATCGAAGCGGAGTACGCGAGCCCCGGCGAACAGTGCAGGCACTACGACTACGGCGACGGCGTCCTCAGCCTGATCGCCGTGCCGGCGCCGGACGCGGACACCATGCACCTGACCCACCTCGTCTACGGCGGCTGCACCACCCACCAGATCCGGCAGGACCTGGTGCAGCGCGGCCTGGGATCGCTGGGCATCACCTGGGTGTATCCCCCGGACGCCGTCCTGCCCGACGACGATTCGTAGCCGGCCGCGGCTCAGCGAACCCGTCACCCCACCGGGGCCGTGATCGCGCGCCGCGGGTGGCGTTCGGTGCTTTACTCGGCTCGGACGTGACGGACCTGGCGGACGCGGAGAGGCGGGGACCCGGATGGCGAGCTCGGCGACGGACCTGGTGGTCGGGGTCGACGGATCGGCTGCGGCGTTGACGGCGGTCCGCTGGGCGGCGCGAGCCGCCGTGGCGCGCCGTCGCGGGCTCAGGCTGGTGCACGCCACGGAAGAACTTCCCGTGGCCTACCCGCACACCGGCGGGAACTTCGAAGAGCTCTACGAACTGGCCGGGGCGCGCGGGCAGCGGCTGCTCGAGGCGGCCCGGGCCGCCGTGGCCGAGGTCGCGCCGGAGCTGACACCGGAGGTCGTGCTTCGCCCGGAACAGCCGGCCGAGGGCCTGCTCGCCGAGTCCGGAGCCGCGGCGATGATCGTGCTCGGCCCGCCCGAACAGCCGATGGCCGCGCGGGTGCTGCTCGGTTCGGTGTCCTTGGCCCTGGCCGCGCACGCGGAGTGCCCGGTCGCGCTGATCCGCCCGCACGTCGCCGAAGACGAGGCACCGGCCGAGGGGCCGGTGATCGTCGGCGTCGACGGCACCCCGGCGAGCGAAGACGCGATCGCGGTGGCGTTCGACGAGGCGTCCTGGCGTGGGGCTCCGCTGGTCGCCGTCCACGCCTGGCACGACACGTTCCTGGCCGGGCTCTTCGAAGAAGGCCGCCGGAGCATGGACGGCGACGCGATCGAGCAGTCGGCGCACGAGCTGCTCGACGAGCGTCTGGCCGGCTGGCAGGAGCAGTACCCGGACGTCCACGTCGAGCGCCTGGTCCAGCGGGGCCGCCCGGCCCAGGCCCTGCTCGACCTGGCCGACCGCGCGCAGCTGCTCGTGGTGGGCAGCCGCGGCCGGAGCGGGCTGGCCGCCCTGGCCCTGGGATCGACCAGCCAGGCCGTGCTGTCCTACGCGCTCTGCCCGGTGGTGGTCGCCCGCGGCGGGACGCGGCCGGCGGCGAAGTAACCGCGCCCGGCGTTACGCCGAACGGTGCGGATGAGTGTTACGCAAAGAAGCAATCCAAGCGTCGTAGCCACCGGATCGAGTGAATCCGTGGGATTCGCTGTCACCGTCCGTTGATCCGGACGTAGCGTTGAAGTTTCTTCTTGCGCCGCAGGCACAAGTGATCACGGCGCACGATCCGGGCTCCACCAGGCAGAGGCGGCGAGCTACGGCATGGGTGCGGACAGCCCGCTCGAGTGGAAACTGTCCGAGCTGCAGGGGACGACGATCGTTCGCCTGTCCGGCGTGTTGGACATAGGCACCTACGGGGTGCTGCGTGACGTGCTGCTCAAGTGCGCGGCCGACCAGCCGCGCGCGGTGATCGTCGATCTCGAGGCGCTCGAGATCGTGCATGACCGGCTGACGAGCGTCTTCGTCGCGGTGTGGCTGCGGATCTCGCAGTGGTCGACGGTGGCGTTGGTGGTGGTTCCCGGACCGGCGCACGCGGCCTTGTCGCGGTACGGCCCGATGCGGCGCTTCGTCTCGGTCCGGCCCACGGTGCTCGACGCGCTGGGCAGCCTGGGTGAGCCACCACCGCGTCGCCGCACCGATCTGTGGTTGCCGGCGTCACCGCGCAGCGTGGGTGCGGCGGCGCCGTTCGTCACGGACACCTGCGGCAACTGGAGCATCGAGCCGATGGCGGCTCCGGCGGTCACGGTGGCCGGCGAACTGGTGGCCAACGCCGCCGAACACGCGCGTTCGCCGGCGCGGCTGCGCCTGGAGCTGCGGCTGGGCCGGTTGACCGTCGCGGTCGCCGATGACGACTCTCGCGCGGTGTTGTTGCCCGCGCCCGGCCGGAAGTCGCCGGAGCCGCGCAGCGGGCTTCGGCTCGTGGCGCACCTGGCACACGCCACGGGCTGGTCGCCGCGGCAGTCGGGCGGCAAGATCGTCTGGGCCGTGCTCCGGCACTCGGCGAACTGATCGCCTCAAAGGAGCCCGGCGGTGGCGGCGTGCGCGGCGGCCGCCGCCCGGGACGACACACCGAGCTTGCCGCGGATGTTCGACACGTGCCGGTGCGCCGTGTGGGCGCTGATCCCGAGCCGGCGCGCGATCTCCTGGTCGCTCATCCCTTGGGCGATCAGGCGGAGGACGTCGAGTTCGCGGTCGGAGAGCTCGCGGCTCGGCGAGCCGGGCAGGCGGGCCCGGCCGGCGCCGAGGAACTCCCGCACGGGACGGACGAGCGATTCCGCGTCGCCGCGCCAGGGCAGGTGGTCGGTTCCGTCGAGCGGGACGAAGGTGGCGCCCGGGATGCGGGCGGCCACGTCCTGACCGAGGGCGAACGGGATCGCGCGGTCGTCGCGGCGGTGCAGGACGAGGGTCGGCACCTCGATCGCCGCCAGCTCGTCCCGGACGTCGAACGCGTACACCGCCGCGAGGGAGCGCGCCGCCTTCTCCGCGGACAGGGCGGCGCGCTGGAAACGCACGAACTCGTCGCGCTCCGCCGCGGTCGCGGTCGGCAGGAACAGGTCGGCGAGGATCCGGGAGCCCACGCCCCAATGACGTCCGACGAGCGCCGGCAAGGAATCCCGCGCTTCCGCCGAGGCGATCTCGCTGCCCCGGGCGTAGCTGCCGTACAGGACGAGCCGCTCCACGCGGTC
>NZ_JBICSQ010000158.1:0-8537 GCF_043197175.1 Amycolatopsis sp. NPDC049252
CGCGGCCGGCGGGCCCGCCCCGCGGCCGGGCGGGGGGCGGGGCGGCCGGGGTGTGGCCGCCCCCGGGCCCCCCCGCCCGCGCGGGGGGGGGGGGGGCCCCGGCCCCCCCCCCCCCCCCCCCCACGACCGCGTCGAACGGTTCTTCCAGGCCCCGCAACAGGTCGAGCACGGCGGCGGCCGAGAGGAAGCTGTCCAGCCAGCCCTCGGCCGACTCCGGGCCCCACTTCGGGGTCCTGGCCAGGATTTCGGTGCCGGGGCTCGCCGCGGCGCGGGCGCCGGCCTCGATCTCCTTCGTCATCCCCTCGGTGGTGTTGCAGTTGGTGACGACGATCCTCATCGCTGGTTCCGCGAGACCGCGAAGTACAGCAGCGCGGACGACGCCGTGCCGATGAACCACGAGTACGGCGCGGCCGGGGCGAAGAACGGCACGAGCGCGATCACCGCGGCCAGCGCGGCGGTCGGGAAGAACGTCACCAGCGCGCGGGGGTTCACCCGCGGGTAGACCCCGCCGTCGACGAACAGCTGCGCGACGTCGACCTTGCCGCGCCGGATCAGGTAGTAGTCGACGATCATGATCCCGAACAGCGGCCCAAGGAACGCGCCGAGCCCGCCGAGGAAGTAGTTGACCACCGCCGGCGAGGAGTACAGCTTCCACGGCAGCACGCACAGCGCGGCGACCGCGCTGATCATCCCGCCGATGGTGAAGGTGATCCGCTTCGGCCAGATGTTGGCCAGGTCGTAGGCGGGGGAGACGAAGTTCGCGACGATGTTGACACCCATGGTCGCGACGGCGAAGGTCAGCGCGCCGACGATGAGCACCGGCGTGTTGTGCACCTTGGACAGCAGTTCGGCCGGGTCGGTGATGGCCTCGCCGAACACCTGCATGCTGCCCGCGGTGACGACGACCGACAGCAGCGCGAACGCCGTCGAGTTGATCGGCAGGCCCCAGAAGTTGCCGCGCCGCACGGTCTTCTGGTCCGGCGCGTTGCGGGAGAAGTCGCAGAAGTTGAGCATCAGCGTGCCGTAGGTGGCCAGGATCAGCCCCGCCGCGCCGAACCACTGCCGGATCTGCTCGCCGGTGGACAGCTGCTTCGGGCTGCTGGTGAACGAGATGTTCCAGTGGGCGGCGGCGAGGATCCACACCGCGAGCGCGATCATCACGACCCAGATCGCCGGGCCGCACCAGTCCTGGAACTTGCGGATCGACTCCATGCCGCGGGTCAGGATCAGCGCCTGGGCCGCCCACAAGGCGATGAAACAGATCCAGCCGAGCGCGTGCAGGCCGAGGAAACCGTGTTCGGTCAACGGTTTCAGGCCGGGGTCGATGGCGAGCACGAGCAGCGTGATGGCCACGCTCGCGAGGTAGGTCTGGATGCCGTACCAGAAGATCGCGATGACCGCGCGGATCAGCGCGGGCAGGTTGGCGCCGAAGGTGCCGAAGCTCAGCCGCGCGACGACCGGGAACGGCACGCCGGTGCGCTGCCCGATCCGGCCCATCAGGTTCATGCCGACGTAGATGATGACGAAGCCGAAGAGCAGGGCGGTGAACACCTGCCATGCCGACAGGCCGAGCACGAACAGCCCGGCCGCGAAGGTGTAGTTGCCCAGGTTGTGCACGTCGGACATCCACAGCGCGAAGATGTCGTAGACCTTCCACCGGCGTTCCTGCACGGGGGCGAGGTCTTCGTTCCACAGCCGGGGATCCGGCGGGGCTGGCGTCTCTTGTCCGGTTTCGGTGAGCGGGGCGGCGGTCATTCGTGCCTCCGGTCGACGGATTCTTTCGGGGGTCCGGGTGGCGGAGCCCCCGGCCGGGGCGGAGCCCCGATTGTCACAGTGCGGGGACGGAGATTTGGGATACCAAAATTTGGCATCCCAAATATCACCCCGGCGTCCGCGTCCGTCAACCCTCCGGCGGATAAACTCGCGTTACGTCCGGTTACGGGCGTGTTGAGCGAGAGGGGACCCGTGACGTCGGCGAGCGAGCGGCAACCCCTCGCGGCCACCCGCCAGCGGGTGCGCGACGAGCTGCGCGAACGGATCCTGACCGGCCGCCTCCTCCCGGGGGACAGGCTGGTCGAGCGCGAGCTGGCCGAGGACCTCGGGGTGTCCAGGGTGCCGGTGCGCGAGGCCATCCGCAGCCTGGAGGCCGAAGGGTTCCTCGTCGAGCAGTCGGCGCGCCGGATCGTCGTCCGGCAGCTCGCGCGGGTCGACGTCGAGGAGCTGTTCGACGTCCGCGAGGCCCTGGAGGGGCTCGCCGCGGGGCGTGCCGCCCGGCGGGCGGGCGCGCCGGAGCTGAAGCGGCTCGAGCGGATGCTCGCCGACGCCGCCCGCGCGACGGCCCGGGGCGACGCGGCCAAGATCACCGTGCTCAACTCGCGTTTCCACGACGAGATCGTGGCCCTCGCGGGCAACACGCTGCTCACCACGATGCTGCAGCCGCTGCAGGGCAGGCTGCGCTGGCTGACCAGCCAGAACGAGCACTTCACCGAGCTGCTCGACGAGCACCGCCGGCTCTTCGACGCGATCGCGTCGGGGGACGCGGACCGCGCGCACGCCGAAGCCGTCGAGCACGTGCGGGTCAACCGCGAGGTGACCTTGAAGTCCCTCTTCGGCGACGAGCGAGATCAAGAAGAGGCGACCGCCGGTTCGAGGTAGGGCGTGACGTTGCGCAGGGCACGCGCGACGTAGTCGTCCTTCTCGCCGACGGGCGCGACGTAGTGCATGGCGTGCTCGGCCGCGTCGAGGCCCTGGAGCCGGGCGATGACCCAGGTGGCCAGGTAGGTCGAGGCGAGGCAGCCGCCGGCCGTGGCCAGGTCGCTGCGGGCGAAGAACGGCTGGTTCAGCACCTCGACGCCGGCGGCGAGCACCCACGGCTTGGTCGTCAGGTCGGTGCAGGCCGGCACGCCGTCCAGCAGCCCGAGCTTCGCCAGCACGAGCGTGCCGGAACACTGAGCGGCCAGCAGCTGCCGGGCGGGGTCGAGCCGCGCCAGCGTGCTCATGATCGCCGGGTCCTCGACGACCTCGCGGGTCTTCGAGCCACTGCCGACGATGACGGCGTCGGCCGTGCAGGCCTCTTCCAGGCCGATCATGGCGTCGATCGTGACGCCGTTCATCGACGTCACCCGCGGGGCCGGGCTCGCGATCGACACCCGCATGCCGGGCACCCGGTTGAGGACGCCCAGCGCGATGAGCGAGTCGAGTTCGTTGTAGCCGTCGAAGGTGAGGATCGCGGTGTGCATTTCGGCAGGTTAAGGCGGCTGATCCAGGACAGTCCACAAATTGTCCTGCCTACAATCGCGGCGTGCGGGTGCCGAAGTACAAGGTGATCGTGGACGCGTTCGCGGCGAAGATCCGTGGCGGGCAGTGGCCGGTCGGCACGCGGCTGCCCACCCACCGGCGGCTCGCGGCCGACGAGGGCATCGCCGTCGTGACGGCGTCGCGGGTCTACACCGAACTCGAAGCGATGGGTCTGGTCAGCTGCGAGCAGGGGCGGGGCACGTTCGTCCGCGATCTGGCGGCCGGTGACGACGTCGATGAGCGGGCGGTCGCGGCCGACGCGGTCGACCTCAGCTTCAACTCACCCTCGGTCCCCGGCCAGGCCGCCCTGCTCCGCGAGGCGCTGCGGGACCTGGCCACGTCCGGGGACCTCGACGCGCTGCTGCGCTACCAGCCGCACCGCGGGCGCGCCGACGACCGGGAGGCCGTCGCCCGGTACCTGCGCCGGCGGGGGCTCGACACCGGCCGTGACCGGGTGCTGATCGTCAACGGCGCGCAGCACGGCCTCGCCGTGACGGCCATGGCCCTGTTCCGGCCGGGGGACGTCGTCGCCGTGGACGCCCTCACCTACCCCGGGTTCCGGGTGCTCGCCCGCACCCTCGGGCTGGAGCTTGCCCCGCTGCCGGTGACCGGAGCGGGGCCGGACCTCGACGCGCTCGACCGGCTGTGCCGCGGGCGCCGGGTCCGCGCGGTCTACACGATGCCGACCCTGCACAACCCGCTCGGCTGGGTGCTCGGCGACGACCAGCGCACGCGGCTGGTCTCGCTCGCCCGCCGCCACGGCCTGACGATCGTCGAGGACGCCTCGTACGCCTATCTCGCCGAGGACGCGCCGCCGCCGCTGGCGATGCTCGCGCCGGAGGTCACCGTGCACGTCTCGGGCCTGTCGAAGAGCGTCGCGACCGGCCTGCGGATCGGGTTCGTGACCGCGCCCGTGCCGCTCGTCCCGGCGCTCGAACGCACCATCCGGGCCACGACGTGGAACACCCCGGCCCTGACCGCGGCGATCGCCCGCCGGTGGCTCGACGACGGCACCGTCGACCGGCTCGAGGCGCGCAAGCGCGAAGACGCCCGGGCGCGGCAAGCCGTCGCCTCAGAGGTGCTGGCCGCGCTGGCCGGCGTCGGGCACCCGGCGTCGTACTTCCGGTGGCTGCCGCTGGGCGCGGACACGCGCCCGGACCGGATCGCGGCCGCACTGGCCCGGCGGCGGGTCGCGGTGGCCACCGCCGAGCCGTTCGCGACGACGCCGGCGGTGCCCCGCGCCCTGCGGCTGGCGCTGGGTTCGGTCGGGCTGGGCGAACTACGCACCGCGCTGGAAGCGGTCCGCGAGGAGGTCGAGGCGGACGCGCGTCGCTGAACCGGCCTAGTGTGAGCGTCACATTGAGTGCCCGGAAGCTCACCCGTTAACATGATCGCCGGCTCCCCGCTCCCTGAATGGACGTGGCATATCCGACACCGCGGGGGAGCTGGTCCAACAGGCGGTTCCCAGTGGCTTCATGGGAAATTCACAGAATGGGCGGCAAACCTGAGACCGTGATCAACGCCGAAACCGGTGCCGTGAAGGTGGCACGATGACGACCGCCCAGGCCACGCTCGAGGCCCCCGCCCGCGTCCCGAGACCGGGCGGCAAAGCGCCCTACCTCCACCAGATCGACCTGTTCCGGTTGATCACCTTCGCCTGCGTGATCCTGATCCACGTGGTCGGCGCGACGAACTTCGCGCAGGACGTCGGTGCGAACGCCGTCGAGACGCCGCTGCACTTCACGCGTGAGGCGTTCTTCGCGCTGACCGGGTTCGTGCTGGTGTTCCAGAACCGCGGCCGCGAGCTCACCGCGAGCACCTTCTGGCGCCGCCGGCTGCCGCTGGTCGCGACGCCCTACCTCGCGTGGACGATGTTCTTCTGGGCGTATTCGCTGGTCACCGGCGGGCAGCAGCCCGGCTCGCTCGAGGCGTCGATGCGCCTGCTGCTGACCGACCTCGTCACCGGCGGTGCCTGGTACCACCTGTACTTCCTGCTCGTGACGATGCAGGTCTACCTGCTCTTCCCGCTGCTGATGAAGCTCCTGCGGGCCACTGCGGGCAAGCACAAGTGGCTGCTGCTGGGCAGCGGGCTGCTGCAGGTCGGCGTGGTCGCGTTCATGACCTACCAGCCGCTGGGCGTCAGCTACGAAACGATCACGCACCTGTACGCCACGATCCTGCCCTACCAGTTCTACACACTGTTCGGCGCGCTGGTGGCCATGCACTTCGAGACCGTGCACGCCTGGGTGGGCCGGCACCGGCTGCTGCTCGGCGGCGCGCTGGTGGCGGTGCTGGCCGGCACCGAGTGGTACTACCTCCGCACCGTCCACAGTGGAACGTTCCCGCAGGTGGCCAGCGACCCGTTCCAGCCCTACCTGATCCCGTGGTTCCTCACGGTCATCGCGGCGATCTACGCGTTCACCACGTGGTGGGCCGCGCGCCGCACCGAGGGCGGCCGCGGCGCGCGCCTGGTCTCCTGGGCGGCGAACCGGTCGTTCAGCATCTTCCTGGTCCACCCCCTCGCGCTGGCCCTGCTCGGCCCGGTGATCCCGCACGTGGCGGACCGCCTCGGCGCGCCGTGGCTCAGCGTGGTCATCTACTTCGCCACGATCGCGCTGACGATCGTCTTCGTCGAGGTACTGCGACGGCTGCCGGGCAGCCGCGCGCTCACCGGCCGTCCGCGCTTGAGGTTGGCGAAGGCCGCCGCCTGAGGCGTGGTCAGGGGCACTGTGTTTTGCGGGGTCGAACCCCGCGCCCCGCCGGTGGGCTCCGCCCCCACGGACCCCCCGAAAGCGGCTTAGGGCATGTCACAGCGAGCGGATCCGCGAGCTTCGGATATGCTGGCGGCCCGTGGGACTTCAGTCGCGGGCTACCAAGTACGTATTTGTCACCGGAGGCGTCGCCTCCTCTCTGGGTAAGGGACTCACGGCCTCGAGCCTGGGCCAACTCCTTACCGCGCGCGGGCTTCGCGTCACGATGCAGAAGCTCGATCCGTACCTCAACGTCGACCCCGGGACGATGAACCCGTTCCAGCACGGTGAGGTGTTCGTCACCGACGACGGCGCCGAGACCGACCTCGACATCGGGCACTACGAGCGCTTCCTCGACCGCGACCTCGACGGCAAGGCCAACGTCACGACCGGTCAGGTCTACTCCGAGGTGATCGCCAAGGAGCGCCGCGGCGAGTACCTCGGCGACACGGTGCAGGTCATCCCGCACATCACCGACGAGATCAAGTCCCGGATCACCGCCGCCGCCGAGCCCGACGAGGCCGGCCAGACGCCGGACGTCGTCATCACCGAGGTCGGCGGCACGGTCGGCGACATCGAGTCGCTGCCGTTCCTGGAGGCGTGCCGCCAGGTCCGCCACGACGTCGGCCGGGACCACTGCTTCTTCCTGCACGTCTCGCTGGTGCCGTACCTGGCGCCGTCGGGCGAGCTCAAGACGAAGCCGACCCAGCACTCGGTGGCCGCGTTGCGCAACATCGGCATCCAGCCCGACGCGCTGGTCTGCCGGGCCGACCGGGAGATCCCCGAGGACCTCAAGCGCAAGATCGGCCTGATGTGCGACGTCGACACCGAGGCCGTCATCGCCTGCCCGGACGCGCGGTCGATCTACGACATCCCGAAGGTGCTGCACAGCGAGGCGCTCGACGCCTACGTGGTGCGCCGCCTCGGCCTGCCGTTCCGCGACGTCGACTGGACGGTGTGGGGCGACCTGCTCGACCGGGTGCACAACCCGAGCGAGACGGTGAAGATCGCGGTCGTCGGCAAGTACATCGACCTGCCGGACGCCTACCTCTCGGTCACCGAGGCGCTGCGTGCGGGCGGGTTCGCCCACCGGGCCAAGGTCGAGATCGTCTGGGTCGCCTCCGACGACGCGCAGACCGCGTCCGGCGCGGCCTCCGTACTGTCCGATGTGGACGGTGTGCTGATCCCGGGCGGGTTCGGCATCCGCGGCATCGAGGGCAAGGTCGGCGCGATCGAGTACGCCCGCACCCGCGGCGTGCCGCTGCTCGGCCTGTGCCTCGGCCTGCAGTGCATGGTCATCGAGGCCGCGCGGAACCTGGCGGGCATCGAGGACGCCGGCTCGTCGGAGTTCGACGAGAACACCAAGCACCCGGTGATCTCGACGATGGCCGACCAGCGCGACGTCGTCGCGGGCGAGCGGGACATGGGCGGCACGATGCGGCTGGGCGCGTACCCGGCGAAGCTCAAGCCGGGTTCGCAGGTCGCGAAGGCGTACGGCACCACCGAGGTGTCCGAGCGGCACCGGCACCGCTACGAGGTGAACAACGCCTACCGCAAGCAGCTCACCGACGCGGGCCTGGTGTTCTCCGGCACCTCGCCGGACGACCGCCTGGTCGAGTTCGTCGAGCTGCCCGCCGAGAAGCACCCGTTCTTCGTCGGCACGCAGGCGCACCCCGAGCTGAAGAGCCGCCCGACCCGGCCGCACCCGCTGTTCAGCGCGTTCGTCAAGGCCGTGGTGGACCGCAAGGTCGCCGAGCGGCTGCCGGTCGAGCTGCCCGAAGCCCCCGTGGCGGCCCGGTGACCGCGCCGGGCGAGCACGAGTTCACCGTCGCGTCCAGCCGCGACGTCCACATCGGACGGGTCGTCGGCCTGCGCATCGACGACGTCGTGATGCCGGGCGGGAACACCGCCGTCCGCGAGGTGATCGAGCACCTGGGCGCGGTCGCGATCGTCACGCTCGACGAGGAGCAGCGGATCACGCTCATCCACCAGTACCGGCACCCGATGGGGCACCGGCTGTGGGAGCTGCCCGCCGGCCTGATCGACCACCTCGGCGAGGACCCGGTCGGCGCGGCGAAGCGCGAGCTCGTCGAGGAGGTCGGGCTCACCGCGCGGGACTGGGTGACCCTGGTCGACGTCGCGGCGTCACCCGGCTTCACCGACGAGGTGGTGCGGGTGTTCCTCGCCCGCGGACTGTCCGAAGTGGAGCGTGACGTGCTCGGCGAGGAGGAGGCCGACCTGGTCGTCCGCAAGTTCCCGCTGGCCGAGGCGGTCCGGATGGCCCTGTCGGGCGAGCTGGTGAACGGCGCCGCGGTGTCCGGTGTGCTGGCCGCGCACGCGGTCGTCGGCTGCGTGGCCGAGCCCCGCCCGGCCGACGCCCCGTGGCCCGACCGCCCGACGGCGTTCGCCAAGCGCCGCGAAGGCTGAGTGATCCGAAGTCCGTGAATGTCGCATTGAGGGGGCCGGGGTGCCGCCATGGGACATTTACGG
>NZ_JBICSQ010000159.1:0-8326 GCF_043197175.1 Amycolatopsis sp. NPDC049252
GGTCGTGACGCCCCGGCGGAGGTTCGCCGTGCTGCCGGCCAGGACGCCCACCCCGCCGCTGACCGAGGCTCGAGCGGAGTACGTGGCCGAGCCGGTGGTGCCCGAGCGGCCGTTCCGCAACGTCACGGAGGTCGACCGGCTCGCCGCCCGGTACGAGGAGATGGGCCTGGCCACGGCGATGGGGTTGCTGGGCATGGCGGACGGGCCGTCGGTGGCGGAGCCGCCACCGGCGCCGGAGCCCGGCCCGGACCCTGCCCCGGCTCCCCTGCGGCCCCAGCGCCCGAACCTGGCGCAGAGCCGTCGATCGGGACTGCGGGTCGCGCGCACCGGGCCCGACGCCGGCTCGGCGAACCCGGCCGGTCCCGGTGCCGAGGACCCCGACCCGTCCGGCCCTCCGCCGACCGCGGACAGCCCCCGACCGGTATCGGCCGGTCCCCTGCCGACGGCCGCCGATCCCCCGCCGGTTCCGGCCGGTTCACAGCCGGTGTCCGCCGGTCCCGCACCGGTCCCGGTCGGCCCGCTGCTGGTCCCAGCCGGTTCCCCGTCGGCGGACCTCGCGTCGAGCCCTGTCCCGGCGACCGGGCCGGCCGGGTCACCGGCACCGAGCGACCGGACGCCGGGCGTGCCCACCGCCTCGGCCGCACCGGCCACTGTGGACAGTGCGCCGGGCCCGCCACGGCCACCCGTCGAGCAGACCCGGCGTGGCACACCGCAGCGCACAGTGGCCGCGCCGCTCTGGCCGCGGCCGAGGAACAGGGTGGCGGCCGAACCGTCGATGCCGGCAGCGGACCGGGTGACCGGACAACCGGCGGCAAGCGCCGAACCCGAACCGGCCACGGCGAACCGGACGGTCGGGCCGCCGACGGCGGCGAGCACCGCGGTCGAACCGGCCACTGCGGACCAGGCGGCAGCGGCGAACGCGGCGGTCGAACCGGCCACCGCGGACCAAGCCGCTCGACAACCGGCAGCGGCGAGCGCCGGGCCCGAACCGGCCGCGGCGAACCAGGCGGCCGGACAGGCGGCGAGCGACGCGGGCGAACGGAGACCGGCGAACCCGGCGGCGCACCGGCGGGCCACGCCGGAGCCGCCGGAGAAACCGCCGTCTCGGGAGGAGCCGCTGCCGGTCACCGGTGGGCCGGTGTACCGCGCCGTCCTGGACCACCGGGCACCCGCGCCACCACCCGCACCCCTGCCACCCGGGCCGGTCGTGGTCGCGGTGCCCGATGAGCTGACCACGCTGTTCCGGCAGGAACTCGGCGTGGAGGTCGCGCCGATACCCGTGCACCGGGGGCGTGCGGTGACCCAGCGGGCCGCCGAACTGGGCGCCCGGGCGTTCGCCCACGGCGGCGAGGTGTTCCTGCCCGATCGAGCGGGTCCGCTGACCGAGCGGCCGGTGCGCGCCCTGCTGGCGCACGAACTGGCCCACGCCGTCCAGCAGCGGACCCTCGGCGCGGCACAACCGTCGCCGGACTCCGCCGACGGTCACGAACTGGAGCACGCCGCGCTCGCGGTCGAAGACTGGGTGGCGGGCACCGGCTCCGCGCCCGCCGGCCTGCTGCACCGCGCGGCCGGTCCGGTGCCGATGGCGCCCGGTTTCCCGGCCGCCGCCGTCACCCAGCTCGCGGAAGGCACCGCCGTCGCCGAACCGGCGACCGGGCCACCGCCGGTGCCGGCCTCGACGTCCTGGACGCTGCGGGACGGCTTCACCACCGGGTCACCGGCCGCCGCCGAACCCGAGGTTCCCGAGCCGCCGTCCACGGCAGCGCCGGACCGCCTGTCCGGCCCGACGCTGCCGTGGATCCCGCCGCGCGAGGCCGAACCGGACCACGAGATCGGCCGCGCCGTGGCCGCAGCGTTCCAGCAGATCGCGGACCTGCGGGGATCCGTCGCCGACCTGCGTGCCCGCGAGGACACGCCCGCCGAGCCGCGCACCGTGGACCTGAGCGAGGTCGTGGGCCGGATCTACGAGTACGTCCGGTCCCGGCTGCGGGCCGAGCTGATCGTCGACCGGGAGCGGGCCGGCTTGCTCGTGGACATCGGATAGGAGGGCTGTGACCGTGGGACTGGGGAAGCTCAACGCGAAGGTGTCGGAATTCCTGTTCGACCAGGTGGCGATGACGCACCGGTTCGTCGTGCAGATCGACATGGCCGAATACGACCTCGGCACCTGGACCCGGGTCACCGGTCTGAGCGTGTCCTGGAGCAAGCACACCTACCGGCCCGGCGACAACAACGACGAACTGGTGTTCCCCGGCAACATCAGCTACCAGCCGGTGCGGCTCAGCCGGGCGGCGTGTTCGCAGTCGGCGAAGGTGCAGCGGTGGCTGAAGGACACCTCCCGCAGCCACACTCCCCTCAGCGGCGGCATCCACATGCTCGACTACCTCGGCGCGCCGGTGATCACCTGGGAGCTCAAGCAGTTCTTCCCGATCTCCTGGGCGATCGCCGACTTCGACTCCACGGCGGCCAGACCGGCCATCGAGACCCTGGAGCTGGCCCACTCCGGCTTCCTCGACGACGAAGCGGGCCGCGGAGGGGCGTTGTGACGATCCCCCACCTCGTCCAGGCACCGCTGGGTGTCGCCTCGGCACTCGGCTCGCGCGCCTCCGTGCCGAAGCCGCCCGGCCCGTCGGCGACGCCGCGCTACGGCATGACCATGTGGTTCCAGGTCGTCGTCACGAGCCCGACCGGTCAGCGGAACCTCGGCCTCTGGTCCGGCTGTTCCGGCCTCGCGGTCGCGTTGGAGACCAGAGAGCTGCGCTCGGGCGGGGAGTACCAGGCCCCCTACCTGTACCCGGAACAGATCAGCTATCCGAACGTGCGGCTGGAACGGGCGATGGAACAGACGTCGTCCGGACAGGTTCGCGACTGGCTGGAAAAGGTCGCGCGCGACTGGATCGGCAGCGCCGAGGGCGGCGCGGCCATGGTGACCGCCAAGCCCGGCGACAAGCCGGCGTCGTCCGGGTTCCACGGCACGACCGTCACCATCACGCTGCTCACCGCCCTCGCCCACGACGCGAAGGGCGCCACCGGGTCCGGCGCGCCGCAACAGGAGCGGCGGGTGGCGACCTGGGAGCTGCAGGACGCGATCCCGGTCCACTGGCAGGGACCCGCGCTGACGGCGAAGAACGGTGACATCGCCATCGAGCAGCTCACCCTGGCGCACCGTGGTTTCCTCAAGGCGGAGCGGCCCACCTCGGGCGGCGCGGCCGGGTTGAACAACCAGGAGCAGGGAAAGCTGCGTCTGTCCATCCCGGACTCCACGGCCCCGGACGACCTTCTGGTGTTCCAGTACAGCCCCGCGACGCTGACCGAAGAGCTGACCGTCCGCGGTGCCGAAGAGAACAGCACGCTCGTGGTGGGAACGGCCAAGGAGGGCGAGCTGGTCTACAACCGCAAGAACATCACGCTGAGCGACCTGCACATCGAGGGTGTCGAGGCCGTCAAGGAAACCTACGACAAGCTCTGGAAGTGGACCGAGCCGGACATCGGCAGCAACAAAGCGAACCCCAAGGCGCACAAGGACAAGCGCGTCGTCCAGACGCTGCGCCTGCGGCTGGGCTCGGGTACCGCGGGTGTCGTGATCGACGAGGACGTCACCATCAAGCGGGTCAGCTTCCACTACCTGCGGTTCACGTCGGCGGGGGTGCCCAGCCGGGCGAAGCTGACGCTCGCCGTGACCGTGCGGACCCGCGGCGACCTGGCCACCACCGGTGCCTCCACACCGGTCGTCTGAGAGGAGCGAGCCGTGTCGATGCCCACGTTCGTCTTCGGTTCCGCCGATCTGGTGCGGATCGTCCCGGACATCACGTGCGGCGGGAAGCCGCTGTCCGGCGAGCTGTCCGACCGGATCGACCGGGTCGTGGTGGACACCCACCGGCACCGGCCGGACATGTTCGAGATCAGCTTCGTCGACCAGGACCTGACCGTGGCGGCGTCGGCGGCGCTGCGCATCGGCACCGCGGTGACGATCGGCTCCGCGTCCGCCGCGGACGACACGCCGAGCGACCTGGTCTCCGGCGAGATCACCGCCGTCGAAGGGTCCTACGGCCGGCTGCGCCGCACCGTGGTCCGCGGCTACAGCCTGGACCACCGGTTGCAGCGGGGCACGCGCAACCGCACGTTCCTGAACGTCAAGGACTCCGCGCTGGCGAGCAAGATCGCCGAGGAGTACCACCTGCCGATCGGCACCGTGGACCAGACCAGGACCGTGCACCGGCACATCGGGCAGGTGAACCAGACGGACTGGGAGTTCCTGCGCTCGCGGGCCGCCGAGATCGGCTTCGACGTCGGCATCGTGGCCGGGCGGTTCTGCTTCACCAAGCCCGTGGACGTGCGCAACGCGAAGACGGCCGGGTTGGCCTACCCCTCGACGCTGCGGTCCTTCGAGCCGAGGATCACCGCGGGCAACCTGGTGGCCGACACCGAGGTACGCGTGTGGGATCCGGCGGCGCGACGGGCCGGCAACGCGATCGTGGCGACCTCGACCACCTCGACGCACCTCGCCGGCACCGATCCCGCCGCGTTGACCAGGACGTTCCGGCCGACCACCGGGCCACCGCCCGCGAAACCGGACCCGACGATCGGCGAACTGGGCCCCGCGGCGAGCGCCCACGCCCAGGCGCTGACCACGCTGCCGGTGGCCACCGGCAGCGGGATCGACGGCGCGGCGCGGGAAGCGGCGACCGGCGCGGCCCAACGGCTCGCCGGGACCGTCGTCGAGGCCTACGGCGAGGCGGTCGGGAACCCGGCACTGCTGGCGGGCCGCACGGTGCAGATCACCGGCGTCGGCACGACGTTCGAGGGACGCTGGCTGCTGACGAGGGCCGTGCACACGTTCGGGGTGAGCGGCTACCTGACGCGGTTCGAAGTCAGCGGCAGCCAGGAGCGGTCCGTCCTGGGACTGGCGGCGCTGGGCACCCGGACCGCCGACCGGGGCATTCCCGGGCTGGTCTGCGGGGTGGTCGGCAACATCAACGACCCGGACAAGCAGGGCCGCGTCCAGGTGATCCTGCCGTGGCTGTCCCCGTCCTACGTCACGGACTGGGCGCCGGTCGCCCACGCGGGAGCCGGGAACACCACGGCGGCGCTGTTCCTGCCCGAGGTGGGCGACGAGGTGCTGGTGGGCTTCGAGTTCGGCGACCCGCGCCGGCCCTACGTCCTCGGTGGCATCACCACCGCGAAGGCGAAGCACGACCTGGGTGGCCCGCCGGTCGCCACCAGCGGCGGCACGGCGGCCGTGGTGTGGCGGGGCATCGTCTCGCCCAACGGCAACCGGCTGGCCTTCCACGACGAGCGGACGCCGGGCAGTTCGCCGACCCCGACCAAGGGCGAGATCGTGCTGGGCACCGCCAAAGGTGACGTCGCGATCGTCATCGACCAGGTCAAGGGCACGTTGAAACTGGTCTGCAAGAACGGCGGCCGGATCGACGTCCAGGCGGGAAAGGGCGCCCAGGTCACCATCGGCGGCGGCGCGGACCTCAGCCTGACGGCGGAGAAGTCCATCAAGATCGAGAGCAAGGGCCCGGTCGAGATCAAGGGCAACCCCATCAAGCTCAACTAGCGCAGCCGGAACGACCAGGAGTGACCATGTCGATCGACGTCATCGGTTCGGGTTGGCGCTACCCGCTCGGTTTCACCGCGGGTGGCGGCGTCGACCTGGCCCACGGCAACCGCAGGCTCGAACAGTCGATGCGGCTGATCCTCACCACCTACCCGGGTGAGCGGCGGATGCTGCCGGAGTTCGGGTCCCGGTTGCGGGACTACGTGTTCGCGCCGTTGTCGCTCGACACCGCGACCGAGCTGTCCGCCGAGGTGCGGCGGGCCCTCGAGCGGTGGGAGCCGCGGGTGACGATCACCGACGTCGTCACGCTGCCCGACGCGGACGACCCCACCCTGCTGTCGGTCGACATCGCCTACACCGTCGAAGAAACCGGTGACCGCCACCGCCTGGTGTTCCCGTTCCACCTCGACGGCGAGGGACGGTAGCGATGGCGTTGCCCACCCCGAACCTCGACGACCGGCGCTTCCCCGACCTGATGGCCGACGCGCTGCGGATGGTGCGCCAGCACTGTCCCGAGTGGACCGACCACACCCCGTCCGACCCCGGGGTGACGCTGATCGAGGCGTTCGCGTTCCTGGTCGACCAGCTGTTCCGCCGGCTGAACCAGGTGCCCGACCGCCTGCACGTGAAGTTCCTGGACCTGATCGGGGTGCGGCTGCTGCCGCCGACGCCCGCGCGGACGGACGTCACCTTCTGGTTGTCCGCCCCCGCGGTCACCGGGATGACGATCCCGGCGGGCACCGAGGTCGGCACGCTGGGCACCGAGGCCGTCGACCCTGTTGTGTTCGCCACCGAACGGGACTTCACCGCCGTGGTCTGTGAACTCGCCGGGGTGCGCACGCGCGCGGCGGACGCGGACGCCGGTGTGGACCGCGGGACCGAACTGCGCGCCGGGTCCGTTCCGGCGTTCTCGCCCGTGCCGCGGCCGGGGGACAGCCTCTTGGTGGCCCTGGACGTGGCGGCGCCCCGCTGCGCGGTGCGGCTGCGGCTGGACAGCCACGTGGACGGCATCGGCGTCGACCCGGGCAACCCGCCCCTGGTGTGGGAAGCCCACGACGGGACGACGTGGCACCGCTGCCGCGTGCTGATCGACGGGACGGGCGGCCTGAACCGGCCGGGGGACGTCGTGCTGGACGTGCCCGGGCAGCACCGGATGAGCCTGCTGGACGGGCTGCGCGCGGGGTGGCTGCGGGCCAGGGTGGTCGCGACGGACCCCGGCAGGCCCGGCTACCGGGACTCGCCGACGCTGTCCGGGGTGACCGCCTGCACGGTCGGCGTCAGCGGCCCGGTGCGCAACGCGCGGTCGATCCGCGAAGAACACCTCGGCACTTCGGACGGCTCGCCGGGACAGGTGTTCGCGGTCGGGTCGCGGCCGGTGCTGGCCGGGGCCGGCGACCCGGTGGTGCAGGTCAGTTCGGACACCGGCTGGCAGCAGTGGCACCCGGTCGGGCACTTCGCGGCCAGCGGGCCGGACGACCGCCACTTCGTCCTCGACGCCCACGCCGGTGAGATCACCTTCGGTCCACTGGTCCGCCACGCCGGCGGCGGCGCCGTGCAGCACGGCGCGGTGCCCGAGCGGGGCGCCGCGGTGCGCGTCCGTGACTACGCCGTGGGCGGCGGCACGGCCGGCA
The DNA here is from genome assembly GCF_043197175.1 of Amycolatopsis sp. NPDC049252. Lineage (NCBI taxonomy): Bacteria > Bacillati > Actinomycetota > Actinomycetes > Pseudonocardiales > Pseudonocardiaceae > Amycolatopsis > Amycolatopsis sp. NPDC049252. Next base: position 7,195 of record NZ_JBICSQ010000159.1, read on the forward strand.
ACGTCGGCGCGGGCACGATCACCACGCTGCGCTCGTCGATCCCGTTCGTGGCCGAGGTCGGCAACGCGACGTCGGCGACCGGCGGCACCGACGCGGAGACCGTGGCGCAGGCCAGGGACCGCGGCGGCGTCGCGCTGCGCACCACGGCCCGCGCGGTCACCGCGGAGGACTACGAGGTCCTCGCCCGCCAGGCCGTGCCGGAGGCCGCCCGGATCCGCTGCATCACCGCCGGCGACGCCGGGCTGCCGTCGGCCACGGTGAAGGTGCTCGTCGTGCCGGCGGCGCCGGACGACGGCGGCAAGGTCCGCCTGGCCGACCTGGTGCCCCCGGACGAGACGCTGGCCCGGCTGGCCGAGCACCTCGACCGGGTACGCCTCGTCGGCACGACCGTGCTGGTCGAACCGCCTCGCTACCGCGGCCTGACGGTGGTGGCCCGGCTCGTCGCCCGGCCCCGGCTCGACACCGTCGACGTGCGGGCCGACGCGCTGGCCGCGCTGGCCCGCTACCTCAACCCGCTGCCCGGCGGCGGCCCGGACGGCCGGGGCTGGCCCTTCGGCCGCGCGGTGCGGCTCGGTGAGATCCACGCGCTGCTGCACCAGGTCCGGGGCGTGGACGTCGTCGAGGACGTCCGGCTGTTCAGCGCCAACCCGGTGACGCGGGAACGCGGCGCCGAGGCCGACCGGATCGAACTGGAGCCCAACAGCCTGGTGTTCTCCTTCGACCACCAGGTCCGCGTCGAGGCCCACCAGTCCGGGGGGACGCCGTGATCGTCTGCGGGGAATGCGGGCGGTCCAACCGCGACACCGACACGTTCTGCGGCTCGTGCGGGGAGTTCCTGGAGTGGACCGGGGAGAAGGTGGCGGTCACCGCGCCCGCCGCCGCGGCCGTGGAGCCTGAGGCCCCGGTGCGGGCCGGGCTGCTGCGCCGGGTCGTCGGCGTGATCGTTGGCCCACCGACCACGGTCTCCGGCCGGCCGGTCCCGCAGGACGCCCGGGGACCGGCGACAGCGCTCCCCGGCGCGCCGCCCGTCGGCCTGGCGCCTCCGCCTCCGCCTCCGCCCCCGCCGCCTCCTCCCCCGCCCCCACCTCCGCCTCCTCCCCCACCACCTCCGCCACCTCCCCCGGTCGGAGCG
>NZ_JBICSQ010000160.1:0-8143 GCF_043197175.1 Amycolatopsis sp. NPDC049252
GGGGTTTTAGTTCTTGTTTTTTTTTTGGTGGGTGTCGGGGGGGGGGGGGGGGCGCCTGGTTTTTGGGCGGGGCCCCCCCCCCCCCGTCCGTGTTTCCGCCCACTCCTCCACCGCGGCGGAATCGCGCCCGAAAAGGCGTAGCCGGAACTCCACCTTAGGCGCATCCTTCTCGTCTCTTGGCGGTTTCGCCGCCTCTCGGAACAAGCGACGATTAATCGGTACCTTTGCATGCCACTCGAGAGGCGGAAGGCACGCCCTTATGCAACCGACTCACACGTTCTCCGATACCGAACGCGACGATATCCGAGACGCACTGGGGACCATCGCCGTCGATCCGTACTCGGAGTACCTCACCTTCGCCGCCGCGGTCGCGGACCTGGTTCGTGACGGCCTCCCCGCCGCCCTGGTGAAGGTCGCCGAGCAGATCCGCGGCGAGCGGGAGCGCGGGCACTCCGACGTTCACGCCCTGCGCAACTGCCCCATCGACGAGGACCTGCCCCACCTGTCGCACAGCAACCCGCAGGCCGACAAGTACGCCGCCAAGAAGACCCATGTCGGCGAGGCGTTCCTCGCCGCCTTCGCGCTGCTCACGCAGACCCCGCTGCTCGCCTACGCCACGCGGTTCAACGGCGACTTCTTCACCGACGTCTTCGCCATCGACAAGTACTTCGGCAAGCAGACCGGCTACAGCGACGGCGAACTCGTCTTCCACAACGACCGCACCGCTCATCCGGTACGAGCCGACTTCATCACGCTGCTCGGAATGCGCTGCCCACCCGAGGAAATGACCTACACCGCGTTCGTCGACGGGCGATCCCTGCTTGCGGGGCTCACCGACGAGGAGGCGGCGGCACTGCGCGAGCCGCATTTCGTCACCCCGTTCGACGTCGTCTCCCGGGACAACAACGACACGTTGACCGAATCCGCGTCCCACGTCATTTTCGAGAACGACCACAGCATTCGCTACCTCGACTCGCACACCACGGTGGCCCGCACCGCCCCGCCCGAAGCCAAGGACGCGCTGCTGGCGCTCAAGAACGCGCTGGCCCGTGCCGAACGCAAGCGGCATCGCATCCTCGAAGGCGACCTGTTCACCTTCGCGAACCAGGACGGGCTGCACAACCGTGAACTGATCGAGGTCGTCGACATCGAGCGTTCCCGTTCGCGCTGGTTGCTCAAGACGTACGCCTTCCGGGACCAGGCCGCCGCCGACCGCCACAGCCACCGCTGGCTGGACGGCGTGCCCGGCCGTGTCGGCGATTGACCGTCCGCGCGTGTTCGCCGGCGACATCGGTGACCGGACTGGCGCTCCGGCCCGCTCGTGTTCCTTTCCGAAAACCGGCAGTCCGCGCGACCGTGCCGACGCGACTGTCCTGGGCAGCTACTCCCGTGCCGTGGCTCGGGATCTCGAGGAGGCGGCGTGACGTCAAGCCCCAGGGGGAACGTTTATCGTGTCGCGGTCGTCGGCACCGGCCCGCGCGGGATGATGGTGCTGGAGCGGCTGGCCGCCCGGCTGGCCGAAGAACCCGGTACGCGGCCGGTGGAGATCTTGGCGATCGACGCCGTCGAGGTCGGCGCCGGCCGCATCTACCGCAGTGACCAGCCCGAATGGTTCCTGATGAACACCGTGCTCGGGCAGATCTCCGCCTTCTCCGGCCTGCCGGACGACGCGCCCGCTCGCGCCGGGGCGGGCCCGTCCTTCTGGGAGTGGTGGGAGTCGGCCGAGCCCGGGTGCCCTGGCCCCGACGGCTATGCTCCGCGCTACTTCTACGGACGCTACCTGCGGTTCGTGCTCGACGCGATCGAGTCCGGGCTGCCGGACGGGGCGACGCTGCGGCGGATCCGGGACCAAGCGCTCGAACTGACCCCGGAGCACGGTTCCTACCGGCTGCGGTTCGCCGGCCGCGCGCCGATCCGGGTCGACCGGGTCGTGCTCACCACCGGTCACTCCACCCCCGAACTGACCGGCCGCGCCCGTGAACTCGCCGACTTCGCGGCACGCACCCCCGGTCTGCGGTACATCGCGGCCGACTCGGCGACCGAGATGCGGCTGGACGACGTCGCGCCGAAGACCGCGGTCGGCGTGCTCGGCCTCGGCTTGTCCTTCTACGACGTGGTCGCGGCCTTCACCATCGGCCGCGGTGGGGTCTTTCGCGAAACGGCCGACGGGCGCGTGGAGTACCGGCCCAGCGGCCGGGAGCCCCTGATCGCCGCCGGGTCGCGCAGCGGCGCTCCGCTGCCTGCCCGGGGGCGCAACCAGCAGCCGCCGACGTACTCGTACAACCCGCTCCTCTTCCGGCCCGAACACGTGCGGATCCGGCCGCAAGGGCTGGACTTCCGCGCCGACGTGCTGCCCTGGCTGCTCGCCGAAACCGACTTGGTCCACTGTGGCACGGAGCTGGCCGGCCGCTTCGGGCCGGACGTGCGCACCGCCTTCGCCGACGAGGTGGCCAAGGTCGCCTTCGCCGGACCTGAGCCGGTGGTGCCGGACGTCCGCGCCGTGGCCGCCCGGTTCGGACCGCTGCCCGACCCCATCGATCTCGATGCCTTGGCTCGGCCCTTCGAGGGGCGGCACTTCGCCGATCCGGCCGCGTTCACCGACGCGGTGGCGGCCGAGGTGCGCGCCGGGCTGGTCCGGGCCGCGCAGGGCAACGTCGATTCGCCGCTCAACGCCGCGCTGGACGTCATGCGCGACACCCGTTGGGTCCTCCGGAAACTGGTGGACTTCGGCGGGCTCCGGCCCGGCTCGCAACGGGACGACTTCCTCGGCTGGTACGTGCCGCGCGCCGGCTTCCTCGCCGCCGGCCCACCCGCCGAACGGCTGCACCAGCTGCTGGCGCTGCTCGACGCCGGGGTGCTGCGGCTGGTCGGCCCCGAAACCAGGTTCGAAACGGACGCGGGTGCCGGGCACTTCGTGCTGTCTTCACCTCACGTGGCCGGCTCCGCGGTGGCCGTCGAGGTCCTGATCGACGCCCGCATCCCGACCCCGGACGTCCGGCACGACTCGTCTTCCCTGACGCGGGGGCTGTACTCCCGGGGCGTCTGGACCAGCTACGTCAACCGCAACGGGACCGAGGAGTACGACACCGGAGGCGTCGCCGTCACCGGCAGCCCGTTCCACCCGATAGGCCGGCACGGCCGCCCCGACACCGGGCTGTACGTGCTGGGCATCCCCACCGAGCACGCCCGCTGGTTCATGCAGGTGGGCAGTAGCAGGCCCGGTAAATGGAGCGACTTCGTCCACGACGCCGACGCCATCGCCGCATCGGCCCTCGCTCCCGCCCGCAAGCCGGTCCCCGTGGCGGCGGCCGCCGCGCGATCCGGTTCGCCACAAAGGAGACCTTGGTGACCACCACCGTCCCACCGCTGCCGATTTCCCCCGCCTGGACCAGCTTGGCCACTCCCGGACCCCACCTCGGCCTCGACCGGCTCGACCCCGAAATCCGTGCGGCGCTCACGGCCGCACTCGAGCTGCCCGCGGAGCAGCAACCCCGGTGGCCCGACCGCGAGGTGCTGCGAACGGCGACGGCAACCCTCGCCGAAGCACCACCCGTCGTCATCCCGCGCGAGATCGACGCCCTCTCGGCGCGCTTGGCGGACGTCGCCGCCGGTTCGGCCTTCCTGCTGCAAGGCGGTGACTGCGCGGAGACCTTCGAGGGCAACACGGAGAAGCACATCCGCGGCAACGTACACACCCTCCTGCAGATGGGCGTCGTGCTGGCCTACGGCGCGGGCACGCCGGTGGTGCACATCGGCCGGATCGCCGGCCAGTACGCCAAACCCCGTTCCTCCGAGACCGACGCGCGGGGTCTGCCCTCCTACCGCGGCGACGCGGTCAACGCGCTCACGCCCAGCGCCGACGCGCGCGCCCCGGACCCCCGGCGGATGGGGCATGCCTACGCCAACGCGTGCGCCACGATGAACATGGTGCGGGCCGTCGTGGGCACCACCAGCCTGAGCGGCGCGCACGCGTGGAACAAGGAGTTCCTCGCCTCCTCCAAGGTGGGCGAGCGGTACGACGCCCTGGCGACCGAAATGGACAGTGGGCTGGCTTTCATGTCCGCCTGCGGGGTGAATCCCGGCTCCTTGCGCGCACCGGAGTTCTTCGCCGGCCACGAAGCACTGCTGCTGGACTACGAGGCCGCTCTGGTCCGGGCGAACGAGAGCGGCCGTGCCTACGGGACCTCCGGGCACTTCCTCTGGATCGGCGAGCGCACCCGCCAGCTCGACGGCGCGCACATCGCCTTCGCCGAGCAGCTGTCGAACCCCGTCGGCGTCAAGCTCGGGCCGACGACCACCCCACAGGCGGCGGTGGAGTACGTCGAGCGCCTGGACCCGCGCAACGAGCCGGGCCGGCTGACGCTGGTCTGCCGGATGGGCAACGGAAAGGTCCGCGACGTCCTGCCCGCGATCGTGGCGAAGGTCGAAGCCACCGGGCACCGGGTCATCTGGCAGTGCGATCCGATGCACGGCAACACCCACAAGTCGCCGAGCGGCCACAAGACCCGCCACTTCGACCGGATCGTCGACGAGGTGCAGGGGTTCTTCGAAGTGCACCGCGGCCTGGGCACCCACCCGGGCGGGATCCACGTCGAACTGACCGGTGACGACGTCACCGAATGCCTGGGCGGTGCCCAGGAGATGTCCGACGCCGATCTGGCCAGCCGCTACGAGACCGCGTGCGATCCGCGCCTCAACGCCGAGCAGTCGCTGGAGCTGGCGTTCCTGGTCGCGGAAATGCTTCGAGGATAGAGAAGTCGCGACGGATCGGCTTGACGAGACGTTGCCGGACAGGGGAGACGAAATGGCGAAGCGTGCGGCGCGCAGGGTCGCGTCGGTCGAGAGGTCGGCGACCGTGGCACTGCTCGACCGGGTGCAGCGGCTGCGCGCCCAGGGCAGGTCACTCGTCGATCTCTCGAGAGGCGAACCGGACTTCGTGACGCCACGGGAGATCACCGAGGCGGCGGTCGTCGCCCTGCGGTCGGGCCGGACGCACTACTCCCCCAGCCGTGGACTGCCCGAGCTCCGCGAGGCGATCGCGGCGAAGCTCTTGGCGGACAACGACGTCGTCGTCAGCGCGGCCGACGGCGTGCTGGTCACCCCGTCGGCCAAGCACGCCCTCTACGCGGCCTTCACGTCCTTGCTCGACCCCGGCGACGAGGTCGTCATTCCTTCGCCCGGCTGGGTCAGTTACGCGGCGATGGTGTCGCTGGCCGGCGCCGCGCCCGTCCCCGCTCTCCTCGATCCGGCGACCGGCTTCCGGCTCACGGAAGAGGTCATCGAGGCGGCCGTCACGCCCAGCACGCGTGTCCTGCTCGTCAACAGCCCCAACAACCCCACGGGCCGGATGATCGACGCCGCCGAGCTCGACGCCGTGCTCACCGTCGCCCGCCGGCACGACCTCATCATCGTCTCCGACGAAATCTACGAGCACATCCGCTACGACGACCGCCCGCACCTGAGCCCCGCGGCGCGCTTCCGCGAAAACACCCTCACCGTCAACGGGTTCTCGAAGGGCTATGCCATGACCGGCTGGCGGCTCGGCTACCTCGCCGGGCCCGCGGACCTCGTCGCGGCCGCGCGGAAGGTGCAGGAGCACAGCGTGAGCTGCGCGGCCACCTTCACGCAGATCGCGGGCACGACGGCGCTCGAGAACTCCCAGCCGGCCGTCGAAGAGATGGTGTCCGCCTACACGGCCCGGCGCGCGCTTCTGGTCGAAGGCCTCAACTTCCTTCCCGGCGTGACGTGCGCGCTACCCGAAGGGTCTTTTTACGCGTTCCCGGACATCAGCGGCACCGGCGTTCCGGACGGCAGCGAGTTCGCCGAGTGGATGCTGGACGACGCCGGGGTCGTGATGACGCCCGGCCCCGCGTTCGGGGAGGGCGGACAGGCGCACGTCCGGTTGTCCTTCGCTGCGTCCGAGGAGGAGTTGACGCATGCCCTGGAACGCATGGACAAGGCCTTGCGCAGCCGCTAAGGGGTCAGTTCAGAATGAGTCGGCGTGTCGGCTTTGCTGGGACTGCAAGGCTTTCCAGAATGTTGGTATGCGTGAGGAGGTTCTGACCGACCAGCTGTGGAAGCGGCTGGAGCCGCTGCTTCCGGTGCACCCACGACGGTTCCGCTACCCGGGTCGCAAGCGTGCCGACGACCGTGCCGCGCTGGAAGGCATCCTGTACGTCATCCGCACCGGCATCGGCTGGAACCGGCTGCCCACGGTCCTGTTCGGCGCCTCGGGTGCCACATGCTGGCGGCGGCTAACCGAATGGCACGAAGCCGGTGTCTGGCAGCAGCTGCACGAACGACTGCTCGCCGAACTGCGCGCGGCGGGCCTGCTGGACCTGTCCGCCGCGCTGGTCGACTCCACCCACCTGCGTGCCCTCAAAGGGGGGACCACACCGGGCCCAGCCCGGTCGACCGGCGCAAGCTTGGCTCGAAGCACCACCTGATCACCGACGCGCATGGCACCCCGCTCGCCGTGACGCTGACCGGTGGTCATCGCAATGACGTCACTCAGCTGATTCCGCTGATCGACGCCATCCCGTCGATCCGCGGCGTGGTCGGCAAGCCACGCCGTCGACCTCGCCGGCTCTACGCCGACCGCGGCTACGACCACGACAAGTATCGTCGACTGGTCCGCGCCCAAGGCATTACCCCGGTCATCGCCCGCCGCGGCGTCCAGCACGGCTCCGGCCTGGGCAATGTCCGGTGGCCTGTGGAACGCACCTTTGCCTGGCTGAAGAATTTCCGCCGGCTGCGCATCCGCACCGAACGACGAGCCGACGTCCACCAAGCCATCCTCAGCCTGGCCTGCTCCGTGATCTGCCTCCGCAAACTCATTCTGAACTGACCTCTAAGGCCGGCGGTTGCCACGGTTCCCCGGTGCCGGGCGGGATCCGGCGCGGGCTTGCTCAAGCAGGGCGCGCAGGCCGGACACGGCGTGGCTGAACTGCGCGGGGTCGTCGGCCGCGCGGGCGAGCACGTATCCGCCTTGCATGACGGCGACGATCGTCGAAGCGAGCTCGGCCGGATCCAGCGATGCGGTCAGGTCCCCTTGCGTCTGGGCATCGGTCAGCATCTCCGCGAGACGGTCTTGCAGCCAGCGAAAGAATTCCTCGATCGGCCGGCGCAATTCCGGAGCTGCCGCGACATCGGGGTCGTGCGCCAAGCCGCTGACCGGGCAGCCTTACGGGCAATGGCCACCCTTGCCAGGTCGGCCTTTCCGCGGAAATGGTGGTACCTGCTCCCCTGCCCGGCACCGGCCAGGACGCGCATGCTTTCGACCAGTCGTTCCGCGGTGTCCACGTCGACGATATAACCACTTCTCGTCACTGAGATCGAGATTCGCACCGGGCCGGTCTTGGCGTGACAGGCGTCCGCGACCACGCGGGTGAGCCGAGGCCTTCTCAAGGAATTGCCCCGGAAGTTACGATGGCGTCATGGTCGACCATCAGCTCGCGCAGCTCAACATCGCCCGGCTAAGCGCCCCTTTGGACAGCCCCGAGCTCGCCGGCTTCGTTGAACGGCTCCCCGAAATCAACGGCTTGGCCGAGCGCTCGCCGGGCTACGTCTGGCGGTTGCAGGACGAGTCCGGCGACGCGACCGGGCTGCGACCGTTCGGACCCGACATCGTCGTGAACCTGACGGTTTGGCAGTCGGTCGAGACGCTACGCGACTTCACCTACCGGACGGCACACGTGGAGCCCCTGCGCCGGCGCCGGGAGTGGTTCGTTCCCCTTGATGGCCCCCACCTCGTACTTTGGTGGATCCCCGCGGACGCCATCCCGACGGTCGAGGAGGCAGCGAAACGGCTGGACTCGTTGCGGCGCAACGGCCCTTCGCCGGAGGCGTTCACGCTTCGCGACCCGTACCCCGCCCCCGACGTGTTCGCCGCTTGACCGCCGGCGGGCTCGCGGCGCGGCCCGTGCGCGCCGGCGGATAGCGAACAGCTGGCCGAGGCGATCATGACCGCCCTCGGCGAGCAGACCGTCACCGTCCCCGCGGGCACAGTCTTGCCGCAGCCGGCCGACGGCTTGAAAACCGTGCTCCAGCAACGAGAACAGGTCACTGAACAGGTCGAGCGGATACTTGGTGCGCACCCTCATGCCGGGGTCCTGACCTGGATGCCCGGGATCGGCGTCAGGCC
>NZ_JBICSQ010000161.1:0-7804 GCF_043197175.1 Amycolatopsis sp. NPDC049252
CCCGGTCGGAGCGGCACCCCCACCGCCGCCACCGCCCGTGGACGGACCGCCGCCACCCCCACCCCCACCGGCACCGGCACCGGCACCGGCACCGGCACCGGAGACGACCGCCGCGGCGCTGGTGTCCCCGGTGGACGGCGCGCCGGTCGCACCGGAAGAGGTGCTGCCGCAGGAGGTCGCGCCCGCGGCACCACCGGCACCGGCGCGGGCGCCGTCGACCCGCAGGATCCAGCCCGGTGACCGGGTCTGCGGTGACTGCGGCGAGGGCAATCCGCCGAACCGGAACTTCTGCAGCCGCTGCGGCGAGTCGCTGAGCACCGCGGCGGTCGCCAGGACGCCGTGGTGGCGACGCCTGCGGCCGCGGCGGGGCCCGCACCTGGTGTCCCCGGCCGACCGGCCGGCCAAGCGGGGCGGCAACAGGCGTCTGGGCCGGCGGCTGATCCGCGGCGTCCGCACCTACGCCTTCGTCGCGGTGCTCGCGTTCGGCCTGCTGGCCGGGATCTACCCGCCGCTGCGCACGGCCGTGGTCGACCGGGTCACCGGGGTCAGGACCTGGGCGGCCGGCCTGATCAGCGGAGCCACGCTGAGCCCGGTGCACCCGACAGCGGTGCACCCGACCGGCACGCCGGTGCCGGGACACCCCGCGACCGCCGCGTTCGACGGTTTCTCCGACACCTACTGGCTGGCACCGTGGGCGCCCAACGGCCCGCAGCCGTCGGTGACGATCGACCTCGGCAAGCCGACGGCGCTGGCGAAGGTCGTCATCACCAGCGGGGCCGGCGGCGCGTTCGTCGCGCACGACCGGCCGTCGATCGTGGTGTTCGCCTATTCCAACGAGAAGTCGGACACCGTGACGCTGAAGGACAGCAAGGAGCCCCAGGAGGTCACGCTCCACAACGGACTGGCCGCCGGGATCGTGCACATCCAGATCCTCCAGGTGTACCCGGCACCCGACGCCACGGACGTCGGGGTGACGGAGTTCCAGTTCTTCGGCGTCGGCGGATAGGGGTTCGCATCGTGCGTGGACTGGTGCCGGGCGCGCGGACGCCCCGGCCACTGCTGGATCTGCTGCCGGCGGTGCTGCAGGAGGACCCCGTCGTCGAGCGGCTCACGCTGGCGCTGGACGAGGTCCTCGCGCCCGCGTTCGCCTCGCTGGACTGCCTGCCGGCCTACCTGGATCCCCTGCTGGCGCCGGACGACTTCCTGGCCGGCCTCGCCAGCTGGGTGGGCGTGCCGCTCGACGACGCCTGGCCGCGGCGGCAGCGGCGGGAAGCCGTGGTGCACGCCGTCGAACTGCACCGCTGCCGGGGCACGGCGCGGGGCCTGCAGTGGCAGCTCGACCTGATGTCCGGGGGCCTCGCCGAGGTGGTGGACAGCGGGGGCGTGCGCTGGTCGCGGACGCCGACCGGGCCCGAGCCGGCCACCGAGCCGGTCGAGCTGGTGGTCCGGGTCCGGGGAGCCGGGATGTCGGACGCGCAGCTGGCGGCGACGCGGGAACTGGTGGCGTGGGCCAAACCGGCGCACGTGCCGCACCGGATCGAGGTGGCCGGCTGAGCCCCGGCCCAGGCGCACCGAGCCGGCCGAGAGGCGATCCCATCGGAGGGCTTCGGACGTTCGGCTCGGCGCGTCCCGAATGGGTCATTCGGGACGCCGGAGGTCTGCATGAGTCATTCGCGACACTGCGAGCCGGCGCTTCCGAGAGGCACGATCGCGACCGTGCCGCGCCGGGTCGAGGTGGCCGGCCGGGCACGGTGGTCACGGTCCGATCTGGACGGTGCCGCCGCCCTGGATGGTGCCGTTGGGCGCCGGAGCCGGGTCCGCGCAGGTCAGCACCTTGTCCCCGACCCGGGCCGCGCCCTTGCCGTTGATCAGCACGGTCGTGCTGCCCTCGACCACGGTGCCCCGGTCGGCCGGTGGGTGGGCGAACGTGCTCGGCGCCGGTACGACGTGCGGTGGCACGTTGAGCGCCACCGAGCCGACGGTGGCCGCGCCGCGTCCGCCGATCAGCACGTTTGTGCTGCACTGCTGGGCCAGCTTGCCGCTGAAGGGCAACGGCGTCGAAGTCGGCACCGGACCGCCCGGGCTCGGCACCATGACGATGTGGAGGTCGGTGCCGAGCACCGCGTCACCCAGTTTGGCCGCGGGCTTGCCCATCGCTCACTCCCTGATCCGGTGCCGGGGCGGCTCGGAGTCGAGCGCCGGCCGTGGTGAGGGCGTTCCGCCGCGCACGCCCAGGTCCACCTCGCCCGGCGGCGCGGCCAGCGGCGCGGCGACCTTCGGGGTGAGCGTCACGCTGAGCACGACGTCGAGGAACGTCCTGGGTGGCACGCCGAACCCGGCCCACAGCTCGGCGGGCAGGCCGGCCAGGGCGGGGTGGGCGACGTCCAGGTCGATCGGCGGGCCGGACCGCAGCGGCGGCGGCAGGTACTCGAGCGGCACGTGCAGCAGGCCGGCGAGGGTGTCCAGCACGGCGCCCAGCCGGGCGTGCTCGACGAGCGTGTCCTCCGCCGACGCGGTGACCGCGTAACAGAACCGGTAGCGCCGCGGCGGCAGCGACCGCGCCACCACCCGGCCGCGCTCGTCCAGCTCGTCGGTCCACGACGCGGCGCGGGCGGCCACGTCTTCCTCGACCCGGTGCAGGAACACCGAAACCGGCGCGGCTCCCGGCCGGTCGAGGCGCACGTCGACCTCGCCGGGAAGGGCCGAGCCGATCAGCGCGGTCACCGCGGCGTCGACGTGCTGGATCACCCGTACAGCCTGCCCGCGGCCGGGTCGCGGGGGAAGGGCGATCGGGCAGGAACGGGGGCAACGCGGGCCGCGCCGGGACTGCGCGATGGGCTGTCCCCCGGCGATTCCGGTGCCGCGGTGGGTCGGCCCAGAGTGACACGCATGACTGCGTTCACGCTGCTCGGTGAGACCTCGTTCGCCGTCGACCCCGGAGCGGAGACGACCTGCGAAGTCCTGGTGCGCAACCAGAGTCCGGTCGTGGACCAGTTCACGGTCGACGTCGTCGGCGACACGCGGGAGTGGACGACGGCCGATCCGCCGATCGTGAACCTCATGCCGGGCACCGAAGTCACGCTGCAGGTGACGTTCGCGCCACCGCGGTCGGCCGAGGTGGCGGCGGGCGGCTACCCGTTCGGCGTCCGCGTCCAGTCGCGCGAGTACCCCGGCGACTCGGCGGTGGTCGAGGGACACGTCGAGGTCACGCCGTTCACCGAGCTGGACGCGGAGCTGCTGCCGACCAAGCGGCGCGGCAGCCGCCGGGCCAAGTACCAGCTCGCCGTCGAGAACCGCGGCAACACGACGATCCGTGTCGAGGTCGAGCCCTTCGACCCGGAGGACGACCGGATCCGGATCCGGCCCGACCGGACGTTCTTCAGCGTCCCCCCGGCGCGGGTGGCGCTGCTGGGGGTGCTGGTGCGGCCCTACGAACGGTTCCTGCGCGGCGATCCACAACCTCACCCGTTCGAGCTGAAGGTGCTGCACGAGAGCACCGACGGCACCTTGCTGGGCGAACCGCGGGTGGTCAAGGGGCTGATGACCCAGGAACGGATGCTGCCCAAGTGGGTCATCCCCGCGCTGGTGCTGATCTGCGCGCTGGGCATCGTGCTGGTCGCGCTGTGGTACGCGGTGCTGGTGCCGAACGTGAAGAACATCGCCACGTCGGAGGTCGCCGGCCAGGTCAGCCAGGCCGGCAGCGCGGCCGCGGCGGCGGGCGCGGCCGCGTCGGACGCGCACGGGTCGCAGCAGAGCGCCCAGGCGCAGCTCAGCGCCGCCGCGTCGGCGAGCTCGGCGAACACCCCGAAGCCGCTGGACTTCCGGGTGGCCGCGTTCGCCGAGCCGGTCACCGACGGCTCCTACCAGCCGTTCACGTTCACCGCGCCCGACGGCCGGGCGATGGACGTGTCCGACGCCGTCATGCAGAACCCCCGCGGTGACAAGGGTTTCATCCGGTTGTCCGTGGGTGGGCAGGTGCTGCTGGAGGCGGGCCTGGCCAACTTCACCGACCAGAACTACACCTACAGCAAGGGCCTGCACGTACCCCAGGGCGTGCCGGTCGTGGTCTCGGTCAACTGCGTGACGCCAGGGCCCGGCTCGGTCCGCTGCACCCCGTCGGTGTCGTTCTCCGCTCAGGTGCTGCCCCAGGGCCGCCAGTAGGCGTCACGCTGTGGCCACCACACACTGACCGGTCACGGCCGTGGTGGCGGTTCGTCCGAGGTCGTCGTTGTCGTGCCGGACGTCGGCGGCGCGCTCGGCTCGGTCGTGGGCGGGAGCGTCGTCGGCGGGAGTGTCGGCGGCGTGGTGGTGGTGGTGGTGGTGGGCGGGGGGTTCGTGGTGGACGGTGCGGGTGCGGTCGTGGTGGTGGTGACCACCGTGACGCCCGCCCGGTACCGGGCAGCCAGGGACAGCACCTGGGCGACGTAGGAGTCGGAGTGGTTGTACCGGCGGACCGCGGCGTGCAGGGACGCGGGATCGGCCAGGTCCGTCGCTCCGCTGCACAGGTAGACACCCGCGCCCACCGCCGCGTCGAAGATGTTGTAGGGGTCGGCGATCCCGTCGCCGTTGCCGTCCGCGCCCACCGCCCGCCACGTGCCGGGCAGGAACTGCAGCGGACCGATCGCCCGGTCGTACCCCGGGTCGCCGTCCAGCCGGCCGCCGTCGGTGTCCCGCACCAGCGCGAAGGCCCCACCGTCGAGCCGGGGGCCGATGATCGGCGGCCTGCTCACCCCGGACGTCGCCAGCACGGCACCGCCGAACCGGCCGTGGTTGCTCTCCACCCGGCCCAGCGCGGCCACCAGCGGCCAGTCCAGGTGGCAGGACGGCCGGCTCGCGGCGAGGGCGGCCTCGGCGTTGCGGTAGGCCGCCAACGCGGTCTCCGGGACGCCGTTCGCGGCCAGGCCTGCGGCCGTCGCCGGCCCGTCGCTTCCGGCCACCGAGCCGAGTTCGCCGGCCAACGCCGGCGCCGGCACGCCCGGCGGCGCCTCGACCGGCTCCGCGGGAACGAACGGCCCGGCGGCCGGAACCGCGACAGCGGGCGGGCCCGCGACGACGGGTACCGGACCGGCCAGCGCGACCGGCCGGACCCGGATCGGCGGGGCGGCGACGGTCAGCGCGCAGAACACGCACGTCCCGGCGGCCAGCGCGCCCAGCGAGCCGACCAGCGCCGCGTCCCTGACCTTGGCGCGCGTCGCCAGCCGGGCCTTCGCCTGCGCGATGCTCTGCATGTCTTCCCCTCCGCATGTCTTCCGCTCCGAGCGGGGTGGTCAGCGGCGCCGGCGACGGCGTGCGGTCAGCAGCACCAGACCGGCCCCGGCGACCAGGCACAGCGCACCCGCGCTCAGCATGGGCACGGTGTCGACGCCGGTGTAGGCGAGCCGCGCGGCCCGGTCGGCGGCCTTCGCCGGATCGGTGTGGCCCCCGGGACCGGTACCCGTGGCGGCCGGATCGCCGCTGCCCGGGGCCACCCCCGCGGGCGTCGCGTGGACGGGCGTGCTCACGACGACCTCCGCCGAACGCACCGCGGCACCGCCCGGTGTCACGCCGGTACCGATCGCGGTGGCCTTGACGCCGCCGCCCCCCACGTCGGCGGCGGTGATGCGGTAGGAGCCGGTGCAGGTCATCACGGCGGCCGGCGCCAGCGTGCCCGGCGCCGTCGGGTCACACGTCAGCGAGGGCGATCCGGACGCCGGCGGGGCCAGGGTTTCGACGGCGGTGACGGCGCCGAGGGACACGCTGCCCCCGTTGGTCAGGGTCACCGAGTAGACGATCACGTCGCCCTCGTCGTCGACGGTGTCGCCGTTGCGGTCCTCGATCGAGGTGACGACGTTGCCCGCCACCAGTGCCGCTTTCGTGGCGAGCTCGGTCGTCACGGCGACCGGGCCCGCGCCGACGGCCTTGTTGCCTGCCGTCCTGGCGCTGCACGTCGCGGTGCTGACGACGGTGCCCGAATCGACGTCGGCCTGGGTGATCTTGTACGAAGCCGTGCAGGTCAGGGTGTCTCCCGGGGCGAGCGTGACCGGCGCGTCGGCCGAGCACTGCAGGATCGGCGCCGGGGCGGCGGGCGGGCTGAGCCGCGCGGTGAGCACCACGGTGGTCAGCGTGACGGTGCCGGTGTTGGTGGCCGTCAACGCGTAGCTGATCACGTCACCGGTGTCGTCGACCGAGTCGTGGTTGTCGTCGGCGACGCCGGTGACCGTGTTCGTGACCGACAGCGCGGGCACCGCGCCCAGCGGCGTGGTGACGGTGCTCGGGGCAGACTCGACCGATTCCTGGGTGGGCGACACGCCGGTCGCCGTCACGGCGTATTCGACGGACCCCTTGTCCACATCGGACTGGGTGACGACGTAGGCGCCGGTGCAGGTCATCACGGCACCCGCGGTCAGTTTGCCGGGCTGCTTCGGCGAGCAGGTCAGCGCCGGGTCCGGCCCGCCGGGGGACGCCAGCCGGCCGACGACCGAAACCTGGCTGAGCGTCACGGTCCCGGTGTCGGTCACCGCGACGGCGTACTTGACGGTGTCACCCGCTTCCAGTGTCCCGTTGCCGTTCTGGTCGACGAGCCCGGACACCGACGCCACCGCCGTGATGCCGCTGCTCTGGTTCAGCGGCATGGTGCGGGTGACGGGATCGGCGGTCACCTTGGTGGCGCCGGACTTGCCCGACGCGGCCACGGTCGCGACCACCTCGCCCTTGTCCACATCGGACCGGCCGAGGGGGTAGGTGGCCGTGCAGGCCAGTTGCGCCCCCGGGGCCAGCGTCGCCGGGGCCGCGGGCACGCAGTCCAGCTCCGGCGCGGGGCCGGCCGGCGCCGCCAGGGCCAGCGTGGCGCCGACCGCGGTCAGCGTCACGGTGCCGCTGTTGGTGACGGTGGCGCTGTAGGTGACGGTGTCGCCCGCGTCCGTGCGGCCGTCGCCGTCGACGTCGGTCAGCACGCCGGCCGCGAGCTGCGTGGCCAGCTCCCCGTCCTGGGTCAGCCGGGTGGTCGTCTCGCTGGGCGCGGCGTCGACCGCGCGGCCGGCACCCGCGCGGCTCGTCCCCGACGCGGTGGCCGTGGCCGTGACGGTGGCCGCCTGGGTGTCTACATCGGACGGTGTGATGGTGTGGGAACCGCTGCAGCCCAGTACCGCCCCGGGCACGATCGACACGGGATCCGGTGAGTCACAGCTCAGCGGGACCGCGCCGGTCGTGGCGCCGGTCGCGGTTTCCGTGACGGTGACGCCGGAGACCGTGGAGTTGCCCGTGTTGGTGACCTGCACCCGGTAGGTGATCGTGTCGCCCGCGTCGGTGAGGCCGTTGTGGTTCTGGTCGGCGATCCCCGAGACGCTGTTGGCGACGGTGAGCTTCGGGGTGTCGGTCAGTGTCGTCGACGTGCTCCCGTCGCCGCTCGCGCTCAGCGTCGTGGTCTGGCCCGGCAGCGCCGGCAGCTGGCCGATGGCCGTCGCCGTCACGTTCACCCGGCCCCGGTTCAGATCCGCCAGCGACAGGGTGTGGTCGGCCACGCAGGTGTCGGTGCCGTTGGCCTGGATGGACTGCGAGGGGCACGAAGCGACGGACAGCGGGGCACCGGTGTCGGTCACCTCGGCGGTGATGGTGACGTCGTCCAGGGTGACGCTGCTGTTGTTGCGCGTGACGATCGTGTAGGCGATGGTGTCGCCGGCGTCCTGCACTCCGTCGTTGTCGCTGTCCTCGTAGACGCCGGTGACCGTGACGGCGAGGGCGATGGGGTCGATCGTCACGGAACCGTCGCCGCCGTTGTCGCTCTGGTAGACGACGGACGTGATGGACGCGAGCACGCACGAACTCC
>NZ_JBICSQ010000162.1:0-7356 GCF_043197175.1 Amycolatopsis sp. NPDC049252
CACTGACCTCCTGACGCGCACGCTGCGGGCAAAGCCGTGAATGGCCCAATGAGGGACTCAGAGTCCCTCAATGGGCCATTCACGGCTTTCGGGTGGGGATCGGGTCAGCGCTGCGACGGCTTTACGTGGTGCAGTACGAAGATCCCGCCCAGTGCCGGCCGGTCCAGCCGCTCGTGGTCGGTGGCGACGTACTCGTCCAGCACCGCCAGGATGCGGCGGTCCAGTTCCCGGACCTCGTCGGGGGACAGGTGCAGCAGGAACTTCTCGTGCACGGCCACCGATTCCGGGCCGGAGGCGGCCAGCTCCTCCTGGAAGATCTCGATCGGCGCGAACCGGGTCTCGGCGTCGGCGCCGGACAGAGGGCCGTCGAGCCACCACGTCTCGTTGTTCGACCGGTACGGCTTCTCCAGCGCGCCGCTCACGCCGGTGCGGACCGGGGCCTGCTCCAGCAGCCCGGCGGCGACCAGCTGGCGTACGTGGTGCAGGACCGTGCCGGGATCCCGGTCGAGGCGGTCGGCGAGCTGCTTGTTCGTCAGCTCCTCGACCAGGCACATCCGCATGATGCGCAGGCGCAGCGGGTGGCCGAGGGCCTTCGCCTCCCGCGGGGTCGCCGGCCGGCGCCGGCGGGGTTCGGTCATGAACGCAGCGTAGTCCATCGATCGAATTCCGACACATCGATGGAGAATTCCCCATCGATGTGCAACTCTCCATGGCATGGACACGAAGGGCCTGGGCGGCACCTACTGGCGGTTGTGGACCGCGGCCGGTCTTTCGAGCCTCGCCGACGGCGTTCTGAAGGTGGGACTGCCCCTGCTGGCGGTCGGTTACACGCGGTCGCCGGCGCTGATCGCCGGGCTGGCCTTCGCCTTCACCCTGCCGTGGCTGCTCTTCGCGCTCCCCGCCGGCGCGCTGGTCGACCGGCTGGACCGCCGCCGCGCGATGCTCGGCGCGAACCTGGTCCGTGGCGGACTGCTCGCCGCCGTCACCATCCTGACCCTCTTCGGCGGCGGGTCGATCTGGGCGTTGTACGTGGTCGCCGCGGGGGTCGGGTTCGCCGAGACGATCTACGACACCGCCGCGCAGTCGATCGTCCCGCAGGTCGTCGGGCGGGAGCGGCTGGCGGCCGCCAACGGCCGGATGTACGCCGCCGAGCAGACGGCCAACGAGTTCGCCGGGCCGCCGCTGGCCGGGCTGCTGGTCGCCGCCGGGGTGCTGGCCGCGCTCGTCACGCCGGTGGCGTTGTGGGCGGTGGCCGTGGCGGCGCTGCTGCTGGTGCGCGGCTCGTACCGGGTCGAGCGGACCGGGCGCACCACACTCCGCGCCGACATCGCCGAAGGGCTGCGTTTCCTGGTGCGGCACAAGGTGTTGCGCACGTTCTCGGTCATGGTCGGCACGTTCAACTTCGCGACCGGCGCGACCTTCGCCGTGTTCGTGCTCTACGCGGTCGGCCCGGATTCGGCGATGGGCCTGTCCGAACCGGGCTTCGGGGTGCTGATGGCCGTCAACGCGGCGGGCGGCGTCGCCGGGTCGTTCCTCGCCGAACCGGTGGAGCGCCGGCTCGGGCGGATCCCGGCGCTCTGGGTGGCCTGGCTCGCCGGCGGGCTTTCGGTGGGCGTGCTCGCGGTGACGGCGAACCCCTGCGTCGTCGGGGCGGGGTTCTTCGCCGGCGGGGCGGGGATCGTGGTGTCGAACGTCGTCATGGTGTCGCTGCGCCAGCGGCTCACGCCCGACCGGCTGCTCGGGCGCCTCAACAGCAGCTACCGCCTGGTCGCCTGGGGCACCAAGTCGCTCGGCGCCCTGGCGGCCGGCGCGCTCGCCCAGGCGCTGGGCCTGCGCGCGGTGTTCGTGGTCATGGGGGTGCTGGCCTTCACCGTGGTGGCCGGGCTCTTCGTGGTCACCGAGGACGCGCTCGTGGCCGCGGAACGCGAGGCCGGGCGGGCAGCGGCAGCGCCAGGAGGTGCGAGCCCGACGTGAGGACGCCGACCCGCTCCCAGCCCCACCGCAGGTACATCGCGTACGCCGGTGCCGCGGCCGCCGCCGCCAGCACGGCGAACGGTTCGGGCCGCCCGTCGAGCAGGTCGCGCAGCAGCGCGCCGCCGCGGCCGCGGCCGCGCAGACCCGGCCGGACGGCGAGTTCGTAGACGTAGAACAGCGGACCCCGGGCCAGCGGAAGGGGTGCCGGTGTCGCGGCGGCCGGGTGCCACCAGCCGGCGTCGCGGCCGACACCGTAGGCGAACCCGCCGAGCCCCGCGCCGTCGCGGACGGTCGTCAACGCGAACCCCGGCAGCCGCGCGTGCCCGGCCACGGCTTCGCGGAAGCGGGCCGCGTCCGCCGCGTCTTCCCGGTACGGCGGCTCGCGGTAGACCGCGAGGTAGACCTCTTCCAGCTCCGCCGGGTCACGCATCCGCCGGCTCTTTCGCTTCGGCCGCCTCATGAGCCGGTTTCAGTCCTTTGAGGACGGCGAAGGCCACCGCGCAGCACCCGGCGAGCACGAGCCACGGCAGCTGCGCCCCGCCGGCCAGCAGCGCGGTGAACGTCACCGGCGCGACGACCCGGGCGGCACCCCAGAGCAGCTCCTCGAGCCCGAAGTAGCGGCCGCGCAGGTGCGGCGGGGCCAGCGCGACGGTGAGCGCGCTGCTGGTCGGCGCCTGCAGCAGCTCCGCGGCGGTGAACACCGCGGTCGCCACCGTGAGCACCACGATCGCGGGGACGGGCACAGCCAACGGTACGACGGCGAACAGCAGGAACGACAGGGCCCACACGAACGCGGCGACCTGCAGCACCCGCGGCTTGCGGTGTCCTTCCAGCCGGCTCGCCACCACGGTCTGCCCGGCCACCACCAGCACGGTGTTGAGGGCGAACAGGATCCCCGGCTGCCACGAAGGCAGCCTGAGGGTGTCGATCACGTACGCGCTGAGCAGCACCGTCAACGCCAGGTCGCACAGGGCGAACACGAAGACGGTCACCAGCACCCGCCGGAACGCCCGGTCCGCGAGCACCGCGCGATAACCCCCGCGCGCCGCCGTCTCCCGCGGTGGTGGCGCGGGCGCGGCGGCCGGTCCCCGCCACGACGCGACGAGCGCGGCCGCGACCAGAAAGGTCGCCGCGTTGAGCAGGACGATTCCGGTGTACCCGCCGGTCCCGCCCCACGCGACGAGCACACCGCCGGCCAGCCCGCCGACGCCGATGCCGACGTTGCGCAGCGCGCGGTCCATCGCGTACCAGCGGGCCCGCTGGCCCTCGTCGGCCACCTGCGCCACGAGCGCGCCCGAGGCGGGCCAGAACAGGCCTTCACCCCAGAACGTCAGCGCCGCCAGGACGACCAGCTGCCAGAGGGAACCGGCGAAGACGTACCCGGCGAAGGTCAGCACCCGCAGCAGGTTCGCGACGACCACGACCCGCCGGGCGCCGAGGCGGTCGACGAGCGGGCCCGCGAGCGGGCCGGCCGGGAGCGCCAGCAGCGCGGCGGCCGACAGCGCGCCGCCTACCGCCGTCAGCGGGAGGTCCTTCGCCGCGTGGAAGTACACGACGGCGAACGGGAGGAACAGCCCCGTGCCGAGCGCGTCCACGCCCTGCGCGGCGACCAGGGGCAGCCGTCCGCGGGTGCGCGGCAGCCCGAGCAGTTCGGTGACAGCCATCGGTACCCCTCACGCGTGGGGGAGCGGGAACACGTTCAGCCGCTCTTCGGGCAGGGGTTCCGTCCGCCAGCCGAGGTCCACGGCGGCCCGGCGGATCCGGCCGTCGCCCCAGTACGGGAACCCGGCCGGGAAGTTGGACACCAGACCCGGCACGATCGTGTGCGCGGCGTGGAAGCCGGCGGCCGCGACGTCGCGGGTGGTCAGGTCGACGCTGATCACCTCGAACCCGCGCTCCTCGACGCGTTCGCGGTAGGCCTTGAGCCGCCGCTCGCCGAGGGCGGGCAGGCCCTCCCACGGCCGGACCGCCAGATCGCGCACCCACGGCGCCACCCGGGTCGCGGCCCGGGGGTCGAGGTAGATCTGCTGCTGGCACAGCAGGTCCACGACGTCGCCGAAGTCGTCGCGGTAGGAGTCGAGATAGCGGCGGTCGGCGCGGTAGGCCTTGAGGTTGGACAGGTGCGGCAGGTCCGCCTGCATCCCGGCGAGCTCGCGCTCGTCGTCGAGGGCGAGGCAGGTGTGCTGCAGCGTGAACCCTTCGGCGAGCGCCTTCTTGGCCGCCTCGAGCGCGTCGGGGCGGGTGGCGAACCCGATCGACAGCCAGCGCCGGGCCCGGTCGAACACCGCGGCGGCGACGATCGGGACGGCGAACTCGTTGTCCAGCGGGATCAACGTGACGTCGTAGGTCTCGGTGGTGTCGGCGACCAGCGCCCGGATCTCGGCCGGCACCGGCAGCCGGTGCAGCCGCGGTGTGTTGGCCCACCAGAGCATGGTGGTGTCGCGTTCCAGCACCTCCTCCAGCCCCGCGGTCACGGCGTGCTCTTCGTTGACGCCACTGGCCAGGCCGGCGATCAGGGGATCGGTGAACCGGGCGCCGCCGGGCTCGGCCTCCTGCGACACGAGACAGGCGGGAACCCACACGGCTTCCCTTGTCGTGTGCGAAAAAGCCTCGATCCAGGCGCATTCGGTCTCGGGGGTCAGCGGCGCGAACGGGAAGCCGGGTGTGGCGTGCTGGCGCGGGGAGTACAGGTTCAGGCGGCGCGGATCGAGCGCGGGGACGCCGTCGCGGCGCAGCTGCCGAAAGCTCGCGTGCCGGATCTCGCGCTCCGGGGGCAGCCAGCTGCCGCAGTAGCGTTCCACGGCCTCGCCGATCGCGGAGTCGCGGGCCTGGTCGAAGTCGTGCCAGGAGGTGCCGAACGCCTGGCGGTCGTTGGGCCAGTCGACGACCCGGCGCATGTCCGCGACGTCCACGGCGCACACCCGCAGCCGCGCGGGCATCCCCGGCGCGGGCGGGAGTTCGTGCACCGCGGTCACGATCCCGGTGCGGTCGTCGACGAGCAGGTCCGGGCGCGGGCCGCGCGCCTGCACCGGCCGGGGCCGGTCGGGGACCGGCAACACGGGCCGGGGGAGCACACTCAGCCGGACCGGGTCGATCTCGAGCTCGCCTGTGGTCGTCTCGGCGGGTTCGCCGGCGAGCCAGCGTTCGAGCTGGACGGCGAGCACGCTCATCATCCAGCGGGTGTCGCCGGGCCGGAACCGGCGGCCGCGCGGCGGGTCGGCGGTGGCGAAGGCGTCGATCACCCGCGGGTCCAGGGCCGCCGAGCGCCGCCGCGCGAGCACGTCGGCGAAGTCGGGCCCGGGGCCGCCGGGGGTGATCGCGGGGCCGGCGATGCCCTGACCGCGTTCACAGCGGAAGGGCAGCAGGCGCACGCCGCGGTCCGTGCAGAACGCGTCGAGCGCGGTGAGTTCCGAATATGCCGGATGGGTGAACGCGGCGACGACGACGGTGTCGGCCGGGTCGACCGGGAAGGGCCCGTCGAGGTCGGAGAGCGTCTCGACCCGGGCGTATCCCACCGGGGCGAGGAGCTGCGCGAGGGGCGCGGTGAGCTCGGGACTGCCGGCGATCAGGACGGTGGTCTCGGCGGTGCGCAGGAGTCCGGCGCCGTCCGACACCGGGTGCAGGCTGCCGTCCGCTTCGAGGACGTCGAGCACCTCCTCGTAGTCGGGGTTCATCCCGGCGAGCAGCTCGGCCCGGGTGCGGGTGCCGTCGCAGCGGGCGATCCACGCGCGGAACTCCCTGGTCGGCGCGGTGATCGAGTACTGGCCGCCGTGCGGGGTGATGAGCAGGCACAGGGCCGGCTCCAGGTCGTGGACCTCGACCCCGGTGAGCTCCAGGCGTACGTCGTCGGAAGGCATGGCGGACCCCCTGGGTCGAGACGGCCGTGCCGCGGCCCCGGGGGGGGCCGCGGCACGTGGTGCGGCAGGGAACGGTGCGTGCTACTTGGCGGAAGCGCGGTTGTGCACGACGGCGCGGTTGTGGACCACCGCGCGGTTGTGGACGACGGCGCGGTTGTGCACCACGGCGCGGTTGTGGACGACGACGGCCGAGGGGCGCTCGAAGGTCGAGATCATGGGTTCCTCCTGTGCGGTGCGGAGTGTCTCCGGTGTGGATTCCGGGACGGGGTGACGTGACAAGTCTGTGGTGCGAGCGTGCACCGCGACGTCTTCTGGGTTGCGATCCGCACGGCGGCACCCGTGAGGAACGCATGCCCCCGGGATGACGGTTTCCCGCGCGCACGCGAGCGCCCCGCCACCGGGAAGGGTGACGGGGCGCTCGCTCTGCCTGTGTCCTTTGTGGTCCTTCGTGGAGTGCCGGGTGCGATCAGGCCCGGCAGGTCTTGCCGCGGTTCACGCAGTTCACCAGGCCGTTCATGATCCGCTGCGACATCACGTTGGCGAAGTCGTCGTGGTCGGAGAACGGGTTGTGGTGCTCCTGCGGGAAACCGTCCACTTTGTACTGCTTCTTGACCTGGATGTCGTGCGGGATGTCGTAGGTCAGCGAGATCTGCAGCTGCGGCACGGCCTTGAAGCCCGCGGCGCACCGGCCGTTCTGGTCCGGGAACACGATGTGCGTGCGGTGGTTGGTGCTGTCGGTGTTCTGCCCGTCCCAGCAGCTCGGGAACGTGTGGATCCGCTTGACCTTGCTGTTCGGCGGGCAGATCGGGTAGAGCTGGGTGACGCGGTTTTCGAAGCCGCTGCACGTCCAGCTCGCGCGGGCGTTGGCCGGCCCGTTGGTCGACACCTTCGCGTCGCCGTAGAGCACGCGCAGGAACTTCGGCATGGCCACGACCTTGCCGACCGGGCTGCCCCGGAAGGTGATCTGCACCTTCTGCGGCCGCTGGATCACGCCGTCGTTGCCCGGCAGCTCGTTGTTGCCGTCCTGCCCCGGCAGCGCGCCACCCGGGGCGGTGCTGCTCGGGGCGGTGCTGCTCGGCGGCGGGGTCGTCGTCCCGGTGCCGGTGCCGGTGTCTTTGCCCGGCTTCGGCGCGCACGGCGCGAGCCCGCCCAGGTCGCCCGGCTTCTTCGTGAACCGGGCGATCGCGGTGGCGATCCGCTCCAGGATCGCGGCGCGCCGGTCCTTGAGCGGTGTCAGGATCGCGTTGCGCACGAAGTCGGCGCCACCCTGGCCCTGCGTCGAGGCGACGCGCTGGTTGGCCTCGTCGGTCTGGGCGTCGAGCTGGTCCAGGTTGTCGTCGACCTCGGCCATCGCCTGGTCGGGGACGTCGGTGAGCTTGCTGGCGACGTCCGGGCAGGCGACCTGGACGGTCTTCGCCTCCTGGGAGGCCTGGGCCCGCTCGGCGTCCGGCGCCTTCGCGGGCGGGTTTTCCGCGGCCGCCTTCTCCTCGTCACCGGTGTCGATGCGGACGACCGGCCAGAAGTA
>NZ_JBICSQ010000163.1:0-6994 GCF_043197175.1 Amycolatopsis sp. NPDC049252
CGAAGAAGCGGGCTGTCCCAACATCTACGAGTGCTGGGAAGACCGCGAAGCCACCTTCCTCATCGGCGGCGATCAATGCACCCGGCGGTGTGACTTCTGCCAGATCGACACGGGTAAACCCGCCGAACTGGACCGGACGGAGCCGCGGAAGGTCGCGGAGTCCGTACAGGCCATGGGACTGCGGTACTCGACGGTCACCGGCGTCGCCCGCGACGACCTTCCCGACGGCGGCGCGTGGTTGTACGCGGAGACGGTCCGTCAGATCCACGACCTGAACCCCGGCACCGGCGTCGAGCTGCTGATCCCGGACTTCAACGCCGACCCCGAGCAGCTGGCCGAGGTCTTCGGTTCGCGGCCGGAAGTACTGGCGCACAACGTGGAAACGGTCCCGCGGATCTTCAAGCGCATCCGTCCCGGTTTCCGCTACGCGCGGTCCCTCGAAGTCATCACGAAGGCGCGTGAAGCGGGCCTGGTGACGAAGTCGAACCTGATCCTGGGCATGGGCGAGACGCCCGACGAGGTCGCCCCGGCGATGCGGGACCTGGTGGACGCGGGGTGCGAGATCCTGACGATCACGCAGTACCTGCGGCCTTCCCCGCGGCACCACCCGGTCGATCGCTGGGTGAAGCCGGAGGAGTTCGTGGAGCACTCCCAGGCCGCCGAAGCCATGGGCTTCGCCGGTGTGATGGCGGGTCCGCTGGTGCGGTCGTCGTACCGCGCGGGACGGCTTTACGCCCAGACCAAGGCCCACCGCGGCGAGGTCCTGCCGGAGAACCTGCAGCACCTCGCCGTCGAAGGCCCCGCCGCGCAGGAAGCCGCGTCGCTGCTGGCCCGGTGATCGACGCCACACCACCGACCTTAAAGGATCGGTAAAGTGGCGCGCATGGCCCTGGTTTCGGATCTCTTGAGCTGGCTGCAAGGACTCCCGGAACCGGGGCTGGTCGCGGCGACCGGCGGCCTGGTGTTCGCCGAGTGCACGATCGGGCTGGGTTTCCTGGCCCCGGGCGAATCCGGGCTGCTCATCGCCGCGACGACCGCGAACACCGTCGCGCGGTTCCTGGCCCTGTGGACGGTCGTCACGCTCTGCGCGACCGCGGGCGACGCCCTCGGCTACGTCATCGGCCGCCGCTTCGGGCCGCGGCTGCGTGAGACGAAACTGATCCGCAAGTACGGCCTCGAAGCCTGGGACAAGGCCACGTCGGTCCTGGAACGCCGCGGCGCGTGGGCGGTGTTCTTCGCCCGGTTCCTGCCGGTGATCCGCACGCTGACCCCGGCCGCGGCCGGGACGTCGGGCCTGCCGTTCCGCCGGTTCCTCCCGGCGGCCGCGGCGGGCGCGTTCTGCTGGTCCCTGGTCCACATCAGCATCGGCGCGGCCCTGGGCGAAGCCGCGAAGCGCATCGAAGGCGCGTTGAACACGGGCGGCTTGATCGTGGTCGGCGTACTGGTGGCGGTCGCGGTGTTCTTCTTGCTGCGCTTGAAGAAACGCAAGACCCTCGCAGCCGCCGCCCGCGAGCCCGAGCGCGTCCCCTGAGGGTGCGGCCCGAGACGCCGGGCCGCACCCTCCCGGCGTCAGCGACGGGCGCGCGTCACCTTGCCGGTGGCCCAGCCGATCAAGCCGAGCGCCAGCAGCGCCCCACCGGCGACGAACGGCCAGGAGCCGGTACCCGGCCCGGAAGCTGCCGGCGCGGGAGCGGCGAGGTCGTACCCGCCGAGCTTGCCCTGCGCGCGGTACGCCGAACCGGGCAGCTTGTCGCCGTAGAGCCGGTGCACCAGCTGCTGGTACGCCGGCAGCGCGAGACCGTCGCCGACGCGCGACCGCGCCGGGTCGTTGAGCGGGAGCACCCGGCCCTCGCGGATCCGGTACCACGCGTTGACCTGCGGCTCGGTGAACACGAGATCACCGTGGGCCTGCGCCGGGTACGTCAGCTCCTCGGTCCCGGTGGTGAAGTTGGTCGCGGCCCAGCCGGCGGGTTCCGGCGTCAGCCAGACCGTCGCCTGGCGGCCCGTCGACGCCTGCGTCCGCACGGCGAAGTAGGCGAACGTCGCCGGTGTCGCGTCCGGCGTCCCGGCGACGAACGCCGGGTCGAGGGAGTAGACGCGCAACGGCTCACCGGTGACCTTCGGCGCCTGCGCCGAGTCGGCCCGCGCGACACCGGACCGCTGGTCGAGCCGGCCGAAGAACGACGACAGCTTCGCCGTCGTGTCCGCCGAGGCGAGCGCCTGCTTGGCCGCCGCGACGTCCGTGTTCGAGGGCTCCGAAGCCGAAGCCGTACCACCGAAACCGAGCACCAGCGCGGAGCCGGCGAGGAGGGTGACAAGTCCGCGGAAGAGGTTCACGTCACGCCCCGATCCGGTAGAGGGACTGAGCCCACTGGAACTGCCCGTTGCGGACGTAGCTCGAATGCGCCATCGCGCTGTAGCGCTGGCTGCTCGGCCACGGGTCGCCGTAGTAGACGAGCCCGCTGGTGTCGTAGCCGTAGATGACCTGAGCGTGGCCGCCGCCGGCGGTCCAGTAGATGCCGGTCTCGATCGGGCGCCGCGCCCCGATTTCGCTTTGCACGGAAGCGAAGCTCAGCGCGCTGGTCACCGTGCCGGGCCGCAGCCCGAGCGCCTGGTAGCCGCGCTGCACGTACGTCAGCTCACCGGCCTGGTTGGGGCACTGCGAACCGGCCGGGTAGCCGCGGGAGTAATCGCAGAACGTGTTCTGGCTGACGTTCGAGCCGTAGCCGAGGAACCGCGCGATGGTCAGGCCGCTCGCGGCCCAGCACCACTGGTTCTGCTCCTGGACGAGCTGGCTGATGGCCAGCGTGGTGGCGGCCCGCGGCGCGGCCGTCACGGGTGGGGCGAACAGACCGGCCAGCGCCACGCACAGCACGCCGATCGCCAGTGATCGTCTGAGGTGCATTCGTTGCTCCTTGTCGGCAACAGGTGGGGACCCGGTGAGCGTCGCCCGTTGCCGCGCCGGGCAGTAATCCCAGCGGGGATAACACCGGCGTTATGCCACCTATCGGGCGGAGACGAGCCGTTCGCCCGGTTCCTCCGGATGCTGCCGGCACCACCGCGCGAAGTGCGGGTTCCGGTGCTTCGACGCCTCGTACGCGACCTCCGCGCAGCGGAACACCTCGTCGGTCGCCGGCGTGCGGGCGTCGTCCTCCCGCGTCGCGAACAGCAGCGTCGTCCAGAGCGGGTCCCCGGCGAGCGGCAGCGCGACCAGCCCCGGCGGCGGCGCCGACGCGGCCTGCGCGAGACACACCGCGCCCTGCGCGATCAGCGTGCCGGCGGTGCCCGCCTCGGACGTGAAGTGCCGCACCCGCGGGGTGAACCCGGCGGCCGCGCAGGCCTGCAGGAACCGCACGCGCACGCAGTTCTCGTGCGGCGGCGGCAGGATCCAGTCGACGTCCGCCAGATCGGCGAGGTCGACGACGCCACCGCGGATGGCCGGGTGCCCCTGCGCGATCCCGGCGAAGATCGGCTCGGTCGCCAGGGTCCGCACGGTCAGCCCGGAGTAGTGGTGCGCCTCGGCCCCGTCGAACCGTTCGAGCAGCGCGACGTCCACCCGGGCGGTCGAGAGCAGCTTCAGGAGGGTCAGCGAGGCCGGTTCGGCGTAGGTCTGGACGTCGAGCGTCTTCCCCAGCTCCTCGATGAACCGGCCGATGATGAGCAGCGGCACGTACCCGATCTTGAGCGTCTCCGCGACGCCTTCACCGTGGCTCCGCGCGGTGGCGACGAGAGCCTGCATGTCGGACAGCAGCGCGTCGGCGCGGGCGAGCACGAACCGGCCGAGCTCGGTGGGGCGCACCCCGCTCGGCTCGCGGACGAACAGGTCGCCGCCGAGGATGCGTTCGATGCGCTTGAGCTGCGCGGTGAGGGCGGGCTGGCTGACGCCCAGCACGGTCGCGGCACGGCTCACGCTGCCGCCGTCGGCGACGGCGCGGACGGCCCTGAGATGGCGCAGTTCCAGCTCGGCCACGTCCAGCAGGTTAACGTCGCCTTCACGGCCCGCACGACCTGCGAAAGTCGGGCTTACTACATTCGGCGGTATGAGTTTCGCGGATCTTCCCCGGCCGGTCGGCTTCGTCCTCGGCGGTGGCGGCAGTCTCGGCGCCATGCAGGTCGGCATGCTGCGCGCGGTCGCCGAAGCCGGGATCACCCCGGACCTCGCGGTCGGCACGTCGGTCGGCTCGCTCAACGCGGCGGTGCTGGCCCTGACCCACGACGACCCGATCGAGCGATTGCGCGGCATCTGGGCGCACATGACGCGCGACGAGGCCTTCCCCGGCGGCGTGCTGAGCCGGGTCCGGACGCTGACGCAGAGCAAGACGCACTTGTTCCCCAACAGCGGTCTCACGAAGATCGTCAACGAGCACGTCGGCACCGATCGACGGTTCGAGGACCTGGCGCTGCCGCTCGGCGTCGTCACGACGCTGGTCGACACGGCCGAGCCGCTGCTGATCCGGTCCGGGCCGCTGCTGGAGCCGCTGCTGGCCAGCTGCGCGATCCCGGGCATCTTCCCGCCGGTCTCCTACGAAGGACGGCTGCTGTACGACGGCGGGCTCGTCGCGAACGTGCCGATGCGGCAGGCGCTGGCGATGGGAGCGAAGTCGCTGGTGGTGTTCGACTGCGCGTTCCCCGGGAAGCTGCCGGCCGAGCCGCGGACGTTCGCCGAGGTGATGATGTTCACCGCGATGATCAGCATGCGGAACCAGGCCGTGCTGGAAGCGCCGCTCGCGGCGGCCCAGGTGCCGGTGGTCTACCTGCCGGGGCCGGCACCGGTTCGGGTGAACCCGCTGGACTTCGGCCACACGGACGCGCTGGCGGCCGAGGCGTACGACGCGGCACGGGAGTTCCTCGACGGGATTTCGGTGTCCGGTGCGGGGCTTTACGGCGCCCCTGGTCTGGTCGTCACGTGATCCACGTCACGACGATGCACCGATCCGGTCGGAAGGACGTCATCGCTATCGCGTAGTTTTGATGGTAATGCCCGCCGATCCCAATTCCTCAAAAAGAGACAATATGCTCCCCAAGAAGACTTTACTTTCGGTGGCCGGGATTCTCGCCGGAGCACTGCTGCTTTCCGCCTGCTCGTCCGGTGACGACGGTGGTTCGCCCGCCAGCGGGGCGCCCGCGTCCGGATCCGAGGCGCCGTCCGCGAACCCGGTGGCGGTGACGTTCGAGCCGGCGGGCGGCGCCAACGTCAACCCCGCGACCCCCGTCGTCGTCAAGGCGGCCAACGGGAAGCTCATCGACGTCACCGTGACCAACACGGCGAAGGGGAAGACGGTGGCCGGCAAGCTGGCGACGGACTCCCTCAGCTGGACCTCGAGCGAGCCGCTCGGCTACGGCGCGACGTACAAGATCGTCGCGCACGCCCAGGGCACCGACGGGAAGCCGATCGAGCAGGACAACCAGATCAGCACGGTCGCCCCGAAGAAGCAGGCGAACGCCAACCTGATCCCGGCGCCGTCCGCGGTGGCGAGCTCGGGTGTCGGCGTGGGCCAGCCGATCGTCTTCAGCTTCGGCAAAATCGCCGTCAAGAACAAGGCGGACGTCGAGAAGGCCCTCACGGTGGAGTCGTCGCCGAAGCAGGAGGGCAGCTGGTACTGGATCGACGACTCGAACGTCCACTACCGGCCGAAGGAGTACTGGAAGGCCGGCACCACGCTGAAGGTCACGGCGAAGATCTACGGCGTCGATTTCGGCAACGGCGTCTTCGGCGCGGAGGACCGCACGGAGACGTACAAGGTGCACGATTCTTGGATCGCGAAGGCGGACGGGAACACCGAGCAGATGCAGATCTTCCACAACGGCTCGATGGTGAAGTCCATGCCGATCTCGATGGGCAAGGACGCCACACCGACGCATCTGGGCGCGCACGTCATTTCGGACAAGCAGGCCAACTACACGATGGACTCGTGCACGTACGGCGTCTGCCCGCCCGACCCGAAGGCGTACCGCTCCGACGAGAAGTTCTCGCAGCGGATCTCGAACGACGGCGAGTTCGTCCACGAGAACCCGAACAGCGTGGGCCAGCAGGGAAGCTCGAACGTCTCCCACGGTTGCATCAACCTGAACGCCGCCAACGCCCAGTGGTTCTTCCAGAACCTGGGCCTGGGCGACGTGGTGGAGGTAACCAACTCGGGCGGCCCGCAGCTCCCAGTCTGGGACCTGTACGGCGACTGGTCCAAGTCCTGGGCCGACTGGCAAGCCGGCTCGGCTGTGAAGTAGTTCGGTCTGGCCTTTGAGATGGGGCCGGGAGCTTTGCTCCCGGCCCTTTTTCATGCCCTGGCACGGTCGGCTGAGCGGGAGAGCCTCGCCAACGTGACAGGTGAATCATCGCGCCCCGCTCCCGGGGTATCACCGTGTCTGGGGGGGGCATCTCGCGTGATCCGCGGGGCATCACTCGTGATCAGGCGGGCATCACTCCTGTGCCGGGACGCGGGTTTCGCGTGACCAGAGCCGGAACTCGCGTGATTCCGGCCGGGTCTGGCGCGATCTGGGCCGCGACTCGCGTGATTCTGCGCGTGCCTCGCATGATGGAGGCCGGAACTCGCCAAGTTGGCCGGCCTGCTGACGTACCCAGCCGCCCGACTCACACACCCGAAGGTTCGGCTCGCGTACCCAGACAGTCGCTCGCGTACCTGGACGGTCGGTTCGCTGGCTCACGGAGCCGACACGTGCCCCAGCGAGCCGGCGCCCGTGATCGCGGAGACGACTCGCGTGATTCGAGTGCCGGCACACGCGATCCGGAAGTAGACACTTTGGTCAGAAGGTCAACACGCGTGATCCGGGAGTCGACACGTGATCAGAACGCCAACTCGCGTGCTTGAAGGGTCGACTCGTGTGGCTGCGGACCCGACCGTGACTTGGGCATAAAGAAGGGCCCGGCCGGGAGAACCAAGGTTCTCAACCGGGCCGGGCCCTTCCCCACGTAAGTTCGGCGGTGTCCTACTCTCCCACAACCCTTCGGTTGCAGTACCATCGGCGCTGTCAAGCT
>NZ_JBICSQ010000164.1:0-6667 GCF_043197175.1 Amycolatopsis sp. NPDC049252
CGCACCGAACGCCGAGCCGACGTGCATCGAGCCATCCTCAGCCTGGCCTGCTCCATGATCTGCCTACGCAAACTCATTCTGAACTGACCCCTAAGAGGGCCGCGTGAGCCGCCACACGTGGTTCGTGCCGGTGCACGACGGCGCCAGTGGCTTCTCCGCCGGCTCCTCGCGCACCTTCGTGAACCCGAGCCGGGCCGGCACCGCGGCGCTGCGGACGTTCCGCTCGTCGTGCATGATCTCGACGTAGCCGGCACCGAGGCGGAACACCTCGGCCGTCAGCAGCGCGACGCTCCGGGTCATCAGGCCGCGCCCGGTCCAGCCGTGAGCCAGCCAGTAGCCGATCTCGACACCACCGTCGCGGGTCAGCACGCCGACGCCGCCGGTCACTTCGCCGTCCTCACCGATCGCGTACTCGTACGCTTCGCCGCTCTCCCAGCGTTTCGCGGTCAGCCGGAGGAACTCCGAGGAGTCGTCCGAGGTGTACCCGGCGGTCGCCCAGAACAGCCACGGCCCGAGGTGCTCGACGGAGCCGCTCACGAGCTTGGTCAGCAGGTCACGGTCACCGGGGTGCCAACGGGTCAGCGTCAGGTCACCGTCACGGTAGGTCTCGGCCGGGGTCTCCATGCGCGAGCTCTCCTTTCTCGGGTCGGTCGAGCCGCCAGACCAGAGCGGTGCCGGTGCACGCCGGCGCCCGGTCCGGGTCCGTGGTTTCCTTGCGGGCGGGGGAAAAACCCAGCCTGGCGGGGATCGCACCGCTGCGGGTGTTCAGCTCGTCGTGCTTGATCTCCACGTACCCGGCGCCGCGGCGGAACGCGTCGGCGATCAGCGTCGCGGCCGCGCGCGTGATCAGGCCGCGGCCGGTGAACCCGTGGGCGAGCCAGTACTCGTACGCCCGGCCGGTTTCCCAGTTGCCGTGCGTGAGCCGGAGGTACGCCGCCGCGTCATCGGCGGTGTACCCGCCGGCCGCCCAGGGCAGCCAGCCGGCGAGGTGCGCGCCGGAACCCGAGACGGCGGCGGCCAGCGCCGAGACGTCCGCGAAGCGCCGGCGCGCCAACGCGAACTCGTCACGGGTCAAAGCCTCGGCCGGGGTCTCCATCGACCCATGGTGCCCCGGCCGGGGCGCACCACGCGCGGCAATTAATTCACGATGATGCTGTCGGGCACCTCGGTGTCGTTCTTCAGCGCGTCGAACAGCTGCTTCGACTTGTTCTTGTCCCAGTTCTCCGCCGAGCCGCTGGTCACCGGGACCGTCGTGGTCACCACGCCGCCGGAGGAGATGCCGCGCATCGCGATCGCCAGGCCGGCGAGGTTGTGCACGTGGTCGCCGGAGTCCATGGTCAGCGCGTCCGGCGCCGCGGACAGCAGCGGGAAGAAGTCGAACGGGTTGAGCAGCGTGCCCGGGCTGGCGATCTGGCTGACCAGCGCGCCGATGAACTTGCGCTGGTTGGCGACGCGGTCGAGGTCCGAGCGCGGGGTCGCGTCGCTGTGCCGCATCCGGACGAAGCCCAGCGCCTCGCGGCCGTCGAGGGTCTGGGGACAGCCTGCCTTGATGCTGATGCCGGTCACCGTGTCGTTCATGTCCTTGTCGATGCACATCTCGACGCCGCCGATCGCTTCGACGATCTTCGCGAACCCGCCGAAGCCGATCTCCGCGTAGTGGTCGATGTGCAGGCCGGTGGCACCTTCGACGGTCTGCGCGAGCAGCTTCGGGCCGCCGAGCGAGAACGCCGCGTTGATCTTGTTGGTGCCGTGGCCGGGGATCTTGACCTGGGAGTCGCGCGGCAGGGACAGCAGCGTCGGCTTGGTGGAGTTGTCCGGCAGGTGCGCGACCATGATCGTGTCGGTGCGCTGGCCGCCGGCGGCCGCGACGTCACCCGTGGCGAGGTTCTCCTCGTCGGCCGCGGTGAGGCCCTCACGGCTGTCCGAGCCGACGATCAGCCAGTTGGTGCCGGCCGCGGCGACCGGGCGGCCTTCGTAGTCGGCCAGCGCGTCGACACGCTTGATGGAGAACTCGAGGTAGACCCAGATGCCGGCGAGGAACACGACGAACACCAGCAGCAGCGTCATCAGGATCCGGCCGAAGCTCCAGCGGCGACGCCGGCGCGGCGGCCGGGACGGCGGGTAGTCGTCGTCCGGGCCCGGCGGGGGCTGCCGCGGCGGCGGCTGGGGCGGCACGTAGTCCTGCTCGCGGTGGCCCATCGGGCGGGTGCGCTCGTCGTACGGGCTCTGGCCGCGCCCGGGCAGCGGCATCATCTGCGCGCGCTGGTGGTCACGGGGGCGCGGATTATGGCGCTGTCCGGGCGGGGGCATCCGGCGTCCGCCGTCATCGCCACGGTACGTCATCACCCATCACCCAATCCCGATTCGGACAAACACGTCGTCGTCAGTCAACCGCACGTCCTCGAAAGGAGGACGTGCGGCACCGGGTCGGGGTTGCCGACGGAGGTTACTTGTCGGTCACCTCGTAGCCGAACTGGTGGACCTTGAGGTACCCGGAGCGGAACCCGGCCTCGGAATAGGCCAGGTAGAACTCCCACATCCGGCGGAAGACGTCGTCGAACCCGAACCCGGCGATGTCGGTCCAGCGGTGCAGGAACCGTTCGCGCCACAACCGTAGCGTGTGGGCGTAGTCCTGGCCGAACTCGCGCATCCCGGCCAGCTTGAGCCGGGTGTTCGCGACCAGGCCCTCCTCGATCGAGCGGACCGACGGGATGATGCCGCCGGGGAAGATGTACTTGTGGATCCAGGTGTAGGCGCGTGACGACGCCATCATCCGGTCGTGGTCCATGGTGATGGCCTGCAGCCCGAACCGCCCGCCGGGGCGCAGCCGCTCGCCGATGGTCGCGTAGAACGTCGGCCAGTAGGACGCGCCGACCGCCTCGATCATCTCGACGCTGACCACGGCGTCGAACTGCCCGCTCGACTCGCGGTAGTCGCACAGCTTCACCTCGACGCGGTCGCCGAACCCGGCCGCGGCGATGCGCTCGGTGGCCAGCGCGCGCTGTTCCTCCGAAATGGTGAGCGACGTGACGACGGCGCCGCGCGCGGCGGCTCGGATCGCCAATTCACCCCATCCGGTACCGATTTCGAGGACTTCGCTGCCCGCGCGGACCCCGGCGTAGTCCAGCACGCTGTCGATCTTGCGGTGCTGGGCGGACGTGAGGTCGTCGGCCGGGCCGAACAGGGCCGAGGAGTACATCATCGACTCGTCGAGGAACGCGCCGAACAGGTCGTTCGACAGGTCGTAGTGCCGGTGGATGTTGGCCCGCGCGCCTTCGAGGCTGTTCTCCTCCGACGGCGGCTGGGTGCGCTCGGCGATCTTCCGGAACTTCTGCAGCACCGGCGGCACGAGCGTGGCCATCCGCGCCGCGAACGGCGTCAGCACCTCGGCCAGGTCGGACGCGGTCCAGTCACCGGCCATGTAGGACTCGCCGAAGCCGATCTTGGCGTCGACGCCGAGGCGGTGGAAGAAGGCGTCCGGGCGCAGGATCCGCATTTCGGGTGATTCCGGCCCGCCGTTGCCCAGCACCGTCCCGTCCGGGAAGACCACCCGGACGTCGAGCGGGCGGACCGCGCGGCGGAACAGCGACGCGGCGATCCGCGCGCGCAGCGCGGAGTGCGGCGGGGTGGCCAGCCCCGGCCACCGGTTTTCGTCGGGGACGTCCTGAGCCGACACGCGGTCGACACTCGAGGTGGTCACGGGTTCTCCCTCCGGCCGGCCTGGTGCGCCGGTAACGATCCTAATCGCCGCACCCCCACGGCGCGCTTCACTGAATGCCCTGTTCGGGGCGGGTCACACGGGTATTCGGAGCCGCTGGGGTCCCGGAGCGGCCCACGCCCCCGTCAGTGTTTCGTCGGTGCTCCCGGCGATTACTTCCATTGTGAAAGCAATCGCCAGCCGGGTCCAGACGGAAGAGCGGCGCAGCATGGCGTGGCCCTCGTTGGCGATCTCGAACCGGGCGACCCGGGCCGCGACCCCCTCGGCGCGTTCGGCGAAGGCGTGGGACTCGGCCGGGCTGGTCATCCGGTCGCGGGTGCCGTGCACGACGAGCAGCGAGCGCCCGGCGACGGCCTCGACCGGCTCACCCCGCGGCGTCCAGGGCGCCAGGGCGCAGACCCCGCGCACCGCCGGGTCGTCGGCCACGCGCAGCGCCACCCGGCCGCCCATCGAGTGCCCGACCAGCACCACCGGCAGCCCGGGGTGGTCGGCGTGGATGCGCTCCAGGGCCCAGCGGGCGTCCTGGATCGGGTCCATGGCGGGCGCGTTCCAGCCGTAGCGGCGGTTGCGCAGCAGCCGCACCTCGACGCCGTGCCCGCGGCCGGCCCGGTGCAGGGCGCGCGCGATCGGCACCATCCGCAGGTAGGCGAGCTTCCAGGGCGGCACGCCGCCCGTGCCGTGCTCCGCGCCGCCGTGCAGCACGAGCACGACCGCCTCGGTCCGCCCGCGCGCCGGCCGCACCGAAACCGCCGGTTCCGCTTCGCTCACCCACGTCCTCCCACCGTCCGGGACCCGCCGCCCGCATCCGGATAAACCTGGAACGGCCACCCGCCTATTCCACCGCGTACCACCATCTTCGCGGTAGATTCGGCGCCCGATCCCCGACGGAAGGGTGGGTGTGGTGAGCACCACGGACATCTCGGGCAGTGTCGCCAAGCAGCTGGCGGACGTCGAGCAGGCCAACGCCGAGGCGGTACGGGCCGCGGCCGATCTGGTGCTGGGGGTGATCCGGGCCGACGCACTGGTCTATACCGCCGGGGCCGGGCACTCGCTGGCGGCCGTCGCCGAGACGTTCTACCGGGCCGGCGGGCTGGCCTGCGTGTACCCGCTGTACCACCCGGAGCTGCTGCCGCTGCACGGCGCGGTGAGCAGCACGAAGACCGAGCGGCGCAGCGGCCTGGCCGCCGAGGTCCTGGCCGAGCGGGCGCCCGGGCCGGACGACGTGCTGGTGGTGTTCTCGACGTCCGGGTCGAACCCGTACCCCGTCGAGCTGTGCATCGAAGCTCACAAGCGCGGGGCGGCGGTCATCGCGATCACGTCGCGGGCGTGCGTGGCGGCGGCGCCGCGGCGCTCGTCGAGCACCCTGGTCGAACAGGGCACCGTCGTGCTGGACTCGCTGGTCATCCCCGGTGACGCGAGCTACCCGCCGGACGCCCCGCGCACCGCGCCGCTGTCCACTGTGGTCAACGCGTTCCTGTGGAACCTCGTGCTCGCCCAGGTCTACGACCGCGGCGTCGCCGAGGGCCTCGACGTCCCGTTGTGGCGCAGCTCCAATGTGGAGGGCGGCGACGAGGCGAACGAGGCGCTGCTGGCGAAGTACGGCGCGATCGTGCCGCAGCTGAAGTAGCGGCACCGGGCCGGGCACGCCTTGACGGGCGGGCCCGGACCCCTTTAGCGTCGACATACCGACTGGTCGGTGTGCTCAACGACGAGCTGAGGAGACTCCCATGGACGATCCGACGGTGCACGGCACCTGCGCCCCCGGGTTCGAGCCGGTCCGCGAGGCGTTCGAAGAGAACTTCCGCGAGCGGGGCGAGCTGGGCGCCGCGTTCACGGCGCTGCGCCACGGCGAGGTCGTCGTGGACCTGTGGGGCGGCTGGGCCGGCCCGGACCGCACGCGGCCGTGGCAGGCGAACACCCTGGCCAACGTCTGGTCCACGACCAAGGGCATGACGGCGATCTGCGCGCACCGCCTCGCCGACGCGGGCGACCTGGACGTCGACGCGCCGGTCGCGAAGTACTGGCCCGAATTCGCCGCGGCCGGGAAGTCGCAAGTCCCGGTGCGGTGGCTGCTCTCGCACCGCTCCGGCGTCCCCGGCATCGGCCTCGAGCGGCCGGTGGCCGTCGAGGAGCTGTACGACTGGGACCTGATGACGTCGCTGCTGGCGGCGCAGGAACCGTTGTACGAACCGGGTTCCGCGGGCGGGTACCACGCGCTGGCCTACGGCTGGCTCGTCGGCGAGGTCGTCCGGCGGATCGCCGGGCAGGGCATCCGCGAGTTCTTCGCCGAGCAGGTCGCGACCCCGCTCGGGGCGGACTTCTCGATCGGGCTGGGCCCGGACGCCGACCTGGACCGCTGCGCGACCCTCGTCGACCCGGTGCTGACCGAGGAGATGGCGAACGCGCTGGCCACGGCGTTCGCCGCGGCCGGTCCCGTCGCGCAGGCGGCGTTGACCAACCCGCAGCTGGCGGGCCACCACGCGAACGAACCGGCCTTCCGCCACGCCGTCATGCCGGCCCTGAACGGCCACGGCACGGCCCGCGGCATCGCGACGATCTACGGCGGCCTGCTGGACGGCACGCTGCTCTCCCCCGCCGGGCTGGCCCGGGCGCGGGAAAGCCAGGGCAAGGAGATCGACGCGGTGCTCGGCCTCCCGAACGAGTGGGGCCTGGGCTTCTACCTCGGCAGCGACGCCCGCGGCTTCGGTCCCAACCCCGCGGCCTTCGGCCACGACGGCCTCGGCGGCTCCACCGGCGCCGCCGACCCGGAGAACGGCGTCGCCTTCGGCTACACCCTCAACCAGCTGGGTCCCCTGATCCGCGACGACCCCCGCAAAATGGCCCTGGTCACCGCCCTCTACGAGTCCCTCCGGACCCCGTAACGGACGACACGCGTACCCAGCCGGACGACACGCGTACCCAGCCGGACGACACGACGCGGGCCAAGGC
>NZ_JBICSQ010000165.1:0-6325 GCF_043197175.1 Amycolatopsis sp. NPDC049252
CTAGCCACCGTCCGTGAATGGCCCATTGAGGGACTCTAAGTCCCTCAATGGGCCATTCACGGCTTTACGGGGTCAGCTGGCGAACCAGAAGATGGCGCCGCCGATGGCCAGGACTGCCGCGATGCCCAGGACGACCGCCATGAACTTGGC
This sequence comes from Amycolatopsis sp. NPDC049252, assembly GCF_043197175.1. Taxonomy (NCBI): domain Bacteria; kingdom Bacillati; phylum Actinomycetota; class Actinomycetes; order Pseudonocardiales; family Pseudonocardiaceae; genus Amycolatopsis; species Amycolatopsis sp. NPDC049252. The sequence goes on from NZ_JBICSQ010000165.1 coordinate 151, forward strand.
CGTCTTCCAGGCCGAATAGACGCCGCCCACCAGGAAACCGCCCAGGGCGAGCAGCAGGACGCCGACGACTTCCTTGCTCACAGGACGCCCTTCGTGGAGGGGATGCCGCCCGCGCGGGGGTCCGGCTCGGTCGCCGCGCGCAGGGCGCGGGCCACCGCCTTGTACTCCGCCTCGGCGATGTGGTGCGGGTCGCGGCCGTGGATCACCCGGACGTGCAGCGCGATCTGGGCGTGGAACGCCAGCGAGTCGAACACGTGGCGCGTCAGCACGAACGGGTAGTTGCCGCCGATGGTGAAGGTGGTGAACTGCTCCGGCTCCCCCACGTGCACGCAGTACGGCCGCCCGGAGACGTCGATCGCCGCGTGGGCCAGGGTTTCGTCCATCGGGATCCAGGCGTCGCCGAAGCGGCGGATGCCGCTCTTGTCGCCCAGCGCCTGGCGGATCGCCTGGCCGAGCACGATCGCCGTGTCCTCCACCGTGTGGTGGGCGTCGATGTGGACGTCACCGGTGGCCTCGACCTTGAGGTCCAGCGAGCCGTGCACGCCGAACGCCGTCAGCATGTGGTCGTAGAACGGCACGCCGGTGGCGATCTCCACCTCGCCCGTGCCGTCGAGGTCCAGCTGGACGGAGATCGAGGACTCCTTGGTGGTCCGTTCGACCTTGCCGACGCGCGTCATCGGGAAACTTCCTTACTCGCCTCGAGGAAGGCGTCGTTCTCTTCCGGGGTGCCGATGCTGACGCGCAGGTGCCCGGGGATGCCCGGGTCACGGATGAGCACGCCTCGGTCCAAATAGGACTTCCACGCGGCCGGGGGCGACGCGAACCGTCCGAAGAGGACGAAGTTCGAGTCGCTCGGCACCGGGTCGAAACCCAGGCCCGCCAGCGCTTCCACGACACGGTCGCGCTCGGCGGCCAGCTTGTGGACGGTGCTCAGCGTCGCGTCGGCGTGCCGCAGCGCCGCGCGCGCGGCCGCCTGGGTCAGCCGCGAGAGGTGGTACGGCAGGCGCACCAGCTGCAGCGCGTCGACGACCGCAGGGGCAGCGGCCAGGTACCCGAGGCGGCCGCCGGCGAAGGCGAACGCCTTGCTCATCGTGCGCGACACGATCAGCCGCGCCGGGTAGTCGGCCAGCAGCTCGACGGCGCTCGGCTGCGACGAGAACTCGGCGTACGCCTCGTCGACGACGACGATCCCGGTGGCCGCGTCCAGCACCGCCCGCAGCTCCTCGAGCGGGATCGAGCCGCCGGTCGGGTTGTTCGGGCTGGTGACGAACACGATCTCCGGCCGCTTCTCGCGGATGAGCGACGCCGCCGCGGCCGTGTCGAGCGTGAAGTCGTCGCGGCGCGGGGCCGGGACCCACTCGGTGCGGGTGCCCGACGCGATGATCGGGTGCATCGAGTACGACGGCTCGAAACCGAGCGCGCTGCGCCCGGGACCGCCGAAGGCCTGCAGGATCTGCTGCAGCACCTCGTTGGACCCGTTGGCGGCCCAGACGTTCTCCTCGGTCAGCACGACCCGCGTCGACACGCTCAGGTAGTCGGCCAGGTCGTGGCGCAGCTCGAGGGCGTCGCGGTCCGGGTAGCGGTGCAGCTCGGCGGCTTCCGCGCGGACCGCCTCGGCGACGTCCGCGACCAGCTCCGGCGGCGGCGGGTACGGGTTTTCGTTGGTGTTGAGCCGGACCGGGACGTCCAGCTGCGGCGCCCCGTACGGCGACTTGCCGCGCAGGTCCTCACGCAGCGGCAGCTCGTCCAGGGTGATCTCTTCGCCGATGGTCATCGGGCCTCCCCCGCGAATCGCGCCGTCACGGCCTCGCCGTGCGCGGGCAGGTCCTCGGCGTTGGCCAGCGCGACGACGCGGCCGGCGACCTCGCGCAGCGCGTCCTCGCTGTAGTCCACGACGTGGATGCCCTTGAGGAAACTCTGCACGGACAGCCCCGAGGAGTGGCGGGCGAACCCGCCGGTGGGCAGCACGTGGTTGGAGCCGGCGCAGTAGTCGCCGAGCGAGACCGGGGCGTACGCGCCGACGAAGATCGCGCCCGCGTTGCGGACCCGGGCGGCGACCGCGCGCGCGTCCGCCGTCTGGATCTCCAGGTGCTCGGCGGCGTAGGCGTCCACCACGCGAAGGCCGTCATCCACAGTGGACACCAGGATGACGCCGGACTGCTTGCCGCCCAGCGCTTCGGTGACGCGCTCGGTGTGCTTCGTCGCCGAGACGCGGCCCACAAGCTCCTTGTCGACGGCGTCGGCGAGCTCGACCGACGTCGTCACCAGGACGCTCGCGGCGAGCGGGTCGTGCTCGGCCTGGCTGATCAGGTCGGCGGCGACGTGCACCGGGTCGGCCGTCTCGTCGGCCAGGATGGCGATCTCGGTCGGGCCGGCCTCGGAGTCGATCCCGATCAGGCCGCGCAACATCCGCTTCGCGGCGGTCAGGTAGATGTTGCCCGGCCCGGTGACGACGTCGACCGGGGTCAGCTCGGTGCCGTCGGTGTCCGTGCCGCCGTAGGCCAGCAGCGCGACGGCCTGCGCGCCGCCGACCGCCCACACCTCGTCGACACCGAGCAGCTCGGCCGCGGCGAGGATGGTCGGGTGCGGCAGCCCGGCGAACCCGGCCTGCGGCGGCGAGCAGACGACCAGCGAGCCGACGCCGGCGATCTGCGCCGGGACGACGTTCATCACCACGGTCGACGGGTACACCGCGAGCCCGCCCGGCGCGTACAGCCCGACGCGCTCGACCGGCACCCACTTCTCGGTGACCGTGCCGCCGTCGACGACCGTCGTGGTGACGTCGGAGCGGCGCTGCTCGGCGTGCACCTTGCGGGCGCGGGTGATCGACTCCTCCAGCGCGGCGCGCACGGCCGGGTCGAGCTGGGCGAGGGCCTGGGTGAGCCGCTCCCGCGGCACGCGCACGCTGACCGGGCGGACCTTGTCGAACTTCTCCGTGTACTCGAGGACGGCTTCGACACCGCGGTCACGGACCGCCTCGACGACCGGCCGCACGTGATGCAGCGCCGCGTCCACGTCGTATTCGGCGCGTGGGAGGGTGGCGCGCAGTTCGGCGGCGGTCGGGACCTGCCCGCGCAGGTCGGTGCGGTTCAGCATGCCCCCAGGGTACGAGGTCACACCGAGCGGGTTTTCAGCGATACTCCCCGGTGACGGCGGATCCCAGCATGCAGGAGGCAGCAGTGGCGCGAATCGCGTTGTGCCAGCTCAACTCGGGTGACGACCCGGAGGCGAACCTGAAGCTGGTTCGCTCCGGCGTCGAGGCGGCGGTCGCCGACGGCGCGCGGATCGTCGTGTTCCCCGAGGCGACCATGGCGCGCTTCGGACGTCCCCTGGACGCGGTCGCCGAGCCGCTGGACGGGCCGTGGGCGACGGCGGTCGCGGCGGTCGCGGCCGAGCACGGCGTGGTGATCGTCGCCGGGATGTTCACCCCGGCGGACGGGCGGGTGCGCAACACGCTGCTGGTCACCGGGGCCGGGCACCACCTCGGCTACGACAAGATCCACCTCTACGACGCGTTCGGCTTCGCCGAGTCCGACAAGGTGGCGCCCGGCGCCACCTTGGCGACGTTCGAGTTCGAAGGCGTCGTCTACGGCGTCGCGACGTGTTACGACGTGCGGTTCCCGGAGCTGTTCCGGGCGCTGGCCGACGACGGCGCCGACGTCGTGCTGCTGCCGGCGTCCTGGGGCGCGGGCGAGGGCAAGCGCGAGCAGTGGGAGGTCCTGGTGCGGGCCCGCGCGCTGGACTCGGGCTGCTGGGTGCTGGCGTGCGGCCAGGCCGACCCGGCGGTGACGGGCGTCACGGTGAACCCGAAGGCGCCCACGGGCATCGGCCACTCGCTGGCGTCCGACGGCTTCGGCCGGGTACACGCCGCCGCGGGCCCGGGCGCGGAGACCCTGCTGGTGGACGTCGACCCGGCGGTGGCCGCCAAGGCCCGCACCGCGACCGGCGCCCTGGCCAACCGCCGCCTCTGACCGCGGTCCCGGAAAGCCGTGAAGGCCTCCTTACCGGCCATAAGAGCCGGTAAGGAGGCCTTCACGGCTTTGGGCTGAGCGGAGTCAGCGGAGCAGGCCTTCGCGGATCGCCACCCGGACGAAGCCCGCGCGGCGGCGCTCGCCCGTCTTGTCGCGGATGCGGTCCAGGTAGGACCGCACCGTGCGGACGCTGATGTTGAGGATCTCCGCCACGTCGACGTCGCGCTCGCCCGCCGCCACCAGGCGCAGCACCTGCTTCTCGCGCTCCGACAGCACTATCTTCGGGCCCGCGTGCCGCTCTTCGCTGTCCTGGATGATCATCCCGGCCAGCGTCGGCGAGACGTACGCGTTGTCGTCGGCGATGGTGCGGATCGCGCGCAGGAGCTCGTCGCCGTCGACGTCCTTCGACAGGAAGCCCTTGGCACCCGCCTGCATCGCGCCCAGCACCTCCGGCTGCTCCGCGTGCGCGGACACCACCAGCACCTTGTGCCCCATGTGCCCCACCTCCAGGACCGCGGCCGCGTCCTGGACACCGCGCAGCTTGAGGTCGAGCACGACGACGCTGCCCGCCGGCTGGTCCTGCACCGCGAAGCGGGCCACCGAGTCGGCCACCGCGCCCAGCTCGATGTCCGGGGCCTCGGTGAGCACGCGGGTCAGCGCGTACCGGTAGAGCGGGTGGTCCTCGATCACCCCGACGTGGATGCGCCGGGGGGCCGGGGTCTGCTCGCCGGGGTCGCTCACTTGCGACCGCCGCGCCGCGGGCCCGACCCGCCGATGAGACCACGCCGGATGGCCTCCTTGACCAGGCCCGGCCGGCGCCGTTCCCCCGTCTTGTCGCGGATCCGGTCGAGGTAGCCCCGCACCGTCCGGACGCCGATGCCGAGGATCAGCGCGATGTCGACGTCCCGCTCCCCCGCCGCCACCAGCCGCAGCACCTGCTCCTCGCGCGGCGACAGCTCGACCTCGGCCGCGGTCACCGGCCGGTCGGCGTTGTCCTTGATGATCATCCCGGCGACCACCGCCGAGACGTACGCACCGCCGTCGGCGACCGTCTTGATCGCGATCAGCAGCTCCTCGGCGTCGACGTCCTTCGACAGGAACCCCCGCGCGCCGGCCGCGATCGCGCCGAGCACCACGTCCGGTTCCGCCTGGGCCGACACCACCAGCACGTGGTGCCCCAGTTCGCAGACCTCCAGCACGGCCGCCGCGCCCGCGACGCCCGGGAGGCCGAGATCGAGCAGCACCACGCTGCCCGGTGGCTGCCGGTGGACGTGGAAGCGGGCGACCGAGTCGACCACCGCGCCCAGCTCGACGAACTCGGCTTCGGCCAGTACGCGCTCCACGGAGACGCGGTACAGCGGGTGGTCCTCGACGACCGCGACCCGGACCCGCCCCGGCCCGGTCACTGCGTCTTCGGTCGAGCGCTCTTCTGTCATGTGCACGACTTTCACCCCGTTCCACCCGACGGGGCCGGCCGGCCGGCCGTGGCCGGATCCAGCGCGGAGCCCGTCGGCACCAATGCGAGCAAACTACCTGCGATCGGCTGGCGGGCCACCCCTCCGTAGCCCAGTGAGGCCAGCGCCTGGGTGCTGACCACCGGGTACTTGCGGCCCGTGTCCGTCACCAAGTACGTCGTGGCGGAGCCGGCTTCGACGACCACCGCTCCTCCCGACGGCGGCACGTAGACCTCGTCCGCCACCCGTGCTTCGGACCGGGTCGCCACTTGGATGGCTCGCGCGCCGCCCGGAAGCGGAAGTTCGGCCGAAACGAGTAACCGGGACCCCTGCGAGCAGAGGGTCACCGCGTTGCCGGTGATCGGCGCCTTGCCGGGGATGCGGTCCGGGAAGGCGGCCGGGTCGGCGCCGCCCGCGCGCGGAGCCGCGACCTTCCGCGCCCCGGCGACGTCGGCCGCGCGCACCTCGACCGGCGCCGGGGTGCCGGAGTAGGCCACGGCGTTGGCCTCCGTCGTCACCAGCAGGCTGGCTTCGGTCTGCCCGACCGGCTCGAGGCCGTCGGCGTGGACGAGGTAGTACGACGTCGCGGTGCCGGGTGCGGCCATCGCGTCGACCACCGAGAGCACCTCGCCGACGCGGGTGTCGCGGCCGCCGACGGACGGGCCGCGGTCACCGGCGCCGTCGACCGGCAGCGCGGTCAGGTCGCGCCCGGACGGGACGGTGTCGATCCAGCGGGCGGACACCGCGATC
>NZ_JBICSQ010000166.1:0-6145 GCF_043197175.1 Amycolatopsis sp. NPDC049252
AGCCGTGAAGGCCTCCTTACCGGCCATAAGAGCCGGTAAGGAGGCCTTCACGGACGAACCACGCGGCCGCGGGAAGCTCAGCCGAGCGCGTGCAGGAACTTCGCCGAGCGGTCGACGATCGCGCCGACGTCTGGGGCGTCCGTCCACATGTGCCGGGCGCCCGGCACGAGGTCCAGTTCCACCGGCGCACCCGCGGCCCGCAACGCCGACGCCAGCCGCTCGCTCTGGGCCGGGGGCACCAGGTCGTCGGCGTCGCCGTGCATCAGGAGGATCGGCGGCGCGTCCCCGCGCGCGAAGGTGAGCGGGCTCGCCGCCCGCGCTCGCTCGGGATCCGCCGAAGGGGACACGCCGAGCAGTTCGGCCTCCCGTGAATCGTCGGCCGCGCCGGGGAGATCGCCGGGCAGGCCCAGCAGGTCCGTCGGCGGGTACCAGGCGACGACGCCGTCGACGTCACCGCCGTCCAAGGCCGCCAGCAGGGCCAGGTGCGCGCCCGCCGACTCGCCCCACAGGAACGTCGCCGCACAGTCCACTTCGGACCGCAGCCAGCCGATGGCCGCGCGGACGTCGTCCAGCTGCGCGGGAAAACGCGCCTCGCCGCTGAGCCGGTAGTCCACCGCGGCGACCGCGAAACCGCGCTCCGCCAAAGTCGAGCACAGGTCCGCGGGGACCGTCTTCCGCCGCGATCCGCGCCGCCAGCCGCCGCCGTGCAGGTACCCGATCGCCGGGTGCGGGCCGGGGCCGGACGGCAGGTGGAGGTCCAGCTCCAGCGGCCGGAAGCCGAGGACTTCGCGGTAGACCGTCACGCGGCGGGCGCCTTGTGAAACCGGCCGCCCTGCATGATCGCCAGCAGATTCTCCTTGTCCTGCAACAGGGCCACGTCAGCGGTCGGGTCACCGCGTACCACCAGGACGTCGGCGAAGTAGTCCTCCGTCAGCACTCCGACCGGCATGTCCAGCACCTGCCCGCCGTACTGCGTGGTGGCGCGCAGCGCCTCGGCGGGGGAGTAGCCGAACAGCCGCACGAACAGCTCCAGGTCCCGCGCGTTGCGCCCGATCGGGTTGTTCGGGAAGCCGTAGTCGCCGCCGGGCAGCACCCGCAGCCCGCGTTTGCGCAGCTCCGGGTAGAGCTGCTCCATCGCGGCCAGCGACTTCACCGAGCCCATCTTCTCCGCCAGCGCGGCGTCGATGCCGAACTCGGCGCCCTCGTGGACGTTGGCCCACATGATGCCGACGGCGGGGGACAGGAAGATCTCGTCCTTGTGCTCCTCCAGCAGGTCGATCGCCTCCTGGTCGGCGTAGGAGCAGTGGTAGACCGACCGGAACCCGCTGCGCACGGCCAGCTTGATCGACTCCGGCGACTGCGCGTGGCAGTTGAGCCACACCCCGGACTCGCGGGCCTGCTCGCCTGCCGCGGCGGCCTCTTCGGCGCTGTACTGGGTGACCATCGAGCCGCCTTCGAAGAAGACGTCGTCGTTGCTCATCAGCAGCTTGACGCTGTCGAAGCCGAGCGCGGCCTGCTCGCGGACGAACGCGCGGACCGCCTCGGGCCCGATCTCCTTCGGCGCCGGGCCGTCCGGTCCCATCTGCACCGGGTTGTTGTCCCGCTCGAACGACGCCGCGCGCATCCGCGGGCCGGGCGTTTCCCCGGCGGCGATGCGGTCGCGCAGCCGGACCTCGGTCGGCACCGGCGTCAGCGACCCCGCGGAGTACGCGCTGGTAAAGCCGTGGTCCAGGAGGATCCGCGCGTTGCGCTCGGCGAGCGCGAGGTGCTCGTCGGGCGTCGGCATGTGGTGGAAGAACGAGACGTCCAGCGGCGGGTTGAACGTCGGGTCGACGTGCCCGACGGCGGAGGGGAACGTCAGGTGCGCGTGCGACTCCACCAGCCCCGGCATGACCGTGGCGCCGCGGCAGTCGACGACCCGGTCACCCGGCTCCGGTTCGACGCCCGCGCGCACGGCTTCGATCCGGTCGCCGCGCACCACGACGTCACCCGGCACGGCCGGCGAGCCGGTCCCGTCGAACACCCGGCCACCGGTGAAGATCACCCTGGGTTCGCTCATTTTTCCGTCCTCACTGACGAATGACGAAATCACGCACCGATCATGTTGTAACCGCCGTCGGCGACCATGAAGCTGCCGGTCATGTGGCTCGCGTCCTCGGACGCGAGGAACAGCGCGGTCCCGGCGAGCTCCTCCGGGCCGGGGATCCGGCCCAGCGGGGTCGCGTCCCGCAGCTTCTCCGCCCGGCCGGTTTTCCAGTCCTCACGCCCGAGCGTCGCCTCGGTCTCCATGAACCCCGGCGCGAACACGTTCACCCGCACGGTGGGGGCGAGGGCGTGCGCGTACGACTTGGTCAGGCCGATGATCCCGTACTTCGCCGCCGCGTACTGCGGGGCGCGGGCGCTGCCGCGCGCGACGACGGTCGAGCCGATGTTGACGATCGCGCCGCCGCCCTGGGCGAGCATCCGGTCGCCGAACTCGTGGGTGCACAGCAGCGTGCCCTTGATGTCGACGGCCAGCACGTGGTCGATGGACTCCTCGGTGATGTCCCGCCACGACATCTGGTCCCGGGCGACGTCCCCGACGTTGTTCACGGCGACGTCGACCCGGCCGAAGTGGCTCCACACCTCGTCGGCCATCCGGCGGATCTGCTCGTGCTCGGCGATGTCGGCCTGCACGAGGAACGCCTTGCGGCCCAGCGCTTCGACGCGTTCCACGGTGCGCTCGGCGCCCTCCCGGGACCCGCGGTAGTGCACGGCCACGTCGGCGCCCTCCTGGGCGGCGCGCACGGCGATCGCGGCGCCGAACCCGGTGCCGGCGCCGGTGACGAGGACGACCTTGTCGGTGAATCGCACAGAAACTCCTTAAACGAGGGTGCGGCCGCCGTCGGCGTACAGGACGTGTCCCGTGACGAACGCCGAGCGGTCGGAGCAGAGGAACAGGATCGGGCCGAGCAGGTCGTCCACCGTGCCGAGGCGCCCGGCGGGGACCAGCGACGTCAGCTCGTCGCGGACGCCGGGTTTCTCGAGGTGGTGCCGGGTCAGCCCGGTCTCGGTGTATCCGGGGGCGACGGCGTTCACGGTGACGCCACTCGCCGCCCACTCCCGGGCCATCACCCGGGCGAGCTGGTTGACCCCGCCCTTCGTGGCGGCGTAGGGCGCGTGGTGCGGGTGCGCGAGCAGGCCGGAGACCGAGGACAGGTAGACGATCCGGCCGTGCCCGGCCGCCGTCATCACCGCGCCCGCGGCCTTGCCGGTCCAGAACGCGCTGCCCAGGTTGAGCGTGACGATGTCGTCCCAGACGTCGTCCAGGGTGTCGAGCACCGGGCGCCGGTCGTTGACGCCGACGGCGTGCACGAAGACGTCCAGCCCACCCAGCAGCTCGGTGGCCCGGGCGACGCACTCCCGGCTGCCCTCGGCGGTGGTCAGGTCGGCCTTCAGCGTCTTGGTCCCGACGGCGGCCAGCCGCTCCTCGTCGACGTCGGCCACCACGACGTCGGCCCCCGCTTCGGCGAGCGCGGCGGCGACCCCGCCGCCGATCCCGCCGGCGCCGGCCACCAGGGCCCTCCGCCCGCCCAACCCGAGCCAGTCCACCCGCACGCTCCTCTTCGGTCCTCGGTCCGCACCGACGCTAGGTTCCGGACGCCGGGACGGGGAACGGCCGTGCCATTGGTTGGCACATCCGGGCGCGCCGGCCGGAGGCGCTGGTGGGATGGGCGGCATGAGCAGGCTGCCGCACCTCACCCCCGACGACCTCGACCCCGAGCAGCGGGCGCTCTACGACGAGATCACCGGCGGCCCCCGCGCGACCGGACCGCAACGGTTTCCCCTGGTCGACGCGGCCGGCCGGCTGGCGGGCCCGTTCAACGCGATGCTCGTCGCGCCCCCGGCCGGGCAGGCGCTGCAGGCGCTCGGCGCCGCGATCCGGTACTCGACGACGCTGGGGGACCGGATCCGGGAGCTGGCGATCCTCGCCGTCGCGGCCCGCTGGGACAGCGCGTTCGAGTGGTACGCCCACGAGCCGCACGCGCTCGCCGCCGGGCTCACCGAAGCGCAGGTCGAGGCCGTGCGCCGAGGGGAGATCCCGGCCCTGGCCGACAAGACCGAGCGGGCCGCGCTGCGGTTCGTGTCCGCGCTGCTGCGCGAGGAGGACGTCGACGACGTGACGTACGCCGAGATCGTGCCAATCATTGGCAACCGGATGGCCGTCGAGCTCACGACTTTGGTGGGCTACTACGCGACGCTGGCCCTCCAGCTGCGTGTGTTCCGCGTGGCCGACCCCGCAGGAAGTGGACCCCGATGAAGCTCGTCACCTTTAACGACAACCAGGTCGGGCGCATCGCCGACGACCAGGTGCTGGAACTCGACACCACCTCGACGCGCGAGTTCTTCGAACGCGACCGGGACGTGCCCGAGACCGGCCGCCGCTACCCCCTGGCCGACGTGCGCCTGCGCGCGCCGATCGTGCCGAAGAAGTTCTTCCACACCGCCGGGAACTTCCGCGAGCACCACGAGGACCTCGTCCGGGTGAACTGGTCGCACCCGGTGAACAAGGGGATCGTCTTCTTCCAGAACGTCGACGCGATCATCGGCCCGGAGGACCCGATCGTCTACCCGTCGCACCTGACGTCGGAGCTGGACTACGAGCTCGAACTGGCCATCGTGCTCGGCAAGCCGGGCAAGTTCTTCGGCGCCGAGCAGGCGGCCGAGCACATCGGCGGCTACCTCGTCTTCAACGACATCACCGCGCGCGACATCCAGCGCCGCGAGATGCAGTCCGGCGTCTTCTCCTTCTCCAAGGCCATCGAGACGTTCTGCCCGATCGGCCCGTACATCGTCACCGCCGACGAGATCGAGGACCCGCACAACCTGGACATGGAGCTGCGGGTCAACGGCGACGTCCGGCAGAAGTCCAACACCGGGCGGATGTCCGTCTCGATCCCGCAGCTGATCGCCTACCACTCGCCGCAGACCTACAGCGCGGGTGACCTGATCACCACCGGCACGGTCGCGGGGGTCGCGGCGAGCACCGACGACCCGTTCGCGAACTACCTCAAGCCCGGTGACGTCGTCGAGGCCGAGATCGAGGGCATCGGCGTGCTGCGCAACCCGGTCGTGTCCTGGGAGGACGCCCACGGCACCCCGCCGCCGGCCGCGGACCAGTGGGTCTGATGCGCCTGTCCACAGTGGACGACCGCGCCGTCTTGGTCGTCGGGGACGGTTTCGTGGACGTCGCCCACGCGAGCGGCGGCCGGTTCGGTCCCGGCCCGATGGCCGTACTCGACCGGTGGGCGGCGTTCCAGGTGTGGGCGGCGACCGCGTCACTGCCCGCCGCGGAGCCCCTGGCCGGCCGCACGCTCGACGCGCCCGTGCCGCGGCCGCGCCAGGTCTTCGCGATCGCCCTCAACTACCCGCCGCACGCCGCCGAAGCCGGCTACCACCCGCCGGCGGATCCACTGGTGTTCACCAAGTTCCCGAGCTGCATCACGGGCCCGGACACCACGGTGGAGCTGCCCGGCGACCGCGTCGACTGGGAGGTCGAGCTGGTCGCGGTGGTCGGCGTCGGCGGCCACCGGATCGCGGCCGAGGACGCCTGGGAGCACGTCGCCGGGCTGACCGTCGGGCAGGACCTGTCCGAACGCGGTGTGCAGCTGCTCGGCACCCCGCCGCAGTTCTCGCTGGGCAAGTCGTTCCCGGGTTTCGGCCCGACGGGTCCGGCCTTGGTGACCCTGGACGAGTTCCCCGACCCGGGTGACCTGCGGCTGACGACCGAGTTGAACGGCACGGTGGTCCAGAAGGCCCGGACCGGAGAGATGATCTTCGGTGTCCCGGAGCTGATCGCGCGGCTGTCGGCGATCTGCCCGCTGCTGCCGGGCGACCTGGTCTTCACGGGCACCCCGGCGGGCGTGGGCAACCGGATGACCCCGCCGCGCTACCTCGGCCCGGACGACGTGCTGGTCAGCCGGATCGAAGGGATCGGGGAGCTGCGCACCCGGTTCCGGGCCGCCTGACGCGGCCTGCGGTTCACGGAGGTGCAGGTCGCCAGGGGTCCCCGCGACCTGCACCGCGAGTGCTCGAGCCGGATCGCGCCGCGTTCCGGTACTTTCGGCCACCGGGACGCGGTGCTCGTGGAGCGCCTGGCCTGCAG
>NZ_JBICSQ010000167.1:0-5774 GCF_043197175.1 Amycolatopsis sp. NPDC049252
CCTTGCCCGTGGTCCGGGTCGCCAGTCCTTCAGCGGCCCAGCGGGAAAGGATCTTCGACGCCGTGGAGCGTCCGACCCCAGCTGCCTTGGCCAGGATTGCGGTTGTCGCGCCGGGGTTGGCTTCCAGTGCGCGATGTACCTTCGGCTCCGCAGTTTCGGGCTGGGCGTCGGCCGATGATGCGTTCTCGAGTTCGGGCATGACAAGCTCCGTTTCGGAGAAAAGCGGTTGATGGTCATGCCCCGGCCGGGGCGATCGCCCGCCGGTGCGCATCCGGTGGTTCGGGCTACACACCCATGGACGCTCCGTGCACCGCTTCATGTCAAGCGTTCGTCGAGATAAGACACATGGATCGTCCAGAAGTGTCCGCTGATGCCCGTGATCTTCTTCAAAGGTCCTTTCGTTGCCAGGCTTGGATTATCTCTGTCGCTAGTATGGCCCCCTGAACGGAACACGGTCCGCGCGAACGTTAGCCGGACGCGGTCGGTCTGGTTGCGCCGATGTAGTCGTCGTCGGGGCGGCGGTAGGGCTCCGCTTTCACTACCTGGCCGAAGTCTGGGGCGTCGATCATTGAGCCGCTGCCGACATAAAGCCCGACGTGGTGGACGCGCCCAGCCGTGGCGTAGAAGACGAGGTCGCCGGGCAGGGAGCGGTGCGCCGGCGGGCACGTGCGGTCCGGCGATGTACTGTTCGCGCGAAGTTCGTTGGCAGCGGGAGGCCGGCGCCGTAGGCAAGCTCGGGTCAGGCCGCTGCAGTCGAATCCGGTGTCGCCTTCTTCGGGTTCTCTGAACTAGCGCTCCCGGCATCGATCAGCGTCATGCCGATGACGTTCGGCTCGCCACCTGATTCGGTGCAGCGAGGTGCTGGCAGGTGCGCCGTGCTCGGCCAGCAGGGCTCTGCTGCGCTGATCTTGAGTGGTGGTCAGATTTGAGTCCATGAGTGCGCGGCCTTCCAGGCTGCGTCGTTACTAACGAAACCGTGGAATGCCACGACAGCCTCGTCGAGGTTGTCGATGAACGCGCGGTAGTGTTGCTCGGCAGAGCCGTCGCGGTATTCGAGGGAGTACCGGTCTTCGGGTGCGCCTGCTCTGCGGCCGAGGCCGATCTGCACGTAGATGCTTTCTTCGCGTTCGAGCTGAGCGTGCCAGTTCGCGCGGCTGATGCGGCGGACCTGCTGAGCTATCTGCTCGGTGGTGGGGCTGAAGATCCTGCTGCCGTCGCTCGCTTCCAGGCGCAAGGCTCCTTCAGGCGTGGTTTGAGCTGGATGGTGGACCTGCCGGGTCGACGGGTCATAGCAGACCAAGCTGTATCGATCTGCCAGTTCAAGAATGCGCGCGCCGGCCTCGGCGGCCCGAGACAGGGCCATACAGAGGATCACGCGGCGGTCCGTGGCGTCCGGGCTCATGTTCCACGGGGAGTCGTCGACGTCGGTGAGATCCTCCAGACGCGGATAGTGCGTGACCAGTTCTGCGGCGAATTCGAGGTGCCGGGCGGTAGGCGTCGTCGAGGCCTCGTCACCGTCGGCCAGGCGATTGCAGATATCCCCGGCCTGTTCGGCGGTTACCGGGTTGGGCTCGGCCCACAGGTAGAGGTCGTAGCTCACGAGATTGAAGCCTTCTTTCTGGCCGCCCGGGTGATCAGCGACCATCGTAGGCTCGCCTATCGAGGTGCCACGCAGCAGACCATGATGGATAGCCGCTTCGACGTGCGGGTTGCCGGAAGGTGGTCAGCGGCAGCCCCAGAGGCCATCAGCTCGGTGTCGTTTCTGAGGGTGAGTCCTTCTATGTCGCCGAGCCAGCCGTGGTCGGTCGCTTCGGCGATGCGGTCGCGGAGGTTGTCGCGGAGTCCGATGCCCCGGTTTTATCGACCGGGCTGGAGCGCGGCTGGACGTGTCGCGCCGACGAAGTTCGACCGCCAGATCCGCTCGACCCGAACCACCAAACCCCGATCCGGCGCATCGACCATCTCCTCGGCCGAGACCGCGATCCCCACATGCGTCACCGCTCTCGGCCCGGAACCGAAGAACACCAGATCGCCGGGTAACACCGGCTGTCCGGCAGGCACAAGGGGACCCGCGTTGTACTGGGTTTGCGCCGTCCGCGGTATCTGGACCCCGGCTGCTGTGTACGCCGCCTTCGTCAGGCCCGAGCAGTCGAACCCGCCCCTGACCTGAGTCTGACCATTCGGTAGTTCAGTCAACTCGGGGCCGTTGCCGCCCCAGACGTAGGGCAGGCCGCGTTGTCCGCAGGCGTAGTGGATGGCGGTGAGGGCGGAGGCCGTCGGCGCGGCGATGTTCGTGCAGTCTCCGCCGCCAGTGTGCTCGCAGGATACTCCGGCGACCGCAGCCACGATCGCTTCAGCGTCCGCCTGGTGGCGGCCGTACACCTCTGGCGTGCCGGACCGCTGGACAGCCTGGGCGGCATCGTTGAGGCTCATCTGCTGCCACCCGGAGACGGCCTGCAGGTGCCGGTAGAACTGCGTCGCCGCGTAGGTCGGATCCATCACCTGCTGGGGCGTGCCCCAGCCCTGGGAGGGACGCTGTTGGAAGAGTCCGAGGCTGTCCCGGTCGCCGTGATCTAGGTTGCGCAGAGTGGATTCCTGGATGGCGACCGCGACCGCGATGACCCAGCCGGGCTCGGGGACCTGCAGCTGTTTGCCGACCGAGGTAATGATCGTCGCGTTGGCGAGTTGGTCGGCTACATAGCCCTGCACGGAGCCTGTAGTCGTTCCGCCGGGCGTGCACGTTGTGCTCCCGTCGCCGGTGAGCGAGGAGACCACGGCCTGCGGCACGGCTCCGAGCAGCACCGGGGACATCGCGAGCACTACGGCGACGCCGATGGCGATCTTCGATCCCATGAGGTCCTCCTCGCGTGATCAGGGCCCGGGCCGGCGAGTTCGGCTGGGCGATGCGTCCGGCGGGCGGGGAGCAGGTGGCGGCAGCCGGTAAGCCACGGCCTGCCCAGACGTCGAGGCGATCCCGTCATCGACGTCGGGGGCCGCCGCCGGGGTCAGGGCCGGCCACGCAGCCGTCAGCTCGCCGAGCCCGTACCGCGGCGAAGTCTGCTTCGGAGGCTTCGCGCTGAGCGGGAGCCAGACTTCGTCGGCCGGACTCGGACAGGCTGCGTCCGGGTTGAGGAGGTCGCCGGCCGCGGTGGCGACGGGAACGTCGGCGCTCTGGTCGAGGTCGGCGTGGATTCGGGCGAGCGCGGAACGGGCGCCGACCTCGCGGCGGCTGGTCGGCAGCCAGAACAGCACCGGGGTGGCGATGCCGGTGGAGTCGGCGAGCCGGGCATAGGCGAGCAGTTTGCGGGCGACTTTGGTCAGCGATTCGCTGCCGGTGTCGTATTCGAGGAAGAACTCGAGTTCGGCGGCGGCGCTGTGCCAGCGGCCGTAGGCGTCGGGGATGACGAGGTCGCCGAAGTGGCGGGCGCAGCGGCTTTCCGACCACCACGCTGTGACCCCCTCACCACTTCGACCAGGGTCACGGCGGCTGCGTGCGATCAGGGAGGTGAAGAAGTCGCCGACGCCGATGGTGTGGGCGAGCCGTTGGTTGTGGGCGATGGCCATGGCGCGGTCGTGTCGGTAGCCGAGGTCCTTGACTTCCAGGCCGTGCTCGGCGGCCAGGACGGCGGCGC
The DNA here is from genome assembly GCF_043197175.1 of Amycolatopsis sp. NPDC049252. NCBI lineage: Bacteria > Bacillati > Actinomycetota > Actinomycetes > Pseudonocardiales > Pseudonocardiaceae > Amycolatopsis > Amycolatopsis sp. NPDC049252. The sequence continues at coordinate 3,633 of NZ_JBICSQ010000167.1, forward strand.
CGGCGGGTCCGAGGACGTAGTGCATCGGTGCCGAGCCGAGCGGGCGGAAGGGCTGGAATCGGCTGACGGCGCGCCAGAGGTACAGCTCGCGTAGACGCTGGCGGGTTGAGCGGCTGGAGGGGAACGCGGCGTCCTGGATCTGGGCAGAGGTCAGGACGCGGTGCTCGAAGAGCAGGCCCAGCAGCCATTTGTCCCGGGCCGTGAGCCGAGCCGCGAGCGCCGCCTGATGCTCGACCGACCCGGCTGCGCGGGCGGTGACCCGGCCGGAGAGATGCTGCCGGAGCTGATGCTGGCGTGTGGTTGTGGTGATCAAGGGGGCCTCCGAGCTGTACGTCAGAGTTGGGCGCGGCGAGGGTCGGTCTTGCGATCTCGTACCGGCCGATTCGGCGGAGCCGTAGCAGGGGTCGGTGGCGAAAGCCGAGATTTGCGGAGAGCGGCGCGGATGTCTTTGGCACGTCCGGGAACGGCGGGACGCATCGGCGAGGTGGTCATCGTGAACGGCTCGGTCTCGGCGCCGTTGACGACGAGCCGGGCGGCGACGTGGTAGACGCCGAGGTGGGCGAGGTCGTGTTCGGACAGCCGTGGTGCGGTGTGGCGGGCGAGTTCGCGGGCGTCCTCGGGGGAGGCGTTGAAGAAGATCTTCGACCGGGCGTTGGTCGAGATGCCCTCCTTCAGCTCGCGGGGCAGCTGGCCGAGGTGCTGGTGGGCCAGTGTCATCGCGAGCCGGAAGCCGCGGGCTTCGGCGAGCATGTCCTCGATGGGGTAGGGCAGGTTGAGGAAGTTGTGGCACTCGTCGATGACCAGCGAGGCGTCCGGACGTTCGCGCTGGGGAACGCGGGCGCGGCCGGTGGTGGCCTGCCAGGTGCGGGCAACGACCAGGGAGCCGACGAGCCGGGTGGTCTCGTCGCCGAGGGAACCCTTGGGGACCCGGACGAGGCAGATCCCGCCCTGGTCGAGGACCTGGCTCATGTCGACGGTGGAGCGGCCGCCGGCGATGGCGTCCTTGACGAACGGCCGCAGCAGGAACGCGCGGAGCTTATTCATCAGCGGCGAGACGACCTGGGACCGACTGGAGTCGGTCAGCTCGTCGTACCACTCCCAGAACCCGGCGAGGACGGGGTCGGTCAGGCCGGCGGTGATCCGTGTCCGGAAGGCTTCGCTGGTCAGGAGCTTGGGCAGGTCGGCGAGCGTGGGAACGCCCTCCTGCGCGCGCAGGGTCAGGCAGGCGGCGCGCATGAGGTCGTCGGTGCGCGGTCCCCAGAACGCGGAGTAGACGCGGCGAAACACCGAGACGAGGTTGTCGACCTCGCGGTCGGTTTCGCCACCTTCGAGCGGATTGAGGCAGGGCGGGCGCTGCTTGGAATCGGCGTCGAAGAGCACGACCCGGTCCGCGGCCTCGCGCGGTAGCCGGGACAGGACGTCGGTGACGAGGTCGCCCTTCGGGTCGATGAGCACGATGCCCCGACCGGCGTCCGCGTCGTCGAGGATCAGATTGCCCAGCAACGTCGACTTGCCCGACCCGGTGGCGCCGAGGACGTGCAGGTGGTGGCGGGCGTCCGGCACGCGCAGCCCGACGGCGCGCGAGTGCCCGGAGTCGGCCACGCCGAGCGGTTTGACCTCGGGGCCTGGCACGGCGACGCCAGGCGGTGGGGCGACGGCTTTCGCGCAGGCGCGCTCGATGCCGGGGATCTCGGCGTCGACCGGCAGGTGCGCGATCGCCGCCAGCTCGGGAACCGACAGCAGGTCGCCGCGGCCGAGGCATCGGTCGGCGAGCGCTTCGGCGGGGTGGTGGAGGCGGGTTCGGGTGTAGTGGTTGTGCTCGGTGAAGGCGGCGAAGCTCGCGGCCAGGGCGTGGGCGCGTCCGCGGGTCGTATCTCGCGCTTGCCGCGTTTCAGCGTCGGAGGCTTCCGCGGCTAGGTGGCTGGTGACGGCGTAGCGGATGACGGTCTCGTACTGCGAGCCGCGTTGCTTGCCGACGATCGCGCGGTTCTGGGCGGAGTACTCCAGCGACAGCTGCGGATCTTGGCTGATCCGGCGAGCATCGCGAGGCCGCCCGGAGCGGGTCGCCGAGGTGCCGGGCGTGAGCAGGTCGAGGATGCGTCCGCCGAGCCGGCCGGACGTGCCGGCGTGCACGCGCCGGGC
>NZ_JBICSQ010000168.1:0-5003 GCF_043197175.1 Amycolatopsis sp. NPDC049252
CACCGGCCGTCGGCGGCGAGGCCGCGCTGGCGGGAGAACTCGACGAACGTGTTCGGCGTGGCCATCACCGTCACCCCACCGGCCACCGCCAGATCGCACTCACCACCCCGCAACGCCTGCCCGGCCAGGTGAATCGCGACCAGTGACGACGAACACGCCGTGTCCACGCTCACCGCCGGGCCTTCGAAACCGAAGGTGTAGGCCACCCGCCCCGAGGCCACGCTGCCGGCGCTGCCCGTGCCGAGGTGTCCCTCGAACGACGGTGGCATCGGCTGCAGGCGGGACGCGTAGTCGTTGTACATGATCCCGGTGAAGACCCCGGTCCGGCTGCCCTTCAACGTCGACGGGACGATCCCGCCGTATTCCAGCGCCTCCCACGTCGTCTCCAGCAACAGCCGCTGCTGCGGATCCATCGCCAGTGCCTCACGCGGGCTGATCCCGAAGAACTCCGGGTCGAACTCTGCCGCATCGTGCAGAAAGCCGCCGAACCGCGACGTCACCGTGCCCGGGTGGTCGGGGTCCGGGTCGAACAGGTTCTCCAGGTCCCACCCACGATCCGCCGGGAACTCACTGATCGCGTCCACCCCCTCCGACACCAGCTGCCAGAGGTCCTCCGGCGAGCGCACCCCACCCGGATACCGGCAGCCCATCCCGACGACCGCGATCGGTTCGTGCTTCGCCGACTCCGCGTCCTGCAGCTGCTTGCGCGTCCGGGCGAGATCGTTGGTGACGCGTTTGAGGTAGTCGCGGAGCTTGTCCTCGGTGGCGGCCATGCGGCGTCAGCCTCTCGGGTTCGGGGGAAGGGGGTTCAAGCCCGGGAACGGAGCAGCCGCCGCAGGCGTTGCCCGGCCAGGGCGGTGTGGTCGGCAACGCCCAAGCCTGCAGCTCACTCGAATGCGTCGGTGCCCCGTGAACGTCGTCGAACTGCACGACGTGCGGCACGCGGGGTGCGCTTGCGCAGCAGGGCCGGGCAGCACGTGCCCACGATGGCGATCAGATCGTTGGTGACACGTTCGAGGTAGTCGCGGAGCTTGTCCTCGGTGGCGGCCATGCGGCGTCGGCCTCTCGGTCGGGGGAAGGGGGTTCAGGCTCGGGAGCGGAGCAGCCGTCCCAGGCGCTGCCCGGCCAGGACGGTGCCGAACAGCGCGCGCGGCACCCGGCGGCCGCCGAGCATCCGGAGCGTGGCCAGCAGCGCCCAAGCCTGCATCTCACGCGAATGCTCCGGGGCGCCGTGCACGTCGTCGAACTCGACGACGCGCGGCTCGCGGGCGTGCTCGCGCAGCAGGGCCGGATCGCCGGGCGGGATGATCTCGTCGCGGGAGCAGGCGACGTAGCCGACCGGGATGCGCAGCGACGCGATCTCGCCGGCGGTGATCGCCCAGCCACGCACGTGGTCCTGCAGTCCCGCTTCGGGGACACCGGTGAGGTGGACGAGGGTGTCGACCGTGAGCCGGGGCAGTGAGGACCACCACGCGGGATCGGTGAAGAACTCCCGCAGCGGGGCACCGACGGTGACCAGGCCGCGGATCCGCTCGTCGCCCAGCGCGCAGCGCAGCGCCAGGTGCCCGCTGAAGCTCAGCGGCAGCAGGTGCGTCCGCGACACGTCCGCGCGGTCGGCGACCGCGTCGAGCAGGTCGGAGAACAGCCGGTGGCTCTTGTCGTCGTAGGGGAGCGGGTTTTCCCCGACGCCGGGCAGCTCGGCCGCGATCGCCGCGACGCCGAGCTTCCGCAGCACGGGCAGCAGCGGGGCCCACTGCTCCTTGACGCTCACGATGCCGCCCATGAACACCAGGAGCGGCTGCTTGTCCCGAGTGGACAGTCCGGTGCCCCAGGCGCCGAACCGGCCGGTCGGCGTGTCGACTTCGACGCGCTCGATGCCGCCCGCCTCCCGGCGCCAGCGGTCGAACGCCGACACGCACCGCTCCAGCGCTTCCGCTCGCTCCGGTCCCGCGACGAACGGGAACCGGGCCAGGTTGTAGTACTGGCCGGCCTCCAGTAGTTTCCCGTCGCGTTCCAGGGCCTCGCCCGCGCGTACCCACTCCCGGGTCCACGACCCGTCCGCACCGTCCACATCGGACGTGATCCGCGACAGCAGGTCCTCGTAGTGACTCAGCGGCACGCCCTGGGCGCGCGCGTGGGCCCACACGTACTGTTTCAGTTCCCGGACGTCGTTCACTCCGTCACCGCCCCGGGCCAGGTGGCGGCGTCGGGCACCTTCTCGAGGCGGTCCTTGACCTCCGTGAGCACGTCGGCGGCCTCGGCGCCGTCGAGCACCCGGTGGTCGAACGCCAGGTTCAGCCGCAGCACCGGCGCCACCACGACGGCGCCGTCCCGGACCACCGGCCGGTCGGTGACCTGCCCGACGCCGAAGGTGATCGTGGTGCCGCCGACGGAGTGGAAGCCGTGCACGGGCCGGTGTCCCAGCGACGTCACGGCGAAGGTGCCCGCCAGGCCCGGCCGCTCGGCGAGCGAGCGCCCGGCCAGCCGGAACAGCAGCCTCCCCACCACCGGCGGGACGCGGTGCAGTGCGCGCAGCTTCGCGAACGCCGGGTCGGTCTCCGGGTCGGCGTCGCGGTGGCGCTCCACGAGCGCCTGGATCTCGTCGAGCTCGAGGCGGTCGAGGTCCGGCAGCACCGCGGCGAGCACGACCCGCTGCCCGGCGAGGGTCTTGTCGAGCGTCAGCTTCCCGCTGACGGTCGAAAACCGCGCGATCCGGGGCGAGACGCGGCCGGACAGCGCGGCGTTCGCGTCGGGGTGCCCGGCGAGCACCCGCGCGGCCGCGTGCAGCACGTGGGTCACGGTGGAGATCCGGCGTGGGCAGGCCGCGCGGTGTGCCCGGACCGCGGACATGTCGACTTCGGTGTCCAGGAACACCGGCGAGAACGCGCGGAGCTGCTCCTGCAGGTACAGGGTGTGCCGGCGCTGGGGCGGCAACGGCCGGACGTTCATGCGGTCACCGTCAGCGCGTAGAGCTTGTCCAGGGTCCGTGCCTCCAGCGCGTGCGGCAGCGACATGCGCCTGCCGGTGACGCGTTCCAGGCTGGAGAGCACCACGAGCAGGTGCACGGAGTCCCAGCCCTCCACTTCGTCGAGGTCGCGGTGCACGTCCTTCTCCTCCACCGGGATCCCCAGCTCGTCCCGCAGCAGGGTGATGAAGTCGCCGATGCCGTTCATGCCCTTCCCTCCGCCAGTCGGTCGACCAGCCGCACGTGCCCCGGCGGCGCCGGGAGCTCGGTCAGGTCGTGCGTGAACACCTGCGCGCCGCCGGTCTCGCCCGCGGCGGTGAAGCCGTGCCGGAGGTAGAAGCCGGCGACCTTGCCGTTCTTCGGGCTCGGCCGGTAAGTGCCGGACACGGCGGTCGCGCCGGTGGCCGCGGCGTGCGCCAGCACCGCCGCGAGGCACGTGTCCTCCACCCCCCGGCTGAACACCCGGCAGCTGAGCAGGAAGTTGTCGATGTGCAGCGTGCTGCCCCCGCGCCGCAGGAAGATCGCGCCCACGGTCCCGTTGTCGCCGAAGCGGTCGGAGCTGCGGATGGCCAGTGTCACCTGCTCCGGGTCCGCCGCGCGGCGCTGCACCTCGTCCTGCTGCAGCCGGACCGTCGTGAGGTTGAACTGGTTGGTGCGCAACGTGATCTGCGAGATTCGTGGTACGTCCTTCGCGGTGACCGGCGCCAGCTCGACCACCACACCGAGGCCGGCGAGGTAGTCGGCCAGCGAGTCGAACGAGTCCAGGAAGTCGCGGCGCCGCAGCTCCTGCCGGTACATCGAGGGCCGCTGCCGGTCGGTCGCGGTCAGCTCGCGCACGGTGAACCAGTTGTCCGCGAACAGCTTTTCGCCGTGCAGCGCGGGTTCGTCGTCCAGCTGCACCACCGCCACCCCCGGCAGCTCGTGGCGCACCAGCCCGCATTCGAAGCTGGAGTCGTCGGCGAACACGGTGGCGTCGGCGGCGATGTTGAGGTCGGCGGCCAGCGCGGCCAGGTTGTCGTGCTTCGGCTGCCAGTTCGCGACCACGCGCACGAAGTCGTCCTTGCGCAGCAGCATCCCGGGGTGCTCGGCGAACGCCCGGTGCACCAGGTCGCCGTCGTTCTTGCTCACCGCGGCGACGAGCACGCCCTGCGAACCGAGCTGCTTGACCACCCGCTGGAACGACCGGAACGCCTCACCGCGCGGCGTGTCGCCGACCTCGATGCCCTCCAGGCCGTCGTCGCCGAGAACGCCGCCCCACAGCGTCTCGTCCAGGTCCACCGCGAGGCACTTCTTCACCGACCCGGTGACGTACCGGGCGAGGTGCCCGGCTTCGCGGGCCAGGCGCGTCAGCAGCGCGGGGGAGAGGTGGGTCTTCGTGTAGCGTCCGAGCCGCGCGTCCTCCGCCGGAATGCCCTCGGCCAGCAGCGGGTCGACGTCGATCACGGACACCGAAGCGAGTTCCGCGGTGAGGTCGAGCAGGCGCGCGTTGGCCCGCCGCCACGCGGCGCCGAGCCGGGCGCGTGAGCGCTGGTCGACCAGCTGGCCCGCGATCGCGCCGGGCAACGGCAGGGTGGTGAACACCAGCACCCCGCCGCCCTGCGCGGCGTGCCGCCGGGCCAGGTCCTCCAGCAGGCCGATCTTGGCGTCCAGCACCGTTTCCGCGTCGGCGGCCCGCCACGGCACGGGCAGCTCGTCGGTCACGATCTCCGGGTCCAGCGGGCAGAGCACGAGATCCGGGCGGTGCGCGTACAGGTCGCTCGCCGGGTCGGTCAGGTCGAACACGTAGGAGTCGAAAGCGCAGACGTGCGCGTCCAGCAGCAGCCCGTGGCGTGCCAGCTCCGCCGCGAGCGGCGGCACGACCGGCGACACCGTGCCGTGCCCGGTGATCGCGACCCGCACCACCGGCACGTCCGGGTGCGCGGCGAGGACGTCGGCGGGGGAGACGCGGGCGAGGAGACGGCCGGCGCGCTCGAGGTCTTCCGTGGACAGTCCACACAGGAATTTCCGGACCTCCGGCCAGCGGACGGCCAGCTGCCCG
>NZ_JBICSQ010000169.1:0-4954 GCF_043197175.1 Amycolatopsis sp. NPDC049252
GTCTGGCGTGAGTTCAACACGGCCACCCGCATGCTGAGCGCGCACCTCGAGGGTCAGCTGCAGCACGACTCGGGCATGCCCCACACTTACTACGAGGTGCTCGTCTCGCTGTCGGAAGCGCCGGGCCGACGCCTCCGGATGAGCGAGCTCGCCGACGCGCGCCAGGCGTCGCGCAGCCGGCTTTCGCACGCCGTCGCGCGCCTGGAGGCGAACGGCTGGGTCCGCCGCGAGGCCTGCCCGACCGACAAGCGCGGCGCGTGGGCCGTCCTGACGAAGGAAGGCTTCGCCGCCCTCGAAGCGGCGGCGCCCGGGCACGTCGAGGCCGTCCGGGAGAGCCTGTTCGACCCGCTGACGCCGGAGCAGGTGAGCGCGCTGGGTGAGATCAGCGCCGCGATCCGCAACCGGCTCTCGCCGAAATGTGCCGCGGCGCAGGCCGAGGAAGAAGCGCGCGAGTATCCGGGCGAGGTCGTCCGGCTGCCGAAATCGGGCTGACCCGGGGCGGCGCGTCGGGTTCACCGGGGCGGGTCGATAGGCTGCCATCGCCCACCCGACCCTCGTAGCCAGGTGCCTCAGACGATCCGATGCTCAATATCTTCGCGCGTGCCTCCGTTTCCCGCGTCACCGATCCGATCGGCCAGGCGCTGGTCCGCGCCGGGCTGACCCCGAACGCGATGACCGTGCTCGGCACCGCCGGCGCGATCGCCTGTGCCCTGGTCTTCTTCCCCAACGGCTTCCTGCTGTGGGGCACCTTCACGGTGTGGGGCTTCGCCATGCTCGACCTGCTCGACGGCGCCATGGCCCGGGCCCGCGGCTACGGCACCCCGTTCGGCGCGGTGCTCGACGCGACCTGCGACAGGCTGGTGGACGGCGCGCTGTTCGCCGCCATCGCCTGGTGGTGCTTCGTGGTCGACGACAACCACCCGGCCGCCGCGGCGGCCCTGATCTGCCTGGTGCTCGCCCAGGTCATCTCCTACGTCAAGGCCCGCGCCGACGCGTCCGGCCTGCCGGTAGACGGCGGGCTGGTCGAACGCGCCGAGCGGCTCATCATCGCGCTGGTCGGCACCGGGCTGCACGGCCTCGGCGTGCCGTGGACCGTGGACATCTCCCTCTGGCTGCTGGCCGTGCTGTCGGTCATCACGCTGCTGCAGCGCTTCGCCGGGGTGGCGAAGGCGGCTCGTGAAGCCGCCGCCGGGGAGCAGCCGGTATGAGCAAGGTGTCCGGCAGGCTCAGCGAGTTCGGTTACGCCGCCGCGTGGCGGCTGGCCGGCTGGCTGCCCGCCGGGTTCGGCGGCACCGTGTTCTCCCTGGGGGCGGACCTCGCCGTCCGGCAGGACGGCGGGGGTGTGCGGCAGCTGCGCGCGAACCTCGCCCGCGTCGTGCCGCAGGCCGACCCGGTCGAGCTGGACGAGCTGACCCGCCGCGCGATGCGCTCGTACGCGCGCTACTGGCACGAGACTTTCCGCCTGCCGTCGATGGACCAGGGTGAGGTCAGCAAGAAGGTCGCGGCCTCGATCACCGGCGTCGAGAACCTCGACGCGGCGCTGGCCGAGGGCAACGGCGCCGTGATGGCGCTGCCGCACAGCGGCAACTGGGACATCGCCGGCGTCTGGCTGGCCGACTACCTCGGCGGGTTCACGACCGTCGCCGAACGCCTGAAGCCCGAGTCGCTCTACCGCCGGTTCGCCTCCTACCGCGAGTCGCTCGGGTTCGAGATCGTCCCCCTGACCGGCGACAGCTCCGCGATGCGTGTGCTGCTCAAGCGGCTGCGGGAGAACAAGGCCGTCTGCCTGGTCGGCGACCGAGACCTGACCGACAACGGCATCCCCGTGAAGTTCTTCGGCGAGCCGGCCCGGATGCCCGGCGGGCCGGCGCGGCTGGCCGCGACGACCGGTGCCGCGCTGATCCCGGCGGGCTGCTGGTTCACCGAGGACGGCTGGCAGGTCCGGCTGCACCCGCGCATCCGCGTCACCGCGCGGGCCGAGGTCCCGGCCGCGACGCAGGCGCTGGCCGACATCTTCGCCGGCGACATCGCCGCGCACCCCGCCGACTGGCACATGGTGCAGAAGTTCTGGCCCGCCGACATGGAGGCCGCCGAGCCGGGCAGCCTCGAAGAAGCGAGCTGAGCCGTGACCGCGCGACCGATGCGGATCGGGATCGTGTGCCCGTACTCCTTCGACGTGCCCGGCGGCGTGCAGGGGCACGTGATCGACCTGACGAAGGCGCTGATCTCCCGCGGGCACCAGGTGTCCGTCCTGGCCCCTGCCGACGACGACGCCGACCTGCCGGAGTTCGTGCACCCGGCGGGCAAGGCGCTGGGGATCCGGTACAACGGCTCGGTCGCCCGCCTGCAGTTCGGCCCGGTCTCCTACGCCCGGGTGCGCCGCTGGATCCGCGAAGGTGACTTCGACGTCCTGCACCTGCACGAGCCCGCCGCGCCGAGCTTGTCCCTGCTGGCGCTGCTCATCGCCGACGGCCCGATCGTCGCCACCTTCCACACCGCGACGACCCGGTCGCGCACGCTCTCGGCGTTCCAGCCCGTGCTGCGGCCGCTGCTGGAGAAGATCACCGCGCGGATCGCCGTGTCCGCGCTGGCGCGGCGGGTCCAGGTGGAGCACGCCGGCGGTGACGCCGTCGAGGTCCCCAACGGCGTCGACGTCGAGTTCTTCTCCTCCGCGACGCCGTTGCCGGGCTACCCGCGGGCCGGCGGCACGGTCGGGTTCGTCGGCCGGTTCGGCGAGCCCCGCAAGGGCATGGGCGTGCTGCTGGAGGCGCTGCGGCGGATCCTGCCGGAGTTCGAGGACCTGCGGCTGGTCGTCGTCGGCCGTGGTGACGAGGACCAGCTGCGCCGTGACGCCGGCCCCGAGCTGGCCCCGCACCTGGAGCTCCTGGGCCAGGCCGACGACCACGTCAAGGCCCAGGCCCTGCGCAGCGTCGACGTCTACTGCGCGCCCAACACCGGTGGCGAGAGCTTCGGGATGATCCTCACCGAGGCGATGGCCGCGGGCACGCCGGTGCTGGCCAGCGGCCTCGACTCGTTCCGCCGCGTGCTCGACGACGGCCGGGCCGGGATGCTGGTCGAGACCGGCGACCCGGGCGCGCTGGCCGACGGGCTGCGCGAGCTGCTGGGTGATCCGGCGCGCCGGGCGTCGCTGGCCGCGGCGGCGGGGGAGCGGGTCACGATGTTCGACTGGTCGGTCGTGGCCACGCAGGTGCTGCGCGTCTACGAGACGGCCGTCGCCGCCGACCCGCGGCGCGTCGCGGCGCCGGAGCGGGAGTTCGCCCGGTGAGCGTGCTCGGCTGGCTGCTGCCGGTGCTCGCGGTGATCGTCGTGCTCGGTGGACTGTTCCTCGTCGCGACGGCGAACCGGCTCGACCGGCTGCACGTCCGGATGGACGCGGGCTGGGCCGCCCTCGACGCGGCGCTGGCCCGCCGCGCGGTGGTGGCCAGGGCGGTCGCCGTGGTGCTGGGCGACACCGAGCTGCGGACGTCGGCCGAACGCGCCGAAGCGGCGCCGCGGGCCGACCGCGAGACCGAAGAGAACGAGCTGACCCGGGAGCTGAGCCGCGTCGACCGGGCGGGCCTGCTGCCCGAGCTGGCCGAGGAGCTGACCGACGCCGAGCACCGGGTGATCATCGCGCGGCGCGTCCACAACGACGCCGTCCGCGACACCCTGCGGCTGCGGCGGCGCCGGAAGGTCCGCTACTTCCGGCTGGCCGGCACCGCGCCGCTGCCGGAGTACTTCGAATTCGCCGAGCCGGAGGTCTGACGCCGTGAGCTGGTGGGTCGTCGTCGAGGAGCAGCGCGGCAACGGTGACGGCCGGAGCTGGTCGCTGTCGGAGACGTTCCGGTTCGACGACCTGCCGGCCGCGGAGGCCGAGGCCCTGCGGCTGGCCCGCGAGTACGAGCCGTTCCACCCGTGGTCGGCGAAGTCGCGGCGGGTGCTGCGGGTCGCGGGCGGCTACCTGGTGATCGTCGACGGCCGGACCTCGACGTTCCACTTCCGGCTGACCGTGGGCGAAGAGATCTGAAACCTTCGCGCGCCCAGGCGCGTCGGAAGGGCATGAGTTCCATTTGGTGGGTCGTCATCGAAGAGCAGGGCGGCGCCGGCGACGCCCGGGGTTGGTCCGTCGCGGAGGCGACGCGCTACCCCGACCGCGAGAGTGCGGAAGACGAGGCGTACCTGCTGGCCAAGCAGCACCGGCCGGCGCGCCCGTGGTCGCCGCAGGGCCGGACGGTGCTGCGCGTGGCCGGCGGGTACCTGGTGCTGATCAAGGGCAAGACGGACACGTATCAGTTCCGGGTTTCGCTGGGTGAGGAGATCCGCTGAACCGGGGGACAATGGCGGCATGAGTGAACCCGAGGCCTGCGAAGTCGCCCACGGCGCCGCCGAACCGGACCCGGACGTGCGGACGCTGGTCGCCGTCTTCGCCTCGCCCGTGTCGCGGTACCTGCTGAAGTTCGCGCGGGACCTCGGGTTCCACGTCGCGCTGTTCGAACCGGACGCCGCGCGCGCGACCGACGTGCCCGGCGAGTTCGAGGCGGCGACGACGCTGCCGCCGCTCGACGGGTCCGCCGACGTCGTCGTCACCGACCACCACCGGCCCGAGCTCGGCGAGGTGCTCAAGGCCGCGCTCGAGCACAAGCCGCGCTGGATCGGGGTGCTCGGCAACCCGCGCCACCCCGGCCCGCACCTGGCCGCGCTGCGCGCCCTCGGGGTACCGGACGCCGAGATCGGCCGGGTGCACCGCCCGGTCGGGCTGAACATCGGCTCGCGGACCCCGCCGGAGATCGCGATCGCCACGCTGGCCGGGCTGCTGGCCGACCGCAACGGCCGCCCGGGCGGCTTCGACTTCACCGTCTGACCGGACGACACGCGTACGCAGCCGGACGACACGCGTATCCAGATGGACGACACGTGACCGGGCCGGCCTTTGGCCGTGTCGTCCAATCAGGTA
>NZ_JBICSQ010000170.1:0-4858 GCF_043197175.1 Amycolatopsis sp. NPDC049252
TACTCGCCGTGGCGGGCCTTGAGCTCGTCCAGGGCGCGGCGGGCGGCCTGCGACGTCGCGGTCATCGCGCCGCCGATCACGATGCCGGCGATCGGGACGACCGCGATCGGGCGCAGCGGCACGACGCCGGCGCCGAGGACCAGGGCGAGCACGGGGGCGACGCCGGCCGTGATGGCGAGGGCCGTCCAGGGCAGGTTGGCCCAGCCGCCGCCGCGGCGCGCGGACGTCACCGCGGCGATACCGAACATGAGCAGCACGAACAGGCCGGTCAGCGGGGCGGAGCGCAGGATCGCGGTGATCACCAGCGACACGAGGGCCAGCTGCGCGACCGCGCGGATCGCGGCGATCAGCACCGCGCGGCCCTGGCCGAGTTCGCCCCAGCGGACGACGGCAGCCCCGGCCAGGGTGAGCAGGACCAGCACGGCCACCAGGGCGGGCCCGAAGGTGATCACGCCCTGGATCCTGCCTTACGCGGCCGTCAGACGGCTTTCAGACGGCACAGCTGAACTGGCGGCCGGGTTCGGTCACGGCCTTCTCGGCGAGAACGACGCCGTCGACGCTGATCCGGCAGCGCAGCTCGCCCGGCCCGGGGTTCTGCGCGGCGATGGAGTAGAACTCGGTGCGGTCGGCCGGGCCGGTGCGGGTGAACGCCGCCGACCACGGCGTGGCGACCTCGGCCTGCTGGGCCAGCGCCGCCCCCGCGCCCGAGTAGGTGACGTTGCGGGCACCGTCCGCGCCGAGCAGTTCGTAGAGGACGGAGTGGCTGACAGTGCTGACCGCGGCCGGGGCGACTGGCGCGGCCACGGGCTCGCCCGACACCGGTCCACGCGTGGACCGAGGCACGACGTACGAGGTCACCGCGACGGCCGCGGCGATCACCCCGAGCACGACGATGACGTTGCCCGCGGGCCGGCACCGGCTTTGGCGGTCACGCTCGGTAGGCGCCGCGGGTGGGGTAACGATGGGAACACCCATGGAAAGGTCTTCTCTCGTCGAGCGCACTTCCGTCGAGTACGTCGACTACATCTCGCCGTGACCTAACTCCGCGTTAGCCCCCGATCCATGAGAAGTCCAACTTTCACCCAATCGGGTGCGCCGAGGGACCTCACATTCGCAGATGCTGCGTCGTCGTTCTCAGTGAGGGAATCCCAGACCGAAGGAGACAACATGACCACGGCGATCCGGCAGCAGATCGACAAGCTCGTCGAGGGGATCAAGGCGAAGGACCTGGACGCGCTCAGGAGCATGTACGCGGCGGACGTCGTGTCGTTCGACGTCGAGCCCCCGCTGCAGCACGTGGGGGTCGACGCGAAGCTGAAGAACTGGGCGAGAGCGTTCACGTTGTTCGCGGAGGTGAGTTACGAGGTCCGCGACCTGACCGTCACGGCGGGCGAGGACCTGGCGTTCGGCCACTGTTTCGGCAGGTTGAGCGGCACTCTCGGCGACGGCACGAAGGCGGCCGGAATGTGGGTCCGGGCCACGTTCTGCTTCCGCAAGATCGACGAAGACTGGCTGATCGTGCACGACCAGGCATCGGTGCCGTTCGACATCGGAACGGGCCGCGGGGTGGTGGACCTCGAGCCGTGAACAGCCGGCCGGCAGGGCCTCGATCAGCATCCGCGGCAGAGCGCCGACCACTGCTTCGGCCGACCCCCACCCCCCAAGCCCACCTCGAAACGCGGTCAGTCCACCAACCCGGCATCAGCCAGCATCCGCAGCACCCGCTGTCCGGCGGGCGGGCACATCGCCGCCTCCGCCGAGCTCAGCCAGGCCGCCTCCGCGATCTCCCGCGACGGTGTCGGCTCGCCCTGGTGGTCGGCCGTGTAGCAGGTCATGCGGACCAGGCGCCCGTCGGCGAAACCGTCGGCCTGCTCCTCCAGTGCGGCGAAGAACCGGAAGCTGAGCGGGTCGAGCGTCACCCCGAGCTCTTCGCGGATCTCCCGGCACAGCCCCGCGACGTCGCCTTCGCCCGGCTCGCGCTTGCCGCCGGGCAGGTAGAACTTCGCCTTGCCGGTGGTGCGGACCGAAAGGAGCCGCCGGTCGCGGACGTGGATCCAGGCCAGTGAGTCGATGGGCGGCGCGAAACTGTCGGACCCCAGGTGCATGATCGGAGTATGTACGAAGAGGCGGCACCACCCCCGCCGCTGCGGGGCGTCGCCCGCTGCGTGTGGCGGTCGGCCGCTTCGGCGCCGAAGCGGATCGTGCCCGATGGCTGCCTGGACCTGGTCGTCGGGGACACCGGCGTGTTCGTCGCGGGCCCGGACACCACGGCCTGGTCGTCGGTGACCAGGCCCGGCGAGGTGCTGCGTGGCGTGCGGTTCACCCCGGGCCGCGCGGCGGCGGTGCTCGGCGTGGCCGCCGACGAGCTGCGCGATCGCCGCGTCACGCTGCCCGAGCTGTGGGGCCGCGAGGGCGAGCTGCTGACCGAGCGGCTGCTCTCCGGAGACCTCTCCCCGGCGCGCGCGGTCGTGTCGCGGCTGCCGGACGCCCCGCCGCCCGATCCGGCGGTGGCGGCACTGGTCGCGCGGCTCGACGCCGGGGCCACCCGGGTCGCGGAAGCCGCCGGTCAGGTCGGGGTCGCCGAACGCCGGCTGCGGCGGCGCTTCGTCCAGGCGATCGGCTACGGACCGGCTACCTACCTGCGGGTCAGCCGTTTCCAGCGGGCGGTCTCGCTGGCTCCGCGCGCGCCGGGGCTGGCCGCGCTGGCCGCCGCCGCGGGGTACGCCGACCAGGCCCACCTCAGCCGGGACGTCCGGGCCCTGACCGGCCTGACCCCGCGCGCCTACTTCCCCGGGCGGTCCACTGTGGACGAGGTCCGTTCGGCGTAACGGCGGCCGACGGCCCTGGCCCGGAAAGGTGAGCGGACGGTAAACGACTACCGGGAGCGCTATTCTCCCCCTCGAAGTGTGACCAGGGCTTCGGTCGGGAGGGCGTGTGGCCACCATCAGTGACGTCGCGGCGAGGGCCGGCGTCTCCACGGCGACCGTGTCGCGCGCGCTCAACGGCAAGTCCACAGTGGACCCGACGTTGGCCGCGCGGGTCCAGGAGGCCGCCACCGAGCTCGGCTATCACCCGAACGGGCTGGCCCGGAACCTGCGCCGGCAGGAGACGGCGGTGCTCGCGCTGATCATCTCCGACGTCGAGAACCCGTTCTTCACGGCGATCGCGCGTGGCGTCGAGGACCTCGCGCAGCGGTCCGGGTACTCGGTGGTGCTCTGCAACTCCGACGAGAACGAGGACAAGGAGCGGCGCTACATCGAGGTCGCGCTGCAGGAGCGGGTCGCCGGGGTGGTGCTCTCCCCCACCGGCCGGTCCACGAACGTCGAGGGCCTGCGCCGCCAGGGCACGCCGCTGGTGGCGGTCGACCGGCCGCTGCCGGCCGAGGCGGGCGACCAGGTGCTGGTCGACACGCGGCACGCGGCGGCCGAGGCGACGCGGCACCTGCTGACGGGCGGTTACCGCCGCGTCGGCTGCCTGACCGGCCCCGCGGGCGTCCGCACGGCCGACGATCGCCTAGCGGGCTACGCCGACGTCGTCGGCGAGGAAAACGTGGTGTCCCGGCGGGCGGAGTACCGCGCGGAAGGCGCCCGGCTGGCGGCGCTGGAGCTGCTGGACGAGCCGACCCCGCCGGACGCGCTGCTGGTCGCGAACAGCACGATGGCGATCGGAGTCCTGGAGGCTCTCTCGGCGCGAGGCCTGCGTTCGGGTCGCGACATCGGCATCGTCTCGTTCGACGACGCCCCCTGGACAACACTGATCGACCCGCCCCTGACGGTGGTCGCCCAGCCGGCCTACGAGGTCGGCCGGGTGGCGGCGCAGCTGCTGCTGGCCCGGATTTCGGACAGCACCCGCGACGCGACCACGACGACGCTCGAAGCGCGCTTGATCGAACGGAAGAGTTCTCGCCGCTGACTCGCCCAGCGAGCCGGCGTGCTTGCCCGGACGGTCGCCCGCACACGCGGCGAGCCGCCTGGCGCATCCTAGGGAACATCTCGCGGAGTCTGCACGGGCCAGTTCGGACACCGGAAGCATCAGCTCGCACATCTGGATGGCCGGTTCGTGCACCCGGGAGGTCGGCTCACCTCTCCGCATGGACGGCTCACGCGCCCGGAGGTCAGCTCACGTGCCCAGTGAGCCGGCTCATGTGGTCAGAGGGTCGGCTCACGTGGTCAGAGGGTCGGCTCACGTGCCTGCAGAGTCGGCTCGCGTACCTGGAAGGTCGGCTCGCGTACCTGGAGAGTCAGCTCGCGTACCTGGAGAGTCAGCTCGCGTACCCAGAAGGTCGACTCACGTTCCCAGAGAGTCGGCTCGCACGCCTGGGAGGTGGGCTCGCGTACCCAGAGAGCCGGCTCACGTACCTGGAGGGTCGACTCACGTACCTGGAGGGTCGACTCACGTACCCAGAGAGTCGGCTCGCACGCCTGGGAGGTGGGCTCGCGTACCCAGAGAGCCGGCTCTCGTACCTGGAGGGTCGTCTCACGTACCTGGAGGGTCGACTCACGTACCCAGAGAGTCGGCTCGCACGCCTGGGAGGTGGGCTCGCGTACCCAGAGAGCCGGCTCACGCGCCCAGAGAGTCGGCTCACGTATCTGGAGGGTCGACTCACGTACCCAGAGAGTCGGCCCACGTGCCCAGAGAGTCGGCCCACGTGCCCGGAGGGTCGGCTCGCGTACCTAGAAGGTCGGCTCACGTACCTGGGAGGTCGGTTCGTGGAGCTGCGGAGGCCGTCGTGGCTGGAGAGGCGCTGGGCCGCGGATCGAGTCGCGCTCGAGCCGAGGGACAGACGTGGCGGGGGGGGCGGCGCGGGGCCCGCCCCCCCCCCCCCCCCCCCCCCCCCCGGGCCCCCACGGCCGCCCCC
>NZ_JBICSQ010000171.1:0-4612 GCF_043197175.1 Amycolatopsis sp. NPDC049252
CCCTCCAGGACGTGCTCCGGAACCTGGGCGCGGCCGAGCCCGGCCGCTGACCGGCATCCCGCGATCCGCCCGGCCGGGCCACGAGCCCGGCGGTACGGCCGGCCGGCTCACGTCGCCGGTACGTCCGGTGCGGTGCGGTGGGTCAGCACGTCGGTGACCGCGCGCCGGGCCGTCAGCCTCGTCGGATAGCCGTAACCGATGCGCAGCAAGGTGTGCGGCTGGCCCAGCCCGGTGAAGAGCCGGTCCATCGACTGCCGGGTCCGCGGCGTCTCGAACGGCTGCGACAGGAACGACGCCGCGAGGTCCTCCGCGGTCGCGGTGAGCAGCACCCGCTGCATCGCCATCCCGGCGCGGACTTCGGCGTGCGGACCGCGGTCGCGGGTGAGCAGCACGGCGAGAAGGGGCTGCTGCTCGTACTCGCGGGCCGGCAAGGCCGCGTTTTCGTGCGATGCGCGCAGCGTGACCACGCCGTGGTGGTCCGGGGGCGGCCCGGCGGCCGTCATCGGCACCCCGTCCGGGCTCCCGGGCGGGCGGTGGGTCCAGAGCGCGGCTTCCGCCTGGAACGCCGGATCGTCCGCCTGCAGCGCCTCGGCCTGCCGCACCAGTGACGCGACCGGCGAGTACCGGCCCGACGCGTCGAGGTACTCGACCTGGCCGCCCTCCGCGAGAGCCGCGGACTTCAACGCGGTGCGGATCACGGGCGACACCTCCTTGTCCAGGAACGGGCGCCGGTTGGTGTGCCGCCGGAAGACCGCTTCGGCGAGCCTCTGCTCCGCCTGGGCGGCCTTCTGGTTGCCGTCGAGGCGGAGCACGGCCACCAGGTCCCGCTCGTCCGGGTCGGGCAACACCCGCACCACCACCGCGAGGCCGTTGGACCGCAGGCTGACGAGGAGGTTGAACGCGGCCGCCCCACAGGCCAGCCGGGCCTCGCGCCGGTGCGGGTCGGCGACCGGCAGGACGCGCTCCCGGTCCAGCCAGACCTCGATCACGTTCCCGGTCACGACGAACCGCCACGGCTGGGTGTTGTGCGGGGACGGCGCGCGGACGGCCGCGGTGAGGGCCTGGTCGAACACGGTCGGAAGGGGTCGGCTCATCGGTGGCTCCGGGCTGTGGAGGGTGACGATCCCCTTCAGCATCACCGCGTGGCCCCGGCCGCGACGACGGTCGCGCGTCACGAGCCGGGGTGACCAAAGACCCTGGGTCAGAGCAGCACGCGCTCGCCGTCGGCGGGCACGACCGCGCACCAGCCCGCCTCGGCGTGCAACGCCTTCGCCGACGCGAGGGCCGTCTCCGGCTCGCCCTCGACGACGAACACGGTCTCGGGCGGCGCCCCGGCGGTCGCCCAGGCCCTGACCGACGCTTCGTCGGCGTACTCACCGAAGTCCGCGAACCGGGTGATCTCCGCGTGCACCGGCACGTACCGGCCGCGGATCTTCACCTGCCGCAGCCCGTCGGCCAGCTGTGCCGTGCGTGTTCCGGCGGCACCCGGGCCGGCCACGACGACGGCGTTGCGCGCGTCCGGCAGGAGCCGGGCGAGCTGGTCCAGCACCCGTCCGGGTCCGGCCGTCTCGGGCCCGGCCAGGACGATCGACGGGCCGTCGGCCCACCAGTCCGTGTCCTCCGGCCGCCGGTGGACCGCGACGTCTTCGGGAAGCCGGGGCACCCCGGCGGGCAGTCCCACGGGGTTGTCCACGTGCACGGGCAGCACCGGGATCTCCCGCGCGTCCATCAGGTCGCGCAGCAGCGTCAGCACCTCGGCGGCCCGGCCGGCGGCCGACGCGGGAATCAGCACACTGCCCCCGCGGTGGACCGCGCGGTGCACCACGGCGGCCAGACGGCCGGCTTCGTGGCCGGTGGCGCCGCCGGGCACCGGGGCGGCCGGCAGGACGAGCACCGCCGCGGCGGGCCGCGGCTCCGGCGGGTGGGTCGCGCTGCCGAGCGGCGGGGTGACCAGCACCGACCGGTCGCCGGCCCGCAGGTGCGCCCACGCCGCGCCCGGCTGCCCTCCCGCGCGGCCGAACACCAGGCCGACGTCCCGGAACGCCGTTTCGGTGACCGGCTGCAGGAGGGCGACCGCCCGGTCGGCGTCCGCGGGCCGGAACGGCGGTGCGGCCGGGAACCCGGGCCAGCCGGCGGTTTCCTCCTCGGCGAACTGCGCGGCCGCCTCCGCCAGCGCCATCGGCAGCAGCGCCGCCGTCTCAGGTGTCGCGAAGACCGGCCCGGTGAACCCCTCGGCCACCAGTTGCGGCAGGAACCCGCCGTGCGCCGCGTCGGCACCGGTGAGCACGACCGCGTCCAGCGCGCGCAGGGCGTCCGGGGCGGGCGACCAGTTGCGCCGGGTGAGGTCCGCCGGCCCCGCGAACGCGCCGCAGCCCACGAGGACCCGCGCGCCGGGCGTCTCGACGAGGTAGCGCGCCCCGGTCGGCGTCCCGGCGCCGCCGAGGAAGGTCAGCGTCGGCCGGGCCCGGCGGCACACCGTGGGCGCCGACGTGGTGGCGGGAGCGGAGCTGGTCATCGTGGTCTCCTGGGGTCTGATGTGGACTCAGGCCGCGACGTCGCGGCGCCGGAACCCGAGCACGCCGGCCGTCACCCAGAGCAGCGGCGTCACGTGCACTGCCGAGCCCGGGAGCCGGGGCAGGTGTTCGGCGAGCGCCGTCGTGTCGTCGACGTTGGCCACGGCCTTGGCGTGCAGGTCCGCCAGTTCGGCGCGGACGCCCGCGTGGTCGAGGGCGGCCCGGTAACCGTCGCGGGAGATCACGAAGCCACCGGGCACGGTGAAGCCGGCGGAGATCAGCTCGCCGAGGTTCGCGCCCTTGCCGCCGACGGTCTCGCCGTCGGAGAGCCGGATCTCGGCCAGGTCGCGTACGTAGGTCATCGGAGCCCTCCTGTGGGTCCGTCGGGGAACAGTTCGCCGAGCGGCAGTCGCGGCGAGGGAGCGGTCGGGACCGCGGGGTAGCCGAACCGGAAGATCGCCTGCGGCACTCCCGGCAGGCTCAGTTCCGACACCAGGCGAGCCCGGAAGCCGGTCAGGTGCAGGGGCTGGGTGATGACCGAGCCGACGAGTGCCTTCGCCGTCGCGGTCAGCCAGACGCGCTCCAGGGCCGCGCCGGCGGCCAGGTGCTCGGCCTCGGTGTCGCCGTCGGTGCAGACGACCAGCAGGTTCTCGTCGGCCAGCCGTTCGGCGAGGACGACGTCGTCCGGTACCGGGGTGCCGGTCCGGATCAGCCCGGCCACCGGCAGGGCTTCTTCGTTCATCGCGTCTTCGGGGACACCGTCGCCGGTCACCCTCGTGTGGGCCGTCCACATCGCCAGCTCTCGCTGGTAGCCGCGGTCTTCGCGGAGCACGCGGGTGGCGAAGCCGAGCAGCTCGGCGAGCTTGTCCAGGTGCGCCGGAGCCACGACGTGCACGCCGGTCGTCTCCCCCGCCGCGACCAGCGCGGCGCGGACGCCGGCCGGCACGCGGCTGTGGAAGAAGGCGTGCCGGTGACTGCGGCGGCGGCCGATGGCGTGGTACAGCGAGAAGTCCCGCGCGGAGACGGCACGCGGACGGCCGATCGCCACCGTGGCCACGGCGTCATCGCGGTCCGGGAACTCGATGTGACAGTCCCGGCCGAGCACGCGCACGGCGAGTTCGAGGTTGGTGAGCGCGGCGCCGCAGGACAGCAGCCGGTCCCGGCCGAACGGATCGTGCCGGCGCAGCACGACGTCCCGGCGCTCGAGCAGATCCACCTCGGTCCCGCGGACGAGCAGCTGCCACGGCTGGCTGTTGTGCACCGAAGGCGCGCGGCTCACGGCGCGGGCGAGCGCGCCGATCTGCTCGGACGTCAGTGCTGCCGGTGCTGTGGCGGTCATCGCGGTCACTCCCGGGCGCGGAGTCGGGCGCTCCGCTCCCGTCATCGTCGCCGCGGCCGCCGGGCCCGCGCCGGAGCACAAAGTCCCCTGCTCCGGCGGAATTCGGCCCCTACCGGTGCCCGGGAGCCGGTCGCACGATCGGGGTAACACCCGAGAGAAAGAAGGAAGCCATGGTTTCGCCACAAGGTCGTGTGCTCGTCGTCGGCACGGACGGGTCGCCCCGCGGCGACGCGGCCCTGAGGTGGGCCTTGGAGGTGGGCGCGCACGCCGGCGATGTCGTCCGCGCGATCCTCGTCCGCCCCCGCGACGCGCTGCTGCCGGGAGCGTCGTTCACGATCCAGCCACACGGCCGGGTCCCGTCGCGCGACTTCTCCCTGGAGGACCACGTCGCCGGCCTGAGGATCCCTTCGGAGGCCACGGTGGAGACCCGCACGGTCCACGGCGACCCGGCCACGGAGCTGGTGACGGCGTCCGCGGACGCGGACCTGGTGGTGCTGGGCACGCACCGCGGCGGCGCGGTGTCGGACCTGGTGCTGGGCAGCGTCGGGCGGGAGTGCGTCCGGTTTTCCCGCTGCCCGGTGGTGGTCATCACCCCGGAGGCGGCCCGCCACCTCGTCCCGGCCTGATACCCGCTACGGCAAAGCCGTGAATGTCGCATTGAGGGACTTAGGGGGCAGTTCAGAATGAGTCGGCGTGTCGTCTTGCCTGACAGGCAGAGCTTTCCAGAATGTTGGTATGCGTGAGGAGGTCCTGACCGATC
>NZ_JBICSQ010000172.1:1226-4441 GCF_043197175.1 Amycolatopsis sp. NPDC049252
CGTTTGTTTCTGGTGTGGTGTTTGAGAACTGTAGAGTGGATGCGAGCATCTTTGTGGTCAAGTTGTTAAGGGCACATGGTGGATGTCTTGGCTTCAGGAGCCGATGAAGGACGTAGGAGGCTGCGATAAGCCTCGGGGAGCTGTCAACCGAGCTGTGATCCGAGGATTTCCGAATGGGGAAACCCAGCACCAGTGATGTGGTGTTACCCGCACCTGAATATATAGGGTGTGTGGAGGGAACGCGGGGAAGTGAAACATCTCAGTACCCGTAGGAAGAGAAAACAACCGTGATTCCGTGAGTAGTGGCGAGCGAAAGCGGAAGAGGCTAAACCGATTGCATGTGATACCTGTCAGGGGTTGTGTAGTCGGTGTTGTGGGACCCGCCTTGAAGGAACTGACATTTCTTCGGAATTGACGCATGGGTTAGTGGAACGCCTTGGGATGGGCGGCCGGAGTGGGTGAGAGCCCCGTACGCGAAAACTTGTGTTGTTGTTCTTGGTGGTGTTCCCGAGTAGCAGCGAGCTCGTGGAATTTGCTGTGAATCTGCCGGGACCACCCGGTAAGCCTAAATACTTCCTGAAGACCGATAGCGGACTAGTACCGTGAGGGAAAGATGAAAAGTACCCCGGGAGGGGAGTGAAAGAGTACCTGAAACCGTGTGCCTACAAGCCGTCAGAGCCTGTGATGGGTGATGGCGTGCCTTTTGAAGAATGAGCCTGCGAGTTAGTGCTGCGTGGCGAGGTTAACCCGTGTGGGGTAGCCGTAGCGAAAGCGAGTCTGAATAGGGCGAATATAGTCGCGTGGTCTAGACCCGAAGCGGAGTGATCTACCCATGGCCAGGGTGAAGCGACGGTAAGACGTCGTGGAGGCCCGAACCCACTTAGGTTGAAAACTGAGGGGATGAGCTGTGGGTAGGGGTGAAAGGCCAATCAAACTCCGTGATAGCTGGTTCTCCCCGAAATGCATTTAGGTGCAGCGTCGTATGTTTCACCACGGGGGTAGAGCTACTGGATGGTCTAGGGGCCTTACCGGGTTACCGAAATCAACCAAACTCCGAATACCGTGGTGTGAGAGTGCGGCAGTGAGACGGCGGGGGATAAGCTTCGTCGTCGAGAGGGAAACAGCCCAGAACACCAGCTAAGGCCCCTAAGTGTGTGCTCAGTGGGAAAGGATGTGGGATTGCCCAGACAACCAGGAGGTTGGCTTAGAAGCAGCCACCCTTGAAAGAGTGCGTAATAGCTCACTGGTCAAGTGGTCCTGCGCCGACAATGTAGCGGGGCTTAAGCACACCGCCGAAGCTGTGTCATTGACACAATAGATCCATGCGAGCCCTTGAGGTTTGTGTGTAGTCGTGTTGATGGGTAGGGGAGCGTCCTGCATCCAGGGAAGCCGTGGCGGAAGCTAGCGGTGGAGGGTGTGGGAGTGAGAATGCAGGCATGAGTAGCGAATGCAGAGTGAGAAACTCTGCCGCCGGATGACCAAGGGTTCCTGGGCCAGGCTAATCCGCCCAGGGTAAGTCGG
This sequence comes from Amycolatopsis sp. NPDC049252, assembly GCF_043197175.1. Classification (NCBI taxonomy): domain Bacteria; kingdom Bacillati; phylum Actinomycetota; class Actinomycetes; order Pseudonocardiales; family Pseudonocardiaceae; genus Amycolatopsis; species Amycolatopsis sp. NPDC049252. The sequence continues at coordinate 2,748 of NZ_JBICSQ010000172.1, forward strand.
GACCTAAGGCGAGGCCGACAGGCGTAGTCGATGGACAACGGGTTGATATTCCCGTACCCGAGCATGTGCGCCCATGACGAGGCGTTTGATACTAACCACCCAAAGCGCATCTGTGAGGCCTTCGGGCTGAGTGGGTGTTGTGGAGCGTGGGACCTGATTTCGTAGTAGTCAAGCGATGGGGTGACGCAGGAAGGTAGCTCCGCCAGGCGATGGTTGTCCTGGTGTAAGCGTGTAGGCCGGAACATAGGCAAATCCGTGTTCCGTATAGGCTGAGACGTGATGCGTAGCCGTTTGAGGCGAAGTAGAGTGATCCTATGCTGCCGAGAAAAGCCTCTAGTGAGTGCATGCACGGCCCGTACCCCAAACCAACACAGGTGGTCAGGTAGAGAATACCAAGGCGATCGGGTGAACTGTGGTTAAGGAACTCGGCAAAATGCCCCCGTAACTTCGGGAGAAGGGGGGCCAAACACTCTGAAGTCCTTTTCGGGCTAGGGGTGGGTGGCCGCAGAGACCAGCGGAAAGCGACTGTTTACTAAAAACACAGGTCCATGCGAAGTCGCAAGACGATGTATATGGACTGACGCCTGCCCGGTGCTGGAACGTTAAGAGGACCGGTTAACTCCTTTCGGGGGGTGAAGCTGAGAATTTAAGCGCCAGTAAACGGCGGTGGTAACTATAACCATCCTAAGGTAGCGAAATTCCTTGTCGGGTAAGTTCCGACCTGCACGAATGGCGTAACGACTTTCCGGCTGTCTCAACCACAGGCCCGGCGAAATTGCACTACGAGTAAAGATGCTCGTTACGCGCGGCAGGACGGAAAGACCCCGGGACCTTTACTATAGTTTGGTATTGGTTTTCGGTTCGGCTTGTGTAGGATAGGTGGGAGACTGTGAAGCGGTGACGCTAGTTACTGTGGAGTCGTTGTTGAAATACCACTCTGGTCGAATTGGGAATCTGAACCTCGGACCATGATCTGGTTCAGGGACAGTGCCTGATGGGTAGTTTAACTGGGGCGGTTGCCTCCTAAAGAGTAACGGAGGCGCCCAAAGGTTCCCTCAGCCTGGTTGGCAATCAGGTGTTGAGTGCAAGTGCACAAGGGAGCTTGACTGTGAGACAGACATGTCGAGCAGGGACGAAAGTCGGGACTAGTGATCCGGCACCTCCTGGTGGAAGGGGTGTCGCTCAACGGATAAAAGGTACCCCGGGGATAACAGGCTGATCTTGCCCAAGAGTCCATATCGACGGCATGGTTTGGCACCTCGATGTCGGCTCGTCGCATCCTGGGGCCGGAGTAGGTCCCAAGGGTTGGGCTGTTCGCCCATTAAAGCGGCACGCGAGCTGGGTTTAGAACGTCGTGAGACAGTTCGGTCCCTATCCGCCGCGCGCGTAGGATACTTGAGGAAGGCTGTCCCTAGTACGAGAGGACCGGGACGGACGAACCTCTGGTGTGCCAGTTGTTCTGCCAAGGGCATGGCTGGTTGGCCACGTTCGGAAGGGATAACCGCTGAAGGCATCTAAGCGGGAAGCCTGTTCCAAGATGAGGTATCCCACCCTTTGTGGGTTAAGGCCCCCAAGAGACCATTGGGTTGATAGGCCAGATATGGAAGCACAGTAATGTGTTGTCGAGTTGACTGGTACTAATAGGCCGAGGACTTGTCTACGAAGGTGTTACGCATCCACTCTACGGTTCTGAA
>NZ_JBICSQ010000173.1:0-4398 GCF_043197175.1 Amycolatopsis sp. NPDC049252
GAGGCCGGGCTGCACCGGCTGCAGCACCGGGTGATCACCGTCGACGCCGACGGCGCCGACCTGGTGGGGGGCCCCCCCGGGGCGCCGCCCGGGCGGGGGGGGGGTTTTCACCGCGATTTGGCCACCGTGGGGGGGTTGTCCACCGGGTTGGAGCCCCCCACCCCCCAGCCGTCGTCGACGAGCCATTCGCGCACGCGGCCGTGGTGGGTGTCCACGGACTCAGCCCTTGTCGGTCGGGACCGAGACGGCGTCCGTCACGAAGACCAGCGTCTCGTTCGGCTCGATGCCGTTGCCGCCCTGGCCGTAGCCGAGGTCCGGCGGGATGATCAGCAGCCGGCGGGAGCCCTGCTTGATGCCGACCAGGCCCTGGTCCCAGCCCGGGATGACCTCGCCCGCGCCCAGGTTCAGCTTGAACGGCTCGCCGCGGTCGAAGGAGCTGTCCAGCTTCTGCTTGTTCGACCACGTCACCAGCGTGTAGTTCATCTGCAGCGCCTGCCCGGCCTTCGCCCCGTTGCCGGTGCCCTCGGACAGGTCCTTCGTGATCAGCTTCTTCGGCGGGTCGCAGTCGTCGGGGATGGTGATCGTCGGCGCCTCGCCGAACTTGCCCGTCGTCTTGACGTCGTCGGCCGTGCACTCGCGGCCCTTGCTCTGGGTCGCCGGCGCGGCGTTCGACGACGGAACCGGCGGACCCGCCGGCGCGGCCGTCTGCTGGGGCTGGGCGTCCTGGCCGCACGCGGCCAGGGACAGCGCCGCCGCGACGGCGACCACGATCTTCCCGATTTTCTGCATGCCGGGGAGACTAGCCAAGCACGGAGAGTGCCGGCACTTCGTCACCGGTCCGGACCACGCCGAGCCGCCGGGTCGCCCGCGTCAGGGCCACGTACAGGTCGTTGAGCCCGCGCGGCGAGCCCGCGACGACCTCGTCCGGCGCGACCAGCACCACCGAGTCGAACTCCAGGCCCTTGGACCGCTCGACCGTCAGCACGCTCAGCCGTTCGTCGAACGCGCCCAGCACGGCCGAAACCTCGTCGAACCGGCTCGCGGGCACCAGGACCGCGACCGTGCCACCGTCCACAGCGGACAGTTCGGCCGCCACCAGTCCGGGCAGCTCCGCCGACAGGTCGGCCGGGCGTACCGACCAGGGCGGGACACCCGTCTCCCGCACCGACGACGGCGCCGTCAGGCCTGCGTCGACCTCGGCCAGCACCCGCGCCGCGACCGCCATGATCTCGGCGGGCGTGCGGTAGTTGACGGTCAGCTGCTCGAGCCGCCACCGGTCCTCGACATACGGCGAGAGCACCTCGCCCCACGACCGCGCGCCACCCGCGGCGCCGGTCTGCGCGACGTCACCCACGAGGGTCATCGACCGGTTCGGCGAGCGCCGCATGAGCAGCCGCCAGTCCATCGCCGACAGCTCCTGCGCCTCGTCGACGATCACGTGCCCGAACGTCCAGGTCCGGTCCTGCGCCGCGCGCTGGGCGGCGGTCAGCTCGCTGCGCTCCACCTGGCGTTCGGCGAACAGCTCGGCGTCCAGGACGTCCGAGACGCGCAGCAGCTCCTCGTCGATGATCTCCTCGTCCTGCTCGAGGATGTCGAGCACGCCCTCGGCGTACGCGCGGTCCTCGCGCTCACGGCGTTTGCGCTCGACGCGGGCCTCGGTGTCGTCGACGCCGATCAGCTCGGCCAGCTCGTCGAGCAGCGGGACGTCGGCAGGCGTCCACTTCGCGTCGCGGCTGCTCTCCAGCAGCGCGCGGTCCGCCTCGGACAGGTGCTTCCGGGCGGCACTGCCGAGGCGTTCGCGGTCGGCGAACAGGTCGTCGAGCACGCCTTCCGGGGTCAGCACCGGCCACAGCTCGTCCAGCGCGGCGGCGACGTGCTCGTCGGCGGCCAGCTCGGCGCGGATGTCCTGGACGTCCTGGCTGTCGAGGAGGTCCTCCCCCAGCTTCCGCGCGGCCTGGCGGGTCAGGGCGTCGAGGACGTCGGAGACGAACAGGCGCCGCGCCGGGTTGTGCGGGCGCCGCGAGCGGCGGGCGCGGGTCCGGGCGTCGGTGCACGTCTTGCGGTCGAGCTTGAGGACGTCGTGCTCGTACTCGATCTCCAGCACCGGATCGGGGACGCGCTGGCGGTCGCGGACGGCGTCGGCCAGCACGTCGGCCATGACCAGCCGGCCCTTGACCTCCGCGGCCTCGCGCCGCTCGGTGCCGTCGGCGTCCAGGCCCGGGTAGAGCTGCCCGACGGTGGCGAGCAGCACGCCGGTCTCACCCAGCGACGGCAGGACCTGGCCGATGTAGCGCAGGAACGTGCTGTTGGGCCCGACGACGAGCACGCCGCGGGTCGTGAGCTGCTGGCGGTGGGTGTAGAGCAGGTAGGCGGCGCGGTGCAGCGCGACGGCGGTCTTGCCGGTGCCCGGTCCGCCCTGCACGACCATGACCCCGCCGAGCGGCGCGCGGATGATCCGGTCCTGCTCGGCCTGGATGGTCGCGACGATGTCGCTCATCTCACCCGTGCGGCGCTGCTCCAGGGCGGCAAGCAGCGCGGCTTCGCCGGCGAGCCCGAGGTCCTGCCCCTGGTCGGCGGCGGCGAGGTCGAGGATCTCGTCGTCGAAGCCGGTGACCTTGCGGGTCAGCGACCGCAGGTGCCGCCGCCGCCGTACCCCTTCGGGTGACGCGGCGGTGGCGAGGTAGAAGGGCCGCGCGACGGGCGCGCGCCAGTCGACCAGCAGCGGCTGGTAGTCGTCGTCCTCGTCGAACAGCCCGAGGCGGCCGATGTAGGTGGTCTCCTCGGTGCTGCCGGGCACGAAGTCGAGCCGCCCGAAGGCCAGCCCCTGCTCGACGGAGCCGAGCTGCGCGAGCCGGTCGGTGTAGAGGGTGGTGGCGACGTCGCGTTCGGTGCGGGCCTGCGGGGTGCCGCCGGTCAGCCGCAGCGTCTCGTCGAGGCGCCGCTGGGCATCGGCGCGTTCGGCGTCGAGCTTGGCGTAGAGGGTGGTGACGTACGCCTGCTCACGGGCGAGCTCGGCGGCGTGGTCGCGGGTTTCGTCCGGCGAGACGGACAAGAGCATCCTGCTTTCGCCTCAAGGAAAAGGGCCAGCCAAGTTTAACGGCGCCCACGGCGCGATCATTCCGGAGCGAGGTCAGGCGCCGGGAAGATCGCAGTAGGGGTAGACCTCGGTGCGGGCGTCGGCGGCGGTGGCGGGGACGCCGACGGGCGGGACGACCCAGGTCTCCCGTTCTCCTGGTGAGCAGGAGGGGCTCGGTGGGAACTGCCGCTCGCCGCCGAGATCGTTGCCGTGGACGTCGCGGAAGACGATCGGCAGATCGGCCGTGCCCTGGTCGCCCCCGACGATCCGGCCCGTGCGATCACGGAAGACCACGGCGGTGTCGCGGCTGGTCAGTGCCCGGCAGTTCGTGGACGTCTCGCGGTAGTGGACATCGACGCTGACCGGGTTGTCCGGATAGAAGCGCAGAGTACGGAGGTAGGTGGCGCCGACCGGCCCGAGGCCGCCCACGGCGGCGTGCGGCAGCCAGGCGTTCGGGCCCACGACGGTCTCGGCTCCGGCCACGGGGATTTCCCGCCGGTAGGCACCCGTTCCGGCACCGATCCGCCGGCCGGGCAGGAGGAGGGGAACCTCGACGCTCAGCTCGCCGGCGGTGAGTTCGGGAAGCTCGTGGTGCGCGGCGTCGAACAGCCGGAACCGCACCGGGATCCGGCGGGCGACGTCGGCGCTGGTGTTCTCCACGATGGCCCCGAGACTGACCAGACCCGACGGCCCCTGGCTGAATCCCTGTTCGACGACCTTGATCCCGCCCGGCGCGGACGCCGGTGTGCCCGCGGGGGCGTGGTCGGGAATGTCACAGCTGTCGTCCGAGGCGGATCCGCCGGTCCAGGGCAGCTTGCCACCCGCCGAGACGACGATGGCGGCGAGGACGACCACGGTGCCGAGCACCGCCAGCAGGCCCTTCTTGTTCATCCGCACAACCGTTTCCTCAAAGGTCGCAGTAGGGGTAGACCTCGGCGCCCGCCTCCAGCGACGCCGGAAGCTGGTGGTCCCCCGGCACGCAGGACACGCTCGCCGCGGGCAGCTGCTCAGCGCCGACGATCCGGCCGCCCGCGTCACGGTGGAGCACCGCTGCTCCCCGGCTCGTCAACGCGCGGCAGTTCGCCGAGTGGTAGCGGACGCCGCCCGGGACGACGGTGGCCGTCACCGGCGTGAAGCCGCCCAGGGACTCCGGGGACAGCCACGTGACCGGGCCGAGGACGCCGCCCGTGGCCACGCCGATCCGGGCGCCCGGGGTGAGCAGCGGCACCACCGTCGCCGGGCCGACCAGGATCCGGTAGGCGACCTGCGTGCTCGTGTTCTCCAGCACCGCCCCGGACGGCGTGCCCTGGTCGGTCACACGG
>NZ_JBICSQ010000174.1:0-4209 GCF_043197175.1 Amycolatopsis sp. NPDC049252
CAATGTGACGATGCCGGCGGGGGCGACCCCGCCGGCATCGCCGCGCGCCACGGGGGTCAAGAAGCGCAGGCGGGGCCGGTTCGGCGACCGGGTCCTCCCGTACCTGCTGCTCCTGCCCGCCGTCGCCGCGATCCTCGTCCTCCTCGCCTGGCCGCTCGTCCAGGTCCTCGCGATCAGCTTCCGCAAGCTCGACGTCGGGCAGCTCGTCTCCGGCAAGACCGTCTGGATCGGGTTCGACAACTACACGAACACGCTGACGGACCCGGACTTCTGGACGATCACCGTCCGCACGGTGGTCTTCACCGCCTCCATCGTGGCCGCCACCATCCTCGGCGGCCTGCTGCTGGCGGTGCTGATGCGCCACCTCGGCCCGGTTGTCCGGGTCATCGTCCAGGTGACGCTCGTGCTCGCCTGGGCGACCCCGGTGATCGCCACGACCACCGTGTTCCAGTGGATCTTCGACGAGCAGTACGGCATCCTCAACAAGACCCTCGACCGGCTCGGGTTCCACAGCTTCATCGGGTTCTCGTGGTTCTCCAGCGGGGCGAGCACGCTGTCGGTGATCGGGCTGCTCATCGTGTGGCAGGCCGTGCCGTTCGTGACGTTCTCGCTCTACGCGGGCCTCCTCGGCGTCCCGCAGGAGCAGTACGAGGCCGCCGGCATGGACGGGGCCGGGCCGTGGCAGACGTTCCGCGCGGTCACCTGGCCGTCCATCGCGCCGATCACCACGATGGTGACCTTCCTGTCCGTGCTCTGGGACTTCAACGCCTTCGCCCAGATCTGGGCGATCCGCGAGGGCGGCCCCGACGGCGAGAGCACCACGCTGGCCGTCGTGCTGTACCTCAAGGGCATCGCGGGCAACCACTTCGGCGCGGCGGGGGCCATCGCGGCGCTGATGCTGATCCTGCTCGCGCTCATCACGGGCCGGTACATCCAGCTGCTCGTCCGGACCCCGGAAGGTGATCTCAAGTGAGGAAGTCGCTGCCGCAGCGGATCGTGCTTTCGGTCGTCGGGCTGGTCGTGGCGCTGCTGATCCTCTTCCCGACGTACTGGATGTTCGTCACGTCGCTGAGGACGCCCGGTGAGATCCTCTCGCCCAAGTACGACCTGATCCCGACGTCGTTCTCGTTCGGCAACTTCGCCACGGCGCTGGGCCGGGACAACTTCCCGACGTACCTGCTCAACAGCCTGATCGTCACGGTCGGCTCGGTGCTCTGCGCGCTGATCGCCGGGACCCTGGCGGCGATCCCCCTGGCGCGGCTGCGCTTCACCGGCCGCCGGGGGTTCCTGCTGCTGGTCATGGTGTCGCAGCTGGCCCCGACGTCGGCGCTGTTCCTCCCGCTGTTCCTGCTGATGCGGGACGCGGGGCTGCTCAACACCCTGCCGTCGCTGCTGCTGATCTACTTCGCGACCACGCTGCCGTTCACGGTCTGGATGCTCTACGGCTTCGTCAACGGGATCCCGTACGAGCTGGAGGAGGCCGCGATGATCGACGGCTGCAGCCAGACGGGCGCCTTCCGCCGGGTGACGCTGCCGCTGCTCGCGCCCGGGCTGGTCACCACCTCGGTGTTCAGCTTCATCACGGCGTGGAACGAGTACCTGTTCGCGCTGGTGTTCATCCGGGACAAGCAGAAGGAAACGCTGCCGGTGTGGCTGGCGACCTTCCGCACGGCGTTCGCGACCGACTGGGGTGGCGTGATGGCCGCGTCGGTGATCTACGCGGTCCCGGCGCTGGTGTTCTTCCTGATCGTGCAGCGCAAGCTCGTGGCCGGCGTGGCCGCCGGCGCGGTGAAGGGGTAGCCGGTGACCAGTCCCGAGAAGCTCGCCGAAGCCGTCGTCCTGCCCGGTTTCGCCGGCACCACGGCGCCGGGCTGGCTGCGCCGCCGGGTCGCCGACGGGCTGGGCGGGGCGATCCTGTTCGGCCGCAACGTCGTCGACGACGAGCAGGTCGCCGCGCTCACCGCGCAGCTGCGGGGTGAACGCGACGGCGTCGTCGTCGGGATCGACGAGGAGGGCGGCGACGTCACCCGCCTCGACGTGAACACCGGATCGTTCGTGCCGGGGCCGCTGGCCCTCGGCGCGGCCGACGACCCGGAGCTGACCACCGCGGTCGCCGCCGCGCTCGGCGAGCGGCTCGCGGCCTGCGGCGTCACGATCGACCTGGCGCCGTGCGCGGACCTGACCCTGGCGGCCGAGGACCCGATCATCGGCGTCCGGGCGTTCGGGTCCGACCCGGCGAAGGCGTCACCGCACGTCGCGGCCTACGTCACCGGCCTGCAGAAGTATGGTGTCGCGGCGTGCGCGAAGCACTTCCCGGGCCACGGCGCGGCGACCGAGGACTCGCACGTGGCCCTGCCGGTGCTGCCGCGGACTTTGGCGGAACTGCACGAGATCGAGCTGGTCCCGTTCGCCGCCGCGATCCGGGCGGGGGTGCGCGCGGTGATGACCGGCCACCTGGTCGTCCGGGCCTGGGGCGACGAGCCGGCGACGTTCAACCGCACGGCGCTGACCGACGTCCTGCGCGGCGAACTGGGCTTCACCGGCGCGGTCGTCACCGACGCGCTGGAGATGGGCGCGGTGTCGGGCGGGTACGGCCGCCACGACGGTCTCGGCCTCTCGGCGGTCCGGGCCCTGAAGGCGGGCGCGGACGCGCTCTGCATCGGCGGCGCGGCGTTCGAGGCCGACGCCCTGGACGCGATCAACGCGGCGATCGTGGCCGCGGTCGTGTCGGGGGAGCTGCCGCTGGAGCGGCTGGCGGAGGCGGCGGAGCGGACGGCGGCGCTGGGCACCGACCCGGCCCCGGCGACGGTCGGCCCGGTCGACCGCCGCCTCGGCCTGGAGGCGGCCCGCAAGGCCCTGCGCGTCACCGGCGAGCCCCGGCTCGACGGGCCGCCGCTGGTGGTGGACGTCGAGACGGAGCCGACCATCGCGGCCGGCCCGATGCCCTGGGGCCTCGGCGCGCACCTGGCCGAGCTGGTACCGGGCACACGGGCGATGACCGCGGGCCCGGACGACCTCGACGCGATCCTCGAAGCGGCGCAAGGGTTCTCGAGCGTCGTCGTCGTGACGCGCGAGGCGCACCGGCACCCGCGGGTGCGTGCCCTGCTCTCGGCGTTGTCCACTGTGGACTTCATCCGCGTCGAGACGGGTGTGCCGGGACCGGCGGACGGCGACGGCCCGCGGCTGGACACGTTCAGCGGCTCATACGTCAGCCTGCGCGCGGCGGCCGAGTACCTGGCCCGATAGCGGGTACACGGGCGTCCCGGCGTTTGTACGGGGCTTGTACCGGCGCTCGTCACTCTGTCCTCACACCAGAACGACGGAGGACGGACAAATGAGAATTCGCATCGGCAAGCGTGCGGCCGGGGTGGTCGGCATCGCCGCGGCGATCGTGCTGGTCGGGGCCACTCCGGCGCTGGCGGCCACCGGCACGGTGCACACCGATTCGGGTGCGCCGCTGACCGTGCGCTCGTCGCCGAGCACCGGCGCGAGCTCGACCGGGACGGTCGCCGACGGCACCGCCGTGGACATCGACTGCCAGACCACCGGCGAGTCGGTCACCGGCAAGTACGGCACCAGTACCGTCTGGGACCACGTCCCGGGCGGCTACATCACCGACACGTACGTCTACACCGGATCCGACGGCCGGATCGCGCCGGACTGCACCGACGTCCCGCCGCCGCCGGCGTCGACCTGCACGACCTCCGGGCTGAACGACCTGAACACCTGCGCCCAGGCCGTCGCGAAGGCGAAGTCGCGCGTGCACACCAACAACGACTCGTCCTACGACGGCTGGTGCGACCGCATCAACGCGCAGAACTACGGCTTCACCGCGAGCGGCTCGGAAACGGCGTACGTGCACTGGACGCAGATCCCGGCCCAGTACAAGCACGCGGGCAGCACCGACGTCCCGGCCGGCGGCCTGGCGTTCTTCTCCAACGGCGGCTCGGGCCACACGATGATCTCCATCGGCGGCGGCAAGTTCCTGTCGAACGACATCAACGGCGCGGGCACCTACACCGAGACGACGATCGCGCAGATCAAGAGCAAGTGGGGCCAGACCTACCTCGGCTGGTCGCAGCCGTGGTTCAAGGTGAACCACTGACCTCCTGACGCGCACGCTGCGGGCAAAGCCGTGAATGGCCCATTGAGGGACTCAGAGTCCCTCAATGGGCCATTCACGGCGTTCGGGTGGGGATCGGGGCAGCG
>NZ_JBICSQ010000175.1:0-4083 GCF_043197175.1 Amycolatopsis sp. NPDC049252
CTCGCGCGCGCCGCCGGGCCGGCGGGGGGCCTCGCGGGGTGGGGGGGCTTGACACCCGGTTGGGCGGGGGGGGGGGGGGGGGGGGGCGCCCCCCACGGCCGCGAGGGAGCCCGCGAGCTGCTGGACGTCCCGGTCGTCGACATCACCGAGGCCGCCGCGCACCTGGCCTGCCTGCTGGGCCGCCGCTACGGCGTCGTGACCACATTGGACCGCACGTGCGGGCTGATCGAGGACAGCCTGCACTCCGCGGGGGTCGCCCAGAACTGCGTGACGGTCACCGGCGCCGGCCTCGGCGTGCTGGAACTGACCGACGAACGCCGGACGGAGTCGGCACTGCTGACCGCCGGCCGCCGCGCCCGGGACGCCGGCGCGGAGGTCCTGGTGCTCGGCTGCGCCGGGATGACCGGGCTGGACCGCCGGATCGCGACGATGCTCGACATCCCGGTGATCGACGGTGTCGCCGCCGCCGTGCGGCTCGCCGAGTCGCTCGTCGGGCTCGGCCTGAAGACCAGCCGGGCCGGTTCGTACGCCAAGCCACTGGCCAAGAAACGCACCTGGCCCGTTTGACAGCCGCCGCACCGGAGAGCCAGAATCGCCGACGCCACTGCCGTACCGCCGCCCGGTGACGAGTGGGGATCCTGGCGTCCCCGAAAGGGCGGTCGAAGGTGCGAAGGCAGTTACACGTTCTCGGGGCGGCGGTGCTGGCCGCGTGCCTGGCCATGGTCCCGGTCAGCGGGACGGCGACGGCCGGGCAGGCGCCGCGCACCGTCGTCACCGACGGCAAGAAGCTCGCGGACATCCAGTCGGCGCTCAAGCACGGCCACGCGACCCGCGCGCAGCGCGACGCGCTGAAGGTGGTGCTGGACAAGGCGAACACCGCGCTGAGCGCCGGGCCGTGGTCGGTCATGGACAAGCCGTCCGCGCCGCCCAGCGGCGATAAGCACGACTACCTGAGCCAGGCGCCCTATTGGTGGGCGAGTGAGAAGACGCCGGAGAACCCGCAGGGCTGCCCGTACGTCAACAAGGACGGCCAGCGCAACCCGGAGGCCGACACGATCACCGACCACACCTACCGGATGGTGGCGTGGGACGCGATGTACTACCTCTCGCTCGCCTGGTACTACACCGGCGACCCGAAGTACGCCAAGCGCGCGGCGCTGGACATCCGGACGTGGTTCCTCGACCCGGCCACCCGGATGAACCCGAACATGACGTACTCGCAGATCATCCCGTGCAAGAGCACGATCAGCGGTACGGGCATCATCGACTCGACGCAGTCGTTCAGCCAGGTGCTCGACGTCTTCGCGCTGCTCGACACCGGCGCGCCGGGCTGGACGGGCCAGGACCGCTCGGGCATCAAGGCGTGGCTCACGCAGTACCTGAACTGGATGCAGACCAGCCCGCAGGCGAAGCTGGAACTGGCCGCCACGAACAACCACGGCACGTTCCTCGACATGCAGAACGCGACCATCGCCGCCTACCTCGGCAAGCGGGACACGGCGAAGAAGATCGTGCTGGACGCGGAGAAGAACCGGTTCCCGGTCCAGTTCGCCGCCGACGGCAGCCAGCCGTTGGAACTCTCGCGGACGATGTCTTGGCACTACGTCAACTTCAACCTCACGGCGTGGGGCCGGATGGCGGAGCTGGGCAAGAACCTCGGCGTCGACGTCTGGAAGTACACCGCGCCGAACGGGGTGACCCTGCGCAAGGTCGTCGACCAGCTGATCCCCGGCGCGCTGCAGGGTGCCGCGGGCTGGCCGCACCAGCAGATCGGCGTGTTCGACCAGTCGATCGCGGCGGACATCTTCCACGCTGCGGCCGAGGAGGCCCACGACCAGGACGCGGCCGCGGCGCTGAAGAAGATGCCGCTGCCGGCCGGCGGTGACACGTGGGCCGTGCGCGTGTCGTGCTTCCCGCTCGACCCGCCGCTCAAGTAACCCCTGCCAACGCTGGGAAATCCGGACACCACGCCCCATAGCGCACACCGCCTCAAGATTGGTCTAGTCCAAAGTATTGACACTCGGTGTGCGCACGCGCACATTCATGAACGGGCCGGCACCTGTTCGTGAAGAACCGTCGCGTACCGCCCCCTCTCGCGCCGTCGCGGCCCGGGAGGGGGCCGTCCGCCTGCGCGAGGAGACAGCATGCAGAGGGTTTCCCGAAGATTGGCGATGTTCGCCGCCGCCGCGGCCGCCGTGGTCGTGGGCGCGCTCACGGTCGCCGGCCCGGCCGCGCCACCCGCGTCCGCCGCCACGTCCGGCGGGGTCCGGATCGCCTACTTCGACCAGTGGAGCATCTACCAGAACGCCTACTACCTGAAGAACGTCGACGCGATCGCCGGCAACCTCGACTACCTGCTCTACGACTTCGAGAACATCGATCCCGCGAACCACACGTGCTTCGAGGCGACGAAGGCGACCACACCCGACCCGGGCGGCGAGACCGACCCGAACGCCGGTGACGGCGGCGGCGACCAGTTCGCCGACTACCAGAAGTCCTTCGGCTCCGACATCAGCGTCGACGGCACCGCCGACGTCTGGAACCAGCCGGTCGCCGGCAACTTCCACCAGCTGCAGGAGCTCAAGGCGCGGCACCCGAACCTCAAGGTGCTGCTGTCGATCGGCGGCTGGACGTACTCGAAGTACTTCTCCGACGCCGCCGCGACCGACGCGTCGCGCAAGAAGTTCGTCAGCTCGTGCCTGGACATGTTCATCAAGGGCAACATCCCGGCCTCCGGCGGGTACGGCGGCCCGGGCACCGCGGCGGGCATCTTCGACGGCATAGACATCGACTGGGAGTACCCGGGTTCCCCGACCGGGCACGTCGGCAACCACTACAGCGCCGCCGACACCGCGAACTACACCGCGCTGATGGCGGAGTTCCGCACCGAGCTGGACGCCTTGGGCGGCAAGCACTACGCGCTCTCGGCCGCGCTGCCGGGCGGGCAGGACAAGATCGCGAAGATCCAGACCGACAAGATCGGCCAGTACCTGGACTTCGGCAACGCGATGACCTACGACATGCACGGCGCGTGGGACGCGACCGGGCCGACGAACTTCCAGGACCCGCTGTACTCCTCGCCGAGCGACCCGTCGGGCACGATCCCGCCGGGCACCGAGAAGTACACGACCGACTCGGTGATCAAGGACTACCTGCACGGCAACAGCGCGTACGGCATCGCGGGCGGGTTCCCCGCGAGCAAGCTGACGCTGGGCATCCCGTTCTACTACCGCGGCTGGACCGGCGTGCCCGCCGGGTCGAACCACGGCCTGTACCAGTCGGCTTCGGGTCCGTCGGCGGGACACACGCTGAGCGGCAACGTGCCGGGTGTGGCGATGTACAAGGAACTGACCGGCATCGTCGACAACCCGTCCGACACGTTCTGGGACCCGGTCACGCAGTCGGCCTGGTTCTACGACGGCACGAACTTCTTCGGCGGCTCGTCCGCGCAGTCCGTCAAGGCCCGCACCGACTACATCCACTGCACCGGCCTCGGCGGCGCGATGATGTTCTCGCTCTACGACCTGGACCCGGGCTCGACGCTGTTCCACGCCGTCGTGAACGGCCTGGCCGCCTCGACGCCGAACTGCTCGACACCGCCGCCCACCACGACCCCGACCACACCCACCACCCCGACGACCCCCACCACGCCGACCACCCCGACCACACCCACGACCCCGCCGACGACCACGCCCACCACGCCGCCGTCGGTGCCCGCGTGGGCGCCGAACACGGCGTACGCCACGGGCGCGAAGGTGACCTACAACGGCGTCACGTACACGTGCCGCCAAGCCCACACCTCGCTGGTGGGCTGGGAACCGCCGAACGTCCCGGCCCTCTGGCTCGCCGGCTGACGACCAAAATCCGTGAAGGCCAGGCGGATTCATGCGGTGGTTGCAACACCTGGTGTCTGCTGATCTAACAGTAGCTTCGTGAGGACCTCGGCTGGTGTCCGCCAGCCGAGGGTCTCCCGAGGCCGCCCGTTCAACTCCGCCGCCACCCGCACCAACTCCGCCGCGTCGTGCTGGGACAGGTCGGTGCCTTTCGGGAAATACTGCCGGAGCAGCCCGTTGGTGTTCTCGT
>NZ_JBICSQ010000176.1:0-3927 GCF_043197175.1 Amycolatopsis sp. NPDC049252
CCGGCCCGCGCCCCCCCCCCCCCCCGGCCCCCCCACGCCGGCGCCGGTCACCAGCCGACAGCGACCTCCAGCCACTGCGGGTCGCCGTGTGAGACGAACGACGACTGGCCGGCCACGTCGTCGTACGGGAAGCCGTACGCCAGGTGGTTGATGCCGTGGTCGTGCCAGTACTTCGCGTAGTAGTTCGCCGGAGCGGCCTTGTAGTAGTTCGCCGGGTCCTGCTGCTGCGACGCCGGCAGCTGCGCAGTGTGCCGGTTCAGGGCCGCGCACATGGTCGGGTTGCCGGCCAGCGAACCGGCGCAGCCGGTGATGTTCGACGTCGGCTCGTTGACGCCGACCGACTGCGCGTAGGCGGTGAAGTAGTTCGCGTACTGGCCGCCCGCGCGGAAGTCCGGCGCGCTGCCCGGCGCCGGGATCCGGTACGGCGCGTTCACCGTCGCCAGGCCCTTGAACTCGGTCGGCACCTCGGCCTGGAACCTGGCGAAGGTCGCCGCGCGGTCCTCCTGGAAGGTCCCGTAGTCGTCACCCACCTGCACGTCGTACCCGTCGTGGGCGTGCAGCCGCATGGCCAGTTTCAGCGCGAACGCGTCCACCCGGGTGGTGTTGCCGTTGAAGACGTCCGGACCGACGGTGAACTCGATGAAGTCGGCGTACTGGCCGTTCGGCGTGCCGAGGTAGAAGTACATCCGCCCGGCCGAGTTGGCCGGCATGTCGATGTAGGGCTGCTCGGCGATCGAGTGGGTCTGGCCGCCGAAGTTCCAGAACACCTGGCTGTCCGGGTACTTGCCGTTGGTCCGGTTGAGCACCTTGACCATGAGCACGTTCTGCGCGGCCGGGATGCTGCCGGTGTCGCCCCAGAACGAGTCGGGCGGCGTGCCCGGCCCCGTCGGGGTGGTGCCGCCGCCGGTGCCGAAGACCTGGAACTCCCACAGCGAGACGCCGTAGGGCGTGGCCCGCGCGGTCGTGTACAGCCGCACGTACCGGCCGGAGCCGGTCACGTTCAGCGTCTGCGCGCCGCCGGTTCCGGTGGTCGTCTGGTACACAGTGGACCAGCTGGATCCGTTGTCGGACAGCTGGATCTGGAACGCCGTGGCGTACGCGGCCTCCCAGTTCAGCTTGACCTGGCCGACGGTCGCCGCGCCGCCGAGGTCGACCTGGATCCACTGTGGATCGCTGAACTGCGAAGACCAGCGGGTGGCGGTGTTGCCGTCCACCGCGGCGGAAGCGGGGGTGCCGGCGTTCTCCGTGGACGACGCCGTGACGGGTTTCCCTTGGGAGATCAGGGTGTCCGCGGCGTGGGCCGAGGGCGCGGCGAAGCCGAGCGCGGCGACGGTGAAGGCCGCCGCCAGCGTCGCCAACCGGGCTGCGGGTCCGCGGCGTCGGTGCCGCGGCGAAGCGATCGTGGGCATGGTTCCTCCCTGGCCGGGAACGGGGGCGGACCCGCCGCCGGTCAGGGGACGGCGTCGTCCGGCGTCCCCTGACCGCCGGGCACGGGACATCCGGGACGGCCGGGAACGTTCGGTGAAAAGGTTCATACCACCAGCCCCAACCTGTCAAGGCTTGACAAATCCAGGGCCGGAGGGCGATATTCGGAACCGATTCACCTCACCCTCTGCGTGGCGCCGCCACCCGCTCAGGGGCCGACTCACCTGGAGTCAGCCATGCCCAGCGGCGCCGTGCACCCGGTCCTCTGCCGTCCTCTGTGGACGGACGCACTCAGGTACCACCCTGGGCGCAGGCCGTGGTCACCGGGCGGTTCCCGAACACGTCGCCCTCCGGCACGCTCATAGCGCCGTCAGGCAGCGCGTGGATCATGCGGATACCCGTGTCCCGCCCGGGCCGATCCGCGCCGTATCCCGCGCCACGAAACGGATCCCGTCCCGTTAGACCGTCCGGGTGGCCACTCCTGGTCACGCGGTGGACTGAACCAACCGGACACCTCGTGACCTGTTGACACGATCGAGAACGCGGACCTACCCTCGCCCCATCCCCACCGCACTCCCGCGTCCCCCTTCTCTCTCGGAAATACAACGTTGTAAAAATCCGCCCGGGTCCCTGGCCTGCGGCTTGAGAGTGAGGTCCCCGTGCCCCGCCGAAGACTTCCCGCCATCCTCACCACCACGCTGCTCGTCCTCGGGACGATGCTCGGCCTGACCACCGCGTCGCAGGCCGCCGGCTCCCTGCCCTGCGACATCTACGGCGCCGCCGGCACGCAGTGCGTCGCCGCGCACAGCACCACCCGCGCCCTTTACTCCGCCTACGCCGGCAACCTCTACCGCGTGCAGCGCGCCTCCGACCGCGCCGAGACCGACATCGGCCTGCTCGCCGCCGGCGGGTACGCCAACGCCGCCGCGCAGGACTCCTTCTGCGCCGGGACGACGTGCACCATCACGGTGATCTACGACCAGTCCCCGCGCCACAACGACCTCACCGTCGAAGGGCCGGGCACCGCGGGCGGGCAGGACGTCGCCGCCGTAGCGGCCGCGCTGCCGGTCACCGCGGGCGGGCACAAGGTCTACGGCGTGTACGTCTCCCCCGGCACCGGGTACCGGCACTACGTCGGCGCCGGCGTCGCGGTCAACGGCCAGCCCGAGGGCATGTACATGGTCGCCAGCGGCACACACGTCAACGGCGGCTGCTGCTTCGACTACGGCAACGTCGAGGCGCAGATCGCCGACACCGGCAACGGCCACATGGACGCGGTCAACCTCGGCACCACGTGCTACTTCCCGCCGTGCACCGGGATCGGCCCGTGGGTCGCGGGCGACCTGGAGAACGGGCTGTTCCAGGGCAACCGCTCCAACACCGCCAACCGCGGCAACGCCACGCCGTTCGTCACGGCGCTGCTGAAGAACAACGGCCAGACGACGTTCGCACTCAAGGGCGGCAACTCCCAGAGCGGCGGCCTGACCACCTGGTACAACGGCACGCTGCCCTCGGGTGGTTACACGCCGATGCACCAGGAGGGCTCGATCGTGCTCGGCACCGGCGGTGACAACAGCAACGCCTCCATCGGCTCGTTCTTCGAGGGCGTGATGACCGCGGGCTACCCGACCGACGCCGCGGACGACGCCGTGCAGGCCAACGTGGTCTCCGTCGGCTACTCCGGCTCGACCGGGACACCTCCCTACGCGGCCACGGTTTCCGGCCCCGGCGGCAAGTGCCTCGACGTCGCCGGCGACGACACCGGCGGCAACGGCACCGCCGTGCAGCTGTGGGACTGCCAGGCCAACGCGGGCGACCAGCACTGGGCGCACAACGCCGACTCGTCACTGTCCACTTTGGGCAGGTGCCTCGACGTCACCGGCAACGGTACGGCGGGCGGCGCGCTGCTGGAACTGTGGGACTGCAACGGGGTCGGCGGCCAGAAGTGGGTGCAGCAGGCGGACGGCTCGCTGCGCAACCCGCAGTCCGGCCGGTGCGTCGACTCCCCGAACGGCGCCACGGCCAACGGCACCCGGCTGCAGATCTGGGACTGCAACGCCTCCGCGGCGCAGAAGTTCTCCGTCACCGGCGGCGGCCCGATCACCGGCCCCGGCGGCAAGTGCGTCGACGTGGCCGGCGACGACCACGGCGTGAACGGCACCGCCGTTCAGCTGTGGGACTGCCAGTCGTTCGCCGTGGACCAGCACTGGTTCCACCTGTCCGGTGGCGCGCTGCGCACCTTGGGCCGCTGCCTGGACATCGTCGGCAACGGCACGGCGAACGGCACCCAGGTCGAACTGTGGGACTGCAACGGGGTCGGCGGCCAGACGTGGACGCAGCAGGCGGACGGTTCACTGCGCAACCCGCAGTCCGGCCGCTGCCTCGACTCCCCGAGCGGCGCGACGGGCAACGGGACGCGGCTGCAGATCTACGACTGCAACGGATCCGCGGCGCAGAAGTTCGCGCTGCTCTGAACCCGAGGCGCGGGCGCCCGGCCCGGGG
>NZ_JBICSQ010000177.1:0-3665 GCF_043197175.1 Amycolatopsis sp. NPDC049252
TCATCGGTGTGCGCATCCACTTGTCCTTCCGCAGCGGGGTGCGTGCCAGTACGGTCTACGGTCGGCGGAGTTGTCCGGTGTCGTCGGACGGCTACCGGACAACAGATGCCGGACAACAGATGCCGGACAAGGGATGCCGGGCACGTCGGCCTTGCGGGGAGGCAGGGGAGGCAATGGGAACCGATGCCGAGACCTGAGCGGCCGTTCGCCGAAGAGGACGCACTCACCCGGCTGGCCGCCGACCTGCGGCGACTGCGCGACAAGGCGGGCAGGCCGACGTACCGGACGCTGGCCCAGCGGGCGCACTACTCGACCACGACCCTCTCGGACGCGGCCGGGGGCAAGAGGCTGCCCAGCCTCGCGGTCACGCTGGCGTTCGTCGAGGCGTGCGGGGGAGACCCCGGCGACTGGGAGCGGCGCTGGCGGGAAGCGGCCGACGAGCAGAACGTCGGACCCGCGGTGGACCGGGCGTCCGACGAGTGCCCCTATCCCGGGCTGGCGGCGTTCCAACCCGGTGACGCGGCCCGGTTCCACGGCCGGGAAGCGCTCACCGGGGAAGTGGCCGGCCTCGTCGGCACCCACCGGTTCGTCACGGTGTTCGGGGCGTCCGGCGCGGGCAAGTCGTCCTTGCTGCGCGCCGGCCTGATCCCGCGGCTGCGGTCGGCGGGGCCGGTCGTCCTGTTCACGCCCGGGCACCACCCCCTCGACGAATGCGCCGCCCGGATCGCCGCGCACACCGGGGGAAACGCCCCGGCGCTGCGCCGCGAGCTCGGGGTGGACCGCCGCGCGCTGCACCTGGCCGTGCTGCAGGGCTTGGCGAACGGTCCCCGCGACGCCGAACTGTTCCTCGTCGTCGACCAATTCGAAGAGATCTTCTCGCTGTGCGCGGATCCGGCCGAACGCGTGGCGTTCATCGACGTCCTCCTCACGGCGGCGCAGGCCGCCAACAGCCGCACGCGCGTCGTGCTCGGGGTGCGCGCCGATTTCTACGCGCACTGCGCCGACTTCCCGGAACTGGCCGCGGTACTCGGGCACGGGCAGGTGCTCGTCGGGCCGATGCACACGGACGAGCTCCGTCGCGCGGTGAGCCAGCCGGCGATCGACACCGGCGCGACGCTGGAAAGCGCGCTGCTGGCGCAGGTCATCGCCGACGCCGCGGGAGAACCCAACGTGCTGCCCCTGGTGTCGCACGCGCTGCGGGAGACGTGGCACCGCCGGCGGGGAAACACCCTGACCCTGGCGGGGTACGAAGCATCCGGTGGCATGCACCACGCGCTGGCCCGCTCCGCCGAGTCGATGTACCAGGCGTTGTCACCCGCCCGGCGGGAACAGGCGCGCGACACCCTGCTGCGGCTGGTCACCCCCGGGGACGGCACCGAGGACACCAAGTGCCGGATTCAGCGGGACGAACTGCCCGCGGACCGCGAGGAAGCGCTCTCCGCGCTGGTGACGGCCCGGCTCGTCGTGGTCGACGCCGGCACCGTCGAGCTGACCCACGAGGCCTTGCTGCGGGCCTGGCCCCGCCTGCGGGGCTGGATCGCGGACGACCGGTCGAGCCTGCTGCTGCGCCGGGAGCTGAGCGAGGCGGCCTCGACGTGGGAGCGGAAACACCACGACACCGCCGATCTCTACCGCGGCAGCCGCCTGGCGGCCGCGCGGGACTGGGCCGGCCGGCATCCGCAGGACATCGGGCGGGACTCCCGCGTGCGCCGGTTCCTGGCCGCCTCGATCCGACGGCAGACGCGGGCCCGCACGCTCGGCCGGGCGGCCGTCGCCCTGCTGGCGGTCCTCGCCGTGACGGCGTCGCTCACCGCGGCCTACGCCGTGCGGCAACGCGGCGCCGCCGAAGCGGAACGCGACCGGGCCGTGGCCCTGCAGACCGTGTCCGAGTCCGCGCAGGTCCGCGACACCGACGTGTCCCTCTCGGCGCAGCTCATGATCGCCGCGCACCACATGCAGCCCACACCCGACACCGGCACCGGGTTGCTCGGCACCCAGAACCTGCCGCTGTCGGCGGTGCTGCGCGGTGGCGCGTCGACCGTCTACGGCGTCGCGTTCAGCCCGGACCGGCGCACCCTCGCCACCTCCGACGACGACGGCGTGATCCGGCTCTGGAACATCACCGACCCGGCGGCCGTCAAGCAGTGGCCGGTCTTGCTGACCGGGCACGTCGGGCGGACCTATTGGGTCTCCTTCAGCCCGGACGGCCGGGTCCTGGCCAGCGCCGGCCGGGACGGCACGGTCCGGCTGTGGGACGTCGCCGATCCCGCGCACGCCGGGCCCGCCGGACCGCCGCTGCGCGGTCACACCAGCTACGTCTTCTCCGTTTCCTTCAGCCCGGACGGGCACACCCTGGTCAGCGCCGGCCAGGACCGCACCCTGCGGCTGTGGAACGTGACCGACCCGGCGCGCGCCACCCCGATCGGCGGCGCGCTGCTCGCGCACGACGCCGCCGTGGCGTCGGCGGTCTTCAGCCCGGACGGACGCACCGTCGCCAGCGCCGGCCACGATCACCTGGTCAAGCTGTGGAACGTCACCGACCCGGCCAAGCCGGTGCTGTGGGGACAACCGCTGGCCGGGCACGGCGACACGGTCTACGCCGTCGCGTACACCGCCGACAGCCACACCCTCGCGTCGGTGAGCGCCGACCGCACGATCCGCCTGTGGAACGTCACCGACACGGCGCACGCCGCGTCCCTCGGCCCGCCGTTGACCGGGCACACGGACACCGTTTTCGCAGTCGCGTTCAGCCACGACGGCCACCTCCTCGCGACCGCGGGCGCCGACCACGACATCCACCTGTGGAACGTCACCGACCCGGCGAACCCGGTGCCGCTCGGTCACCCGCTGACCGGGCACACCGGGTACGTGTACTGGCTGGCGTTCAGTCCCGACGACCACTTCCTCGCCACCGTCGGCGCGGACCACCTGATCCGCCTGTGGGACCTGCCTTCGACGGTCGTCGTCGGGCACACCAGCTACGTCAACGGCATCGCGTTCAGCCCGGACGGCCGGGTCCTCGCCAGCACCGGCTCGGACCGCACCGTCCGGCTCTGGAACGTCGCCGACCCGCTGCACCCGGCGGCACTGGGCCTTCCGCTGGCGGGCAACACCAAAGCGGTGAGCCAGGTGGCGTTCAGCCCCGACGGGCGGACCTTGGTCAGCGCGGGCCGCGACGGTGTGGCGCGGCTGTGGAACGTCACCGATCCCGCGCACCCGGCACCGTGGGCCAAGCCGGTCAGCGGGAGCACGGCGTCGCTCACCGACGCGGTCTTCAGTCCCGACGGGCGCACCCTCGCCACCGCCGACGCGGACGGCCTCGTCCGCCTGTGGGACGTGGCCGATCCCGCCGCCGTGAAGCCGCTCGGGCCGCCGCTCGCCGGGCACACGAAAGCGGTGACCTGGCTCGTGTTCAGCCCGGACGGTCGCCGCCTCGCCACCGCCGGCGCCGACGACACCGTGCGGCTGTGGGACGTCCGCGTCCCAGCCCTCGCGGCACCCGCCGGTCAGCCGCTGGCCACCAACACCGGCGGCGTCGGCGGCATCGCGTTCAGCCCCGACGGCCGGACGCTCGCGACCGCGGGCACCGACCACACGGTCCGGCTGTGGGACCTCACCGGCGCCGCCCCGGCCCAGCTCGGGCGTCCGTTGTCCGGGCACACCAG
>NZ_JBICSQ010000178.1:0-3394 GCF_043197175.1 Amycolatopsis sp. NPDC049252
GGCCCACCAGGCGTCGTCGATTTCGCCGCGGGCCACGATCTCCGCCGGGCCCGACAGGGTCGACGCGCCGCGGGACACCGTCACCTCGACCCGGCCGCCCGGGACGTCCACTGTGGACGCGCCGGTGTCCGTGCCCGCCAGGTGGAAGGCCGCCGCCACCGCGGCCACCGTGCCGGTGCCGCAGGCGCGGGTCTCCCCCACGCCGCGCTCGTGGACGCGCATCCGCAGCGCGCCCTCGCCGAGGCGGTTGACGAACTCGAGGTTCACGCCGTTCGGGAAGACGTCGTGGTCGAAGTCGGGCTGGTCGCGCAGGTCCAGGTCCCGGACGTCGGTGTCGTCGAGCACCGACACCAGGTGCGGGTTGCCGACGTCCACGGCCACGCCGGAGAACGGCCGACCCGCCACCACGGTGACCGACGTGCCGGTGATCGTCGCCGGGCCCATCCCGACCGTGACCGACCGGTCCGGGTGCACCACCACCGGGCGATCACCCGCCCGGGTGCCGACCACGAACTCGCCCTCGGCCGCGAGCCCCGAGTCGACGAGGTAGCGGGCGAACACGCGCACGCCGTTGCCGCACATCTCGGCGATCGAACCGTCCGCGTTGCGGTAGTCCATGAACCACTCGCCCTCGGAGGCGATTTCGAGCGCGGCGGCCCGGACGATGCGGAGCACGCCGTCGGCCCCGAGGCCGCGGTGGCGGTCGCACAGCGCGGCGATCCGGGCCTCGGTCAGCTCGAGGCGGCCCGCCGCGTCGGGGAGCAGCACGAAGTCGTTCTGCGTGCCGTGCCCCTTGAGGAACTCGATTCCGCCCATGGGGAAAGGTTACCGGGCCAGGGTATCCAGGACGCGTGCGGCCAGCCCGGCCTCGGCGCCGTCGAACCAGTGGATCCGCTGGTCGCGCCGGAACCAGGACCGTTGCTTCCGGACGAAGCGCCGGGTGGCCTGCGCCGTCGCCGCGGCGGCCGCCTCGAAGTCGCCCTCGCCGTCCAGCTCGGTGATCACCTGCTGGTAGCCCAGCGCCCGCGACGCCGTCTTCCCGTCGCGCAGCCCGCGCTCCAGCAGCCCGCGGACCTCGTCGACCAAGCCGGCCTCGAACATCAGCCGGACGCGCTCGTCGACGCGCTCGTCGAGTTCCCCGGGCGCCCGGTCGACGCCGATCACGACGGTGCCGTAGCGGGCGGGCCCCGGCTTCGGCAGGTTCGCCGAGAACGGCTCGCCGGTGATCTCGATGACCTCCAGCGCGCGCACGATCCGGCGGGTGTTGGTCGGCAGGATCGCGGCCGCCGCGGCCGGATCGCGTTCACCCAACCGGGTGTAGAGGGCCGGGGTGCCCAGCGAAACCGCCTCCGCGTCGAGGCGGGCGCGCACGACCGGGTCGGTGCCCGGGAAGCGCAGGTCGTCGAGCACCGCCTGGACGTAGAGCCCGGACCCGCCGGTCAGCACCGGCACCCGGCCCGCGGCCAGCAGCCGCTCGACCTCGGCCCGCGCGTCGCGCTGGTAGGCCGCGACGGACGCCGTTTCGGTCACGTCCAGCACGTCGAGCAGGTGGTGCGGCACCCCGCGGCGCTCCTGGTCGGTGGCCTTGGCGGTGCCGATGTCCATGCCCCGGTAGAGCTGCAGCGCGTCGGCGTTGACGACCTCCCCGCCGAGCTTCAGCGCCAGCTCCACGGCCAGCGCGGTCTTGCCGGTCGCCGTCGGCCCGACCACCGCGACCGGGCGGAGCGGGGGTGCGGCGGCGGGGCTGGTCACGACGGCTGACGATACCGGCGTCCCGACACGGAGCGTCCACCGGAAGTAGGATCACGAGCTTCGAGTGGCTCATCCAGTACCACGGTGCGCGCTGAGCTGCTTGAATGCCGCGTGGAGGCCGTAGCATCCGAGCACGGCCCGTGACGACCGCATTACCCGGCCCCGCCGCACCGGCGGGGCGCCCGCGCCAGCGGGCGTACAGGCGATAAGGAGCCTGCGATGGCCCAGGAGAACACTTCCACCGGTACCCCGGCCCCGCACCCGGTGCCGCACGCGCTGCACACCGGGCACAACGCCCCGCCCGTGCCGCCCGCCGAGCCCACCCCGTCCACCTGGGGCCGGGTCGACGAAGAGGGCACCGTCTACGTCATCACGGCCGAGGGCGAGCGCGCCGTCGGCGTCTGGCAGGCAGGCAGCCCCGACGAGGGCCTGGTGCACTTCGCCCGCCGCTTCGACGACGTGCGGACCGAGGTCGAGCTGCTGGAGACCCGGCTGGTTTCCGGCGCGGGCGACCCGAAGCACGCGCTGTCGAACGCCACGCAGCTGCGCGACGGCCTGGCCGAAGCCGCCCTGGTCGGCGACCTGGCCGCGCTGGGCGCCCGGCTGGAGTACGTCATCGGGCACGCCGAGAAGGCGCTGGCCAGCGCGAAGCAGGAGCGCGAGGAAGCCCGCGCCGCGGCCGTCGCCCGCAAGCAGGAGCTGGCCGAAGAGGCCGAGAAGATCGCCGCGGACTCCACCCAGTGGAAGGCGGCCGGCGACCGGCTGCGCACGATCCTGGACGAGTGGAAGACGGTCAAGGGCGTCGACCGCAAGACCGACGACGAGCTGTGGAAGCGGTTCTCCAAGGCCCGCGAGGGCTTCAACCGGCGTCGTGGCTCCCACTTCGCCGAGCTCGACAAGCAGCGCGCCGCGGCCAAGACGCGCAAGGAAGAGCTCATCGCCGAGGCCGAGGCCATCAGCGAGTCCGACGACTGGGGCGACACCGCCGGCCGCTACAAGGACCTGATGACCGAGTGGAAGGCCGCCGGCCGGGCCCCGAAGGACAGCGACGAAGCGCTGTGGCAGCGCTTCCGCGCCGCGCAGGACAAGTTCTTCGCCCGCCGGTCCGCGGTGTTCTCCGAGCGCGACGCCGAGTTCTCGACGAACGCGTCCCGCAAGGAGGAGCTGCTGGTCGAGGCCGAGAAGATCGACGCCGCGTCGAACCTGGAAGCGGCGAAGAACGCGCTGCGCAAGATCCAGGAGCAGTGGGACGAGATCGGCAAGGTCCCGCGCGAGCGCATCCGGGAGCTGGACGGCCGGCTGAAGGCCGTCCAGGACTCGGTGAAGTCGGCCGAGGACTCCCGCTGGCGCCGCACCGACCCCGAGGCCCAGGCCCGGGCCGCGCAGTTCCGCGAGCGCGTCGAGCAGTTCGAGTCCCAGGCGGCCAAGGCCCGCGCCGCGGGCGACGAGCGCCGCGCGAAGAAGGCCGACGACCAGGCCGCGCAGTGGCGCGAGTGGCTGCAGGCCGCGGAGGCGGCCGTCGCCGACCGCTGAGGTCGGGCCCGAGGTCCGTGAAGGCCAGGCGGATTCATGCGGTGGTTGCAACACCTGGTGTCTGCTGATCTAACAGTAGCTTCGTGAGGACCTCGGCTGGTGTCCGCCA
>NZ_JBICSQ010000179.1:0-3111 GCF_043197175.1 Amycolatopsis sp. NPDC049252
CTCCAGCGGCACCGCCGCCATCGCCCCCGCCCGGTCGCGGGCCAGGTACTTCTCCTGCACTTCGGCCGCCTCGGCTTCGAACCCCATCCGGGCCGCCAGCCGGTTGTAGAAGTTCTTCTCCCGGCTGCCCATGCCGCCGAGGTAGAGCGCCGCGTAGCCGCGGACGGCGTCCGCGCAGGCCCGCCAGTCGTCGCCGACGACCAGGGGCACGGTCGGGACGACGTCGAAGCCCTCCATCGACCGGCCGGCCGCCTCGGCCCCGGCCCGGATCTGGGCCAGCTGCTCCCCCGCGTGGGCGGGCGAGAAGAACACCGGCAGCCAGCCGTCGGCGAGCTCGCCGGTCAGGGCCAGGTTCTTCGGTCCGATCGCGGCCAGGTACAGCGGAATGTGCTTGCGCGCCGGGCGGACGGTCAGCCGCAGCGCCTTGCCCGGGCCGTCCGGCAGCGGGAGCGTGAAGTGCTCGCCCTCGAACCGCACGCGTTCCCGGCGCAGCGCCGAGCGCACGATGGAGACGTACTCGCGGGTGCGGCCCAGCGGCGAGGCGAACCGCACGCCGTGCCAGCCTTCGGACACCTGCGGGCCGGACACGCCGAGCCCCAGGCGGAACCGGCCACCCGAGAGCGTGTCCAGGGTGGCGGCGGTCATCGCCGTCATCGCCGGGGTCCGGGCCGGGATCTGCAGCACCGCGGCGCCGACGTCGATCCGCGACGTCTGCGCCGCGATCCACGAGAGCACCGTCACCGCGTCCGAGCCGTAGGCCTCCGCCGCCCACACGACGGCGTAGCCCAGGTCGTCCGCATGTTTCGCCAGGGCCAGGTTCGCGGGGTCGTTCCCCGCTCCCCAGTAGCCGAGATTCAGTCCGAGTCGCACGGGGCCAGACCCTAACGGGGGCCCTTGTGGGCGACACGACTCACCTTGGTCAGGTCCGGGCGGGGTGGCCCACTAGGCTCGGCGGTCGTGGAAAAGCGACAGCTGGGCCGCTCGGGACTGCGTGTCTCGCGAATGGCGCTCGGCACCATGACCTGGGGTGGCGACACCGACGCGGAGGAAGCGGCGAGCCAGCTGGTCGCCTTCGTCGACGCCGGCGGCACCCTGGTGGACACCGCCGACATCTACGGCGAGGGCGAAGCCGAACGGGTGCTCGGCTCACTTCTGGGTGATCTCGTGCCGCGCGACGACGTCGTCCTCGCGACGAAGGCCGTCGCCCGCCGCACCGACGGCCCGTTCGGTGGCGGCGCCTCCCGCGGCGCGCTGCTCACCGCCCTCGACGGCTCGCTGAAACGCCTCGGCACCGACCACGTCGACCTCTGGCAGCTGCACGCGTGGGACTCGACCGTGCCGGTCGCCGAGACCCTCGCCGCGCTCGAGTACGCCGTCAACAGCGGCAAGGTCCGCTACGTCGGCGTCTCCAACTACTCCGGCTGGCAGCTGGCCACGGCCGCCGCCGGGGCCGCCGCCGTCGCGCCGCTCGTCTCCACCCAGGTCGAGTACTCCCTGCTGGAACGCGGGGTGGACCGCGAGGTCGTGCCCGCCGCCGCGCACCACGGCATCGGGCTGCTGCCTTGGGCGCCGCTCGGGCGCGGGGTACTGACCGGCAAGTACCGCACCGGCACGCCGGCCGACTCCCGCGGCGCCTCCAGCGTGTTCGCCGGGTACGTCGAGCACCACCGCACCGACCGGGCCGCGCGGATCGTGCAGGCGGTCGCCACCGCCGCCGACGGGCTCGGGACGTCCCCGCTCGCCGTCGCGCTGGCCTGGGTCCGCGACCGGCCCGGCGTGGTCGCCCCGGTCGTCGGCGCCCGCGACACCGGCCAGCTCACCGGCTCGCTGACCGCGGAGGAGATCACCCTCCCGCCCGCCATCCGGTCGGCGCTGGACGACGTCAGCGCGATCGCCGTCGGCTACCCGGAACGCTGGCCCCGATGATCGGCACCGTGATCAACACCACGGCAGGTGTCTGTTGGGTGACATGCACGTGACGGCAGAACGATCGTGGAGGATGCTGGTGAGGATTGCCCGCCGAGGAACAACCGGAGGCCCCAACGTGCGTCGGCTCACCGCCGCGTCGCGGATCGCGATCCCGCTCGCCGGTGTTCTGGTGCTCTCGGGCTGCTCCTCGGCCAAGTCGGACGGTGACGACCTGCAGATCGTCGCGAATCCGGTGGCCGCGCAGGCCGCCGTCTCCCCCGCGGTCACGGTGAAGCCCGCCGGCCAGGTCCTGCCCGGCGGCGCCGTTTCCGCGGTGGCCGTTTCGGGGTCGACCCTGGTCGTCGCTCTCGCTCAGCAGCCGTCTTTGCAGCTCTACGACCTGAATGCGCTCGCATCTCCCCCGGTGAATATGCCGTTATACGGCAAGGCTACGCGGTTGACCGTGGCACCGGGGCGGGTGGAGATCGCCGAACCGGATCAGGGTGTCGTGCAGCAGCTGACGGTGCCGGACCGGCAGCTCACGGAGACGAAGACGGGCGGGCGGCCGGCGTCGAGCATCGCCTACGGCGCCGATCGGCTCGTGGCGATGGGGGCGGCGAAGGACATCCAGGTGCTGCCCGCGAACGGTCCCGCGCGGACGATCGGCGGGCAGATCTACAGCGCCGACGACGTGCTGGCGTCCGGGACCGGTGTGGTGGTGCTGGACCGGCTGCGGACGGCCGTGTTCTCCGTGGACGTCGCCGGCGGCAAGATCAACGAGGGCCTGCGGGCGGGTGACGGCGCCGCCAACGCGGTCGCGGACTCCTACGGCCGGATCCTGGTGACGGACGCGCGCGCGGGGGCGCTGATCGCGTTCTCGGCGTCGCCGCTGATCATGCGGCAGCGCTACCCGGTGCCGGGTGGCGCGTACGGGATCGCCTACGACGCGAAGCGGAGCCTCGCCTGGGTGACGCTGACGGAACGCAACGAAGTGGTCGGGTTCGACGTCCGCGGCGGCGAACCAGTGGAGAAGTACCGGTTCCCCACCGTCCGCCAGCCGGATTCGGTGGGGGTCGACGACCAGAGCGGCCGGGTGATCATCGGCTCCGCCGCCGGAGAAGGGACCCAGGTGATCCAGCCATGACGACGGTCAGCGAGGCGGTGGTCGAAGGGGATTGGGAGTACCGCCGTCTGCACCTTCCC
>NZ_JBICSQ010000180.1:0-2757 GCF_043197175.1 Amycolatopsis sp. NPDC049252
CGGCGTCCCCGACTTCGGCACCGAAAACTGGGCGCGATCGGCCGGGTCGCGGAGGTCCGCGCCCGCACGCTCGTCGTGACCGGAGACCTCGACTCCGCCGACATCTTCGCCGTCGCCGACCTGGTGGAGCGCGAGGCACCGCACGCGCGCCGGGCCCGGGTGCCCGGCGCCGCGCACCTGGTGAACCTGGACAAGCCCGCCCGGTTCGGCGAGCTGCTCGACGAGTTCCTCGCTACACCGTGACGGCGTCCCAGCGCACGCTCGACACCGCGGGCTCCAGCGAAAGCCGGGACACCGCGGACTCCATCTGGGCGTCGTCGCGCTGGTCGGCGGCCAGCTCGGCGCGGACCTCGACCGTGCGGTCCTCCGGGCGGTCCGTGCTCAGCACCGACAGCAGCCGGAAGTCCGTGCGTGCCAGCGCCTGCACGAGCAGGGCCCGGACGTGGGCTTCGCTGTCGTCGCGGGTCACCGCCTGGAACTCGTAGCGCGCCGGGGTCTCGTCGCCCGAGTCCGGGCGGCGGTCGACGACGCGGCCGAGCGGCCGCAGCAGGACGTTGACGCCGACGACGACCACGGTCCCGGCCAGCGCCACGGCGTACAGCCCGGAGCCGGCGAGCGAGCCCACGGCCGCCGAGCACCACAGCGTCGCCGCGGTGTTGAGGCCGCGGACGTTGAGGCCGTCACGCAGGATCACGCCGGCACCGAGGAACCCGATGCCGGAGACGATCTGCGCGGCCACCCGGGTCGGGTCGGCGTCGCCGCTCGACGACAGCCCGCCGAAACCGTGGGCCGACAGCAGGACGAACAGCGTCGCGCCGACCGCGACGAGGGCGTTGGTGCGCAGCCCGGCCATCCGGGCGCGGAACTGCCGCTCGAACCCGATGACGGCGCCCAGGCCGACCCCGGTGCCCACGCGCAGCAGCATTTCGAAGATGGTCATGATCCGGCTCTTTTCCGGCGTGCGCGCACTGCCGGACAGGAGGCGGCCGGACGTCCTCAGCCCAGCCGGAAACCTCCGGTGAGCGCGCGCCCGGCCGTCCGTTGACTGTCCGCTGGCATGTGCCGCTCACCTCGCTTCCCGTACTGGTGATGATCAACCGGACCACTGTAGCGCCCGGCCCGCGGCCCGCGCTGTGATGAGCACTACGCCCCGTGCCGGCGCAGGTGCGGCACGAGGTCTCCGGGCCGCTCGTCGGGGAAGAACAGCTTCGCGCCGGGCACCACGCGGCCACGGGCGCGGCTGCGACCGGTTAACTGCGGGGCGTCAACTGAAACGGGCCGGTTGCCGCCCGTTGGGGGTCACGGGGCCCGCACCGGAACTCGCGTGTCAGCCCTTCGCGACCGCCGTCTCGAACGGCTGGACGTTCGGCTGGAACACCTGGCCGTTGGCCGGCACCTTGAGGTCGGTCAGGTACGCCGCCACGGCCTGGTCGACGCCGAGGGCGTCACCGAGGATGCAGTGGCCGAACGCGTCGACCGACAGCAGCCGGGTGTTGCCGAGCTCGGCGGCCATCCGCTGGCCGAACTGGTAGCGCGTCGCGGGGTCGTAGTAGTTGCTGACCACGACGACCGGGACGTCGGTCTTCGCCTGCCACGGACCGCGGTAGACGTCCGGCTTCTTCGCCGGCCACACCGGGCAGGCCGCCGTGTCCGCGAAGGCCTGGTAACGCCCGAAGGTGGGCGACTCGCGCTCCCAGCCGGCGGCGATACCCGGCACCTGCTCCTGCTTGATCTTGAACGGCTTGTCCGAACAGTTGACGCCGAAGTACGAGTCGTCACTCGTGTAGGGGCTGTCCGGAGTCTGGTCGGCCAGGCCCTGCTTGCCCTTCGTGATCACCTTGAGCTGCCGGGCCTGCAGGGTCTGCGCCTGGGCGCCCGCGGGGTGGATCGCGTTGTACAGCGCCTGCAGGTCCTCGGCCAGGCCGGGGAACGCCGACGGCGAGTACAGGGTGCCCGACACCGAACCGGTGAACGTGTTGATGTCGACCGAACCGCCGCCGGGGATGGTGATCGGCTGCTTGCGCAGGTACTCGCGCAGCTCGTCGAACTTCGCCCGCGGGGTGCCGTCGCTGAACGCGCACTTCGCGCCGACCTGGTCACAGCGCTTGAGGAAGCCGTCGAGCGAGACCTCGAAGCCCTGCGCCCGCTCGCGGTCGTACTCGACGCCGTCCTTGGTGCGCAGCTGCGGGTCGACGTTGCCGTCGATCACGATCGCGCGGGACTGCTTCGGGAACATCGACGCGTAGGTCGAGCCGATCAGCGTGCCGTAGGAGAAGCCGACGTAGGTGAGCTTCTTGTCGCCGACCGCCGCACGCAGCGTGTCGAGGTCCCGCACGACGTCCTTGGTGGACATGTGGTTGAGCAGCGAACCCGCGTTGTTCTTGCAGAACTGGCCGTAGTCGCGGTAGCTGGCCAGCGTGCCGGAGATCTCGGCGCGGCTCAGCGGCACCGGGATCTGGGCGCCGAAGACCTCGTCCGCGTCCTCCTGCGTGGTGAAGCAGCGCAACGGGTTGCTCTGCCCGACCCCGCGCGGGTCGAAGCCGATCAGGTCGAAGCGGTCGACCACCTGCGGCTGGAAGTAGTACTGGCCGCTGATCGGCATCCGCAGGCCCGAGCCGCCGGGCCCGCCGGGGTTGAGGAACAGCGAGCCGACCCGCGCGTCCGGGGTGCGCGCGGCGCGCTTCAGCAGCGCGATGTCGATGGTGCCCAGCGCGGCGTTGTCATGGTCGATCGGCACGCGGTAGCGCGCGCAGCTGT
>NZ_JBICSQ010000181.1:0-2663 GCF_043197175.1 Amycolatopsis sp. NPDC049252
GTGCTCGGACTGGGCGCTGCGGACCAGGCCCCAGACCGCGGCGGCGGCCGGGTCGACGGTGTCCGAAGTGGACACCGCCACGGCGTGCTCGGTGCGGACGACCAGAGTGGTGTCCTTGTCCTCGGCCAGCCACTCCTGCAGCTTCGCCAGCGTGCTCCGCAGCAGGGCGTGCGTGGCCGCCGGGGTGTCGCCACTCTCCGGGACCGCTCGCAGGATCTCCACCGCCGGAGTGTGGCCGGGTTCGGTGGTCACCGGGCTCCAGCCGAGCCGGAACAGATCGTCCGCAGTGGACTGATCAACCGAGGTGACTTCGCGCAGCAGCAACGATCCCACCGTCAGCACCGGCGCACCGGCGCCGTCGGTGAGTTCCAGGCGCACCGAGTCGGGGCCGGTGGCGGCGACCCGGACGCGGGCGGCGGTGGCGCCGGCCGCGTGCAGGACGACGTCCCGCCAGAGGAACGGCAGCCGGGTCTTGGTGGTGTCGCCGGTCGGGAGCAGGCCGATCGCGTGCAGCGCGGCGTCGAGCAGGGCCGGGTGCAGGCCGAACTTCCCGGCGTCGCCGTGGGCGGCGGCGGGCAGTTCGAGGTCGGCGCAGACGTCGTCGCCGACCCGCCACGCGGCGGTCAGGCCCTGGAACACCGGCCCGTACTGCAAGCCCACCTCCGCGAGCCCCGGGTACAGCTCCGAGACATCCAGGGCCTCGGCCCCGGCGGGCGGCCACTCCCCCGAAGCGGCACTTTCACGGGAAAGCGACGGCTCCAGGAGGCCGGTGGCGTGCTCGGTCCAGGGGGCGTCGGCGAGGCGGGAGTGGACGGACACCGGGCGGCGGCCGTCGTCGTCCACGGCGCCGACCACGACCTGGACGGCCAGGCCGCCGGTCTCCGGCAGCACCATCGGCGCGGCGAGGGTCAGCTCGGTGACGCGGGCGCAGCCCAGCTCGTCGCCCGCCCGGACGGCGAGTTCGACGAGCGCCGCGCCGGGGACCAGGACGGCGCCGAGCACCGCGTGGTCGGCCAGCCACGGCTGGGCCGCGCGGGACAGCCGGCCGTAGCCGACCAGGCCGTCCTCACCCGCGGTCGGCACGGTCGCGCCGAGCAGCGGGTGCCCGGCCGCGGCCAGGCCGAGCCCGGCGGCGTCACCGCTGGTGACGGGCGGGTCGAGCCAGAACCGCTCACGCTGGAAGGCGTAGGTCGGCAACGGCACGGCACGAGCGTCCGTGCCCGCGAAGAACGCCGTCCAGTCGACGTCGGTCCCGGTGGCGACGAGCTTGCCGAAGGCGGCCGCGGCGGTCTGCCGCTCGTCGCGGTCCTTGCGCAGGACCGGCACGAACACCGCGTCCGGGGCGCTGTCGGCGCCCATGGCCGAGAGCACGCCGTCCGGGCCCAGCTCGGCGAACCGGGTGACGCCCGCGGTGGCCAGAGCGCGGACGCCGTCGGCGAACCGCACCGGCTCCCGCACGTGCCGCACCCAGTACGCCGGGTCCGCGAAGTCGGCCTCGCGGGTCACCGTGGAGACGATCGGGATCCGCGGCTCGGCGTAGGTCAGGCTCTCGGCCACCGAAGCGAACTCCGCCAGCATCGGTTCCATCAGCATCGAGTGGAACGCGTGCGACACGACCAGCGCCTTGGTGCGGCGGCCGCGTTCGGCGAAGAGCGCGGCCACGGCGTGCACCGGACCATCCACACCGGACAGCACGACGGCGTGGGGTCCGTTGACCGCGGCCAAGCCGACCTCGTCGGTCAGGTGCTCGCGGACCTCGTCTTCGGTCGCCTGGATCGCGAACATCGCACCGCCCTCGGGCAGCGCCTGCATCAGCCGGCCCCGGGCCTCGACGAGCTTGGCCGCGTCCGCCAGGGAGAACACCCCGGCGACGTGGGCGGTGGCGATCTCGCCGATCGAGTGCCCGGCCACGAAGTCCGGCCGGATGCCCCACGACTCCACGAGCTGGAACAGCGCGACTTCGAGGGCGAAGATCGCGGGCTGGGCGGTGCCGGTGCGGTTGAGGACGTCCGCGTCGGTGATCCCGCGGACCGCGGGCAGCAGCGCGCAGACCTCGTCGTAGGCCGCCGCGAACGCCGGGAACGCCTCGTAGAGCCCACGCCCCATGCCGAGCCGCTGGGAGCCCTGGCCGGTGAACAACACCGCGAGCTTGCCCTCGGTGGCCCGGCCGGTGACGACCTCCGGGGTCACCCGGCCACCGGCGAGGGCGGCGAGCCCGGCGCGGACGTCACCGCTGACCACGGCCCGCCGCTCGAACGCCGGGCGCGTGGTGGCCAGGGAGAACCCGATGTCCACGGGATCGGCGAAGCCGACCGTGCCGAGCAGCCGCTCGGCCTGGGCCCGCAACGCGTCGTCCGAGCGGCCGGTCAGCACCCACGGCAGGAGCGCGGGAGCCGTCGGCGTCCGGTCGGGCGCGGGGGCGTCCGGGGCCTGTTCCAGGATGACGTGCGCGTTGGTGCCGCTGATGCCGAACGCCGACACCGCCGCGCGCCGCGGGCGGCCGTCCGCCGGCCAGGGCCGCGACTCGGTGAGCAGCCGGACCGCGCCCTCGGACCAGTCGACGTGCGGCGACGGCGCGTCGACGTGCAGGGTCGCGGGCAGGACGCCGTGGCGCATCGCCTCGACCATCTTGATGATCCCGGCGAGCCCGGCCGCGGCCTGGG
>NZ_JBICSQ010000182.1:0-2444 GCF_043197175.1 Amycolatopsis sp. NPDC049252
GTGCGTAACAGGGTTAGAACACTGTTACGCACTCACGACGAGCTGCGGCAGACTGCTCAGCCCGCCGGTTCGAACTCGCGGACCGAGTCGAGGGCGGCGCCCATGGCGGCGTTGCCCTCGCGTTCGATCATGATCTCCACCAGGACCGGGCGGCTGGTCCGCTCGGCCTCCTTGCGCGCCCACTCCAGCGACGTCCGGATCTCGCCGGGCTCGTGCACGCGGGTGCCCGAGCAGCCGTAGGCCTCCATGATCTTCACGTTGTCCGTGCCGATCGCGTCGTAGTGGATGTCGACCTCGAAGTTCATGTCGTACCCGGTCTCGGCCTGGCGGATCAGGCCGAGGTACTCGTTGTTGAGCATGATCAGGACGAACCCGACGTCGTACTGCGCGGCGACCGCCAGCTCCTCGACCAGGAACTGGAACGAGTAGTCGCCGACCACGCCGACGACCTCGGCTTCGGGCCGCGCCTTCTTGACGCCGATCGCGGCCGGGATCTCCCAGCCGAGCGGGCCGGCCTGGCCGCAGACCTGGTAGTGACGTGGCTTGTGCGCCCGCTGGAACTGGCCCGACCAGATCTGGTAGAGCCCGATGGCGGTGACGAAGTAGGTGTCCTCGTCGAAGGTTTCGTTGATCTCCTTGAACACCCGGGGCGCCTTGATCGGCAGGGTGTCGAAGTCCTCGCGCCGGGGAAGCGCTTCCTTCAGCTCCGCGATCCGCCCGACCCACTCCCGCCTCGGCTCCGGTGAGCGGTGGTCCAGCGCCTTCAAGAGCGCGTCGAGGAACTCGCCGGTGTCCGAGACGATCCCGAGGTCCGG
Source organism: Amycolatopsis sp. NPDC049252 (assembly GCF_043197175.1). Classification (NCBI taxonomy): domain Bacteria; kingdom Bacillati; phylum Actinomycetota; class Actinomycetes; order Pseudonocardiales; family Pseudonocardiaceae; genus Amycolatopsis; species Amycolatopsis sp. NPDC049252. The sequence goes on from NZ_JBICSQ010000182.1 coordinate 816, forward strand.
GCCGAACACCTTGCCCAGCTGGGTCGGCTCGATGTCGACGTGGATGAACTTCCGGTCGCCCCGGTAGACCGACAGCTCGCCGGTGTGCCGGTCGCCGAACCGGGCGCCCAGCGCCAGGACCAGGTCGGCCTCGAGGAAGGCCGCGTTGGCGTAGCGCTGCGACGTCTGGATGCCGGCCATCCCGGCGAACAGCTCGTGGTCCTCGGGGAAGCTCCCCTTGCCCATGAGCGTCACCTGCACCGGGACGTCGAGCCGCTCGGCCGCGGCCCGCAGCTGCTCGCTCGCCTCACCGAGCACGACGCCGCCGCCCGCCAGGATCAGCGGGCGCTCGGCCGCCAGCAGCAGGTCGAGGGCGCGTTCGACGCGCGCGGGCGCCGGTGCCACCGTGGTGAGCGGCAGCGGCGAGTCGATCGAGGAGTCCCACTCGATCTCCTGCTTCTGGACGTCGATCGGCAGGTCGATGAGCACCGGGCCGGGGCGGCCCGAGCGGGCGACGCGGAACGCCTCGCGGAAGATCCACGGCAGCTGCGCGGCTTCCTTGACCTGCACCGCCCACTTCGTCACCGGCTTGGCGATCTCGACGATGTCGACCGCCTGGAACGCCTCGGTGTGCAGCTTGTCCGACGCGGCCTGCCCGGTGATGCAGATGATCGGGATCGAGTCCGCCTGCGCGGTGTAGAGCCCGGTGATCATGTTGGTGCCGGCCGGGCCGGACGTGCCGATCGCGACGCCGACGTTGCCGTTCGTCCTGGCCCAGCCGTCGGCCATGTGCGTCGCGCCCTCTTCGTGGCGGACGATCAGGTGCTCGATGACGCGGCCCTGTAGGGCGTTATACAGCGGGAGGATCGCGGCGCCGGGGCAGCCGAAGACGGTGTCGACGCCCTCGCTCTCCAAGACGTCGACGACCGCCTGCATGACGGGGATCCGGGGCATGTCACACCTCCGCCGGGACGCGGCCCGACAACTGTTCGGCGACCTTCAGCAAGGCCGAGTGGTCCAGGGAGCCGTACCCCATGGCACGGCCGGCGGCGACGAGCTGGGCGACCAGGCCCGTCAGCGGGAGCGCGACGTCGGCCTGCCGCGCGGCGGCCAGCGCGATCCCCATGTCCTTGTGGTGCAGGTCGATCCGGAACCCCGGCGCGAACTGGCGGTCCACCATGGACTTGCGCTTGAGCTCGAGGATCCGGCTGCCGGCGAGGCCGCCGGCGAGCACGTCGAGGCCCGTCGCGGCGTCCACACCGGACGCTTCCAGCAGCACGATCGCCTCGGCGACGAGGCCGTAGATCCCGCCCACCACGAGCTGGTTGGCGGCCTTCACGACCTGACCGGCACCGTGCGGGCCGACGTGCACGATCGTCTTGCCGAGTGCCTCGAACAGTGGCTTCGCGGCTTCGAAGTCGGCCGCGTCACCACCGACCATGATGGACAGCGCGGCCTGCTCGGCGCCGGCCTGGCCGCCGGACACCGGCGCGTCGAGGACGCGGATCTTCCTGTCCCGCGCGAGGTTCGCGACCTCGATCGACGTCTCGGGCCGGATGGTGCTCATGTCGATCAGCAGCGTTCCGGGCGCGGCCGCGGCGAGAACCCCGCCCTCGCCGAGCGCGACCGCCTCCACCTGCGGGTGGTTGG
>NZ_JBICSQ010000183.1:0-2441 GCF_043197175.1 Amycolatopsis sp. NPDC049252
GTGCGCTACACCGAGACCCGCCCGTTCGTCCTGCGGGTCAACGACCACAGCGCCGACCTCAGCGGCATCGTGCCGCCGGCGCCGAAGCCCTCGAAACGGGGCAAAAAGGCCGCGAAGGACGCCACGAGCAGTGACGCCGTGGTCGGCGGTACCACCGGCCGGTGACCCGGGCCACCTACGGAAAGCGCTGACATCGTCACCGGGGGAGCCCGTAGGGTGGCGAGACCGAGTGTTTCCCCGATCAGGAGCCTGCCCCGATGATTTCGCCGGACAATCCGTTCGCCGCACCGAGCGACCTGCCCTACGCCCTGCCGCCCTTCGACCGGATCTCCGACGAGCACTACCGCCCCGCGTTCGAAGCGGGACTGGCCGAGCACGCGGCGGAGATCGAGCAGATCGCGGCGCAGGACGCCGAGCCGACGTTCGAGAACACCGTGGTGGCCCTCGAACGCGCCGGCGAGCTGCTCGGCCGCGTGGCGAGCGTGTTCTACAACCTGGCCGGCTCCAACAGCACCGACGAGCTGCAGGCCATCCAGGCGGAGTTCGCGCCGAAGCTGGCCGCCCACCACGACGCGCTCCACCTCAACCCGCGGTTGTTCGCCCGGATCGACGCGCTCCACGCGCGGCGTGCGGAGCTGGGGCTGGACCCGGAGTCGCTGCGGCTGCTCGAACGCCGTCACACCGACTTCAGCCGCGCCGGCGCCGGGCTCGGCGAGGCCGAACAGGCCCGCCTGCGCGAGCTCAACGAGCAGCTCTCGACCCTGCAGACCCGGTTCCAGCGCAACCTGCTGAAGGACACCAACGAGCTGGCCGTCGTCATCGACGACCGCGCCGAGCTCGCCGGGTTCGGTGACGGCGCGATCGCCACCGCCGCCGAGGCGGCGACCGCCCGCGGTGAGGCCGGCAAGTACGTCATCAACCTGACCCTGCCGACCAGCCAGGCCTCGCCCCTGGAGACGCTGAGCGACCGGGACGTCCGCGAGCGGATCCACGCCGCGTCGATGGCGCGGGGCAACCGCGGCAACGACTTCGACAACAACGCCGTAGTCGCCGAGATCGCGCACCTGCGGGCCGAACGCGCCGCGCTGCTGGGCTACCCGAACCACGCCGCGTACGTCATCGCGGACGAGACGGCGAAGACCGCCGAAGCCGCCGCGGGCCTGCTCGAACGCCTGGCGCCCGCGGCCGTCGCGAACGCCCGTACCGAGGCCGCGGAACTGCAGCAGCTGCTGGAGGCCGACGTCCCGGGCGCGACGCTGCGGCCGTCGGACTGGCCGTACTACGCTGCGCAGGTCCGCCGGGAGCGTTTCGACGTCGACACCGAGGCGCTGCGCCCGTACTTCGAAGCCGACCGCGTCTACCTGGACGGTGTCTTCTACGCCGCGAACAAGCTGTACGGCCTGAGCTTCGCCGAGCGGCACGACCTGCCCGTCTACCACCCGGAGGTCCGGACCTTCGAGGTCTTCGACGCCGACGGCACCGCGCTGGGCCTGTACCTGCTCGACCTCTACACCCGCGACGCCAAGCGTGGCGGCGCCTGGATGAACACCTTCGTCGACCAGTCCGACCTGCTCGGCGACCGCACGGTCGTGGTGAACGTGCTCAACGTCAACAAGCCGCCGGCGGGGGAGCCCACCCTGCTGACCTTCGACGAGGTCGTCACCGCGTTCCACGAGTTCGGGCACGCGCTGCACGCCCTGCTCTCCTCGGTGCGCTACCCGACGTTCTCCGGCACCAACGTGCCCCGCGACTTCGTCGAATACCCGTCCCAGGTCAACGAGATGTGGATGCTGTGGCCGGAAGTCCTGGCCCACTACGCCAAGCACCACGTCACCGGCGAGCCCCTGCCCGCCGAGCAGGTCGAGAAGCTCCTCGCCGCCCAGCAGTACGGCGAAGGCTTCTCCACCACCGAATACCTCGCGGCGTCCCTGCTCGACCAGGCCTGGCACGGCCTCGGCGTCGACGACCGCGTGGCGGAGGTGCAGCGCTTCGAGGCCGACGCCCTCGTGAAGGCCGGTGTCGCGCTCGAAAGCGTCCCGCCGCGCTACCGCACCACCTACTTCGCCCACGTGTTCAGCGGCGGCTACAGCGCCGGGTACTACTCCTACATCTGGAGCGAGGTCCTCGACGCCGACACCGTCCAGTGGTTCCGGGAGAGTGGCGGCCTGACCCGCGAGAACGGCGACCACTTCCGCAGCACCCTGCTGGGCAAGGGCGGCAGCGTCGACCCGATGGACGCCTTCCGCGCCTTCCGCGGCCGCGACCCGGAGATCGAGCCCCTCCTGACCCGCCGGGGCATCAACGGAGTCTGATCCCCAACTGTATAACGACCTATACTGCCGGGGGGGGGGCATGGTGGCCGCCCCGCCCCGAACCGAAAAAAACGCCGCGGTGGGGGGGCGGCCGCACACCCAACCCCCCCCAGCGGCGAGGCCCGGCGC
>NZ_JBICSQ010000185.1:0-1761 GCF_043197175.1 Amycolatopsis sp. NPDC049252
GCGTCGAGGTGCTGGCCGAGAGCGTCGGCGATGATGGACTTGATCACATCGCCGTGGCTGCACAGCAGCCAGACGGCGTGGTCGCCGTGCTCGGCGGCGATCCGGCGGTCGTGGGCCCGGACGGCGGCCACCGAGCGGGCCTGCATCTGGGCGAGCCCCTCGCCGCCGGGGAACACCGCGGCGGACGCGTGCGCCTGCACGACGCGCCAGAGCGGTTCCTTCGCGAGGTGCTTGAGCTCTTTGCCGGTCCAGTCGCCGTAGTCCACTTCGGACAGTCCGGGTTCGACGACCTTCTCGATCCCCCGGGCCGCCAGCAGCGGCGCCACCGTCTGCTTGCACCGCAGCATCGGCGAGACGACCACGCCGGCCAGCGGGACGCCGTCGAGGCGCTCGACGAGCTTCTCGGCCTGGGACCGGCCGGTGTCGTCGAGGTTCACCTTCGGGGAGCGGCCGGCGAGAACGCCGGATCCGTTGGCCGTCGACTTGCCGTGCCTGACCAGAATGACCGTACTCACAGGCCCCACCCTACGTTGCCGCCGATCATCCTCCCGGGTGATGGGCGGCAACGCGGGGGACCCGCGGCGATCAGCTGCCGATCGGCCTGGTGACAACGGCTACCGCTCGCCACACGCCGCGGTCACCGGCGCGGCGGTCGTCGCGGACCGTGTGCCGGCCGCTCCGGTTCGTGAGTCGGCTCCCCAGGTCGGCTACGACGACGACGCACCGCCCACCACCCTGAACCCGCGCGCCGACGTGCGGATCAGCTGCCGACCGGGCCCGCGTTCGGGTCCAGGGCGCCGGTGAAGATGAGGACGAACAGCAGCACGCCGAGGACCAGGCGGTAGACCACGAACGGCACGAAGCTGCGCTTCTTGATGTAGGCCATCAGCCAGGCGATCACGACGTAGCCGACACCGAAGGCGACCAGCGTGGCCAGGATCGTCGGGCCCCACTGGGCCGGCACCGCGCCCGAGCCGATGTCCTTGAGCTTGTACACCCCCGAGCCGAACACCGCGGGCAGCGCGAGCAGGAACGAGTACTCGGCGGCGTCGGCGCGGGTGTAGCCCATCAGCAGGCCCGCGCTGGTCGTGCCGCCCGACCGGGACACGCCGGGGATCAGGGCCAGCGCCTGGGCGAAGCCGAAACCGAGCCCGTGCGGCACGTTGAGGTCGTCCAGGCCGCGGTCCTGTTTCCCGATCCGGTCGGCGACCAGCAGGATCAGGCCGAACACGATGAGCACGGTCGCGGTGATCCGCAGGTCGCGGAACGCGCTGTCGATGGCGTCCTGCAGCAGCAGGCCGAGCACCACGATCGGCAGCGAGCCGACGATGATCAGCCAGCCCAGCCGGGCGTCCGGGTCGCGGCGCCAGTCCGCCTTGTACAGCGAGAAGAACCAGGCCTGCAGGATCTTCCCGATCTTCTTGCCGAAGTAGAGGATCACCGCCAGCTCGGTGCCGATCTGGGTGACGGCGGTGAACGCCGCCCCTGGGTCGTCCCAGCCGACGAGCGCCGCGACGATCCGCAGGTGCGCGCTGGAGGAGATCGGCAGGAACTCCGTCAGCCCCTGGACCAGGCCGAGGACGAGCGCTTCGAACCACCCCACGTCAGGCCACCCCCGCCCGCTCGAGCGCCTCGACGGCCGTGGTCAGCGCGGCTGCCGGGTCGGGGCCGAACGGCGACACCGACAGGGTCGTCACGCCGGCTTCGGCGAATTGGGTCATCTTCTCCGCGATCCGTTCCTCGGGACCCAGCAGCGACGTC
>NZ_JBICSQ010000186.1:0-1659 GCF_043197175.1 Amycolatopsis sp. NPDC049252
GTCCACACTCAGGTCAGCTTCCAGATCGAGGTCCGGCTCGATCATGTCCACCGGATACCCCGTCCGCTCCCCGATCACCTCGATCACCGTGTCCAGCACCGACTGCACAGACGCCACGACCGGCAGCGGCGCACCCGGCCCGACCAGCCCCGCGATCGCCGCCGCCGTCCGCGCCTTCGCGAACGTCTCCACGTCCGCACCCGCATCCAAGCCCAACCGCGTCGCCAACTGGCCGGCGATCTCGGCCCGCTTGATCGAGTCCACACTCAGGTCAGCTTCCAGATCGAGGTCCGGCTCGATCATGTCCACCGGATACCCCGTCCGCTCCCCGATCACCTCGATCACCGTGTCCAAAACGGACAGGACCGGAGCCTCCGGGACCACGACCGGGAGCGCCTCGACGACCGGCGCGACAACCGACGGGGTGGCCAAGTGGGCCGGGATGTCGGTGCCGAAGTAGCCGAGCAGGACGTCGCGCTGGGCTGCGATCATCTCGCGGCTCGTGCGCAGGAAGTCCGCCACCATCGCGTCCGAGGTGCCCGCCGCCGGGACCGCGGCCGGGGTCAGGACCTGCGGGAGCCGTTTCGCGGGCTGGAGGGCGCCGGCCGGGATCGTGCCGTCGGCGGTGCGGAGGAGGTGGCCGTCCACCGTCCATCCCGGACGTTTCGGCCGCGGCGCGGAAGCCGCGTCGACGGCGTCGCGGCCGCGGAACAGCCAGCCCGTCTCGACCGGAACTCCGGAGGTCGCCAGTTCCGCCAGCGCGGCAAGGAACCCCGGCAGGCCGCGGCGGCCCGGCTGCTCGAAGCCGACTGTCCGATGCGGACGGTCGCCGAGGATCGCCGTGACCTGCTTGGCCAGCACCGAGCCGGGGCCTGCCTCGACGAAGACGCGCGCGCCCGCCGCGTACATCGCTTCGATCTGCTCGACGAACCGGACCGGCGACCCGATCTGCGCGGCCAGCTCGGCACGGACGTCGTCCGGGTACGGCGCCGCCGTGCGGTTGCCGTACACCGGGATGGCCGGCCGGACGACGCCGATCGCGTCCAGTGCCTCGCCGAACGTCTCCCCCGCGGCCGCGACCAGCGGGCTGTGGAACGCGCACGCGACCTGGATCCGCTTCGCGCCGAGCCCGGCGGCCCGCAGCAGCCCGACCGCCTTCTCGACCTCGGCGGTCGGCCCGGAGATCACCGTCTGCTGGGGCGAATTGTGGTTCGCCAGGACGACGTCGCCCAGGTCGGCGATCACCTTGCCGACCTCGTCGGCGGGCGCGGAGACCGCGGCCATCGCGCCCGGGTCCGACGACGGGATGGCGCCCAGGATGGCTTCGGCCCGGGCGTGACTGGCGTGCAACAGCGCTTCCGGGGTGAGGGCGCCGGCCGCGGCCAGCGCCGTCAGCTCGCCGTAGCTGTGGCCGCCGGCCATCGCGGGCCGGACGCCGGCACGGGTCAGCAGCCGGAACGCGGCCAGCCCGGCGAGGCCGAGCGCGGGCTGGGCGACCCGGGTGTCGGTGACACGATCCGCGAAAGCCTGCCGCGCCGGTTCACCGAACACAGCGGGACCGAACACCGTCGACGCGGTCTCCGGATCGAGCCGCAGGTAGCGCTGCAGCTCCGGGAACGTGACGAACAGCTCGGCGAACATGCCCGGCCGCTGGCTCCC
>NZ_JBICSQ010000187.1:0-1647 GCF_043197175.1 Amycolatopsis sp. NPDC049252
GCGGCGGAGCAGGGTGTGGGTGGTGAGGCCGGTGTGGTCGAGGAGGGGGGTGAGGGTGGGGTGGGGTCCGATTTCGACGACGTCGGTGATGCCCATCTTGGTCATGGTGGTGATGCCGTCGGCGAACCGGACGGTGTTGCGGAGGTGGTCGACCCAGTGCCGGGGGTCGGTGAGGGTGGTGGCGACCTCGCCGGTGAGGTTGGTGATGACGGGGATCCGGGGTTCGTAGTAGGTCAGGTCTCGTGCGACCTTCGTGAACTGGTCGAGGACGGGGTCGAGGTGGGCGGAGTGGAAGGCGTGCGACACGCGGAGTTGCTTGCCGTTGAGGGCCTCGATGTCCGCCAGATCGCCGGAGAGGACCACGGAGGTGGGGGTGTTGACGGCGGCGATCGACAGGCCGGGGGTGAGCAGGTCGCGGGCTTGGTCTTCGGTGACGGTGAGGGTGGTCATGCCGCCGGGGGTGCTGACCGAGTCCATCAACCTCGCCCGTGCCGCGACCAGCCAGACCGCGTCGTCTTCGTCGAGGACGCCGGCGAGGTGGGCGGCGGTGATTTCGCCGAGGGAGTGCCCGATGAGGACCTCGGGTTGCAGGTCCAGCAGGCGGTAGAGGGCGACTTCGAGGGTGAAGAGGGCGGCTTGGGTGTAGCGGGTCTGGTCGACCAGGCCGGGGGTGGTGAACATCGCGTCCCGCAGGTCCCCGCCGAATTTGGCGCAGAGGCGGTCGACGGTGTCGGCGAAGATCGGGTAGGTGTCGTAGAGGGCTTTGCCCATCCCGGTCCATTGGGAGCCTTGACCGGTGAACATGACGGCGAGTCGCGGCTGTCCGGCGTGCTGAACGGGCAAGGCCTTGTCGCCGATGAGGGCGGAGCGGTAGGGGAATTCGGTGCGTCCGTAGGCGAGGGTCGAGGCGATGGTGGCGTCGTCGAGGTCCCGTAAGCGGTCGAGGTGCTGCCCGACGGCCTCGGGGGTGGCGGCTGAGACCAGCAAGGGTGCGGGCCCGGTGGGTTCGGCAGGATCGGAGACGGGGGGTTGTTCCAGGACCAGGTGGGCGTTGGTGCCGGAGATCCCGAAGGAAGACACCCCCGCTCGCCGGGTGCCGGAGTTCCACGGCCGTGCTTCGGTGAGCAGGGCGACGGTGTCGTCCCAGTGCACCTGGCTCGACCGCACCTGGGCATGCAACGTGGCGGGCAGCAGACCGTGGCGCATGGCGAGGAGCACCTTGATGACGCCACCGACTCCGGCGGCGGCCTGGGTGTGGCCCAGGTTCGACTTCAGCGATCCCAGCCACACCGGCGACTCCGGCGCATGTGCCGCGCCGTAGACCGCCTGCAGGGCTTGGGCTTCGATCGGGTCGCCGAGCCGGGTCCCCGTGCCGTGCGCCTCCACCACGTCCACATCGGACGGTCCGAGGCCGGCGTCCGCGAGCGCGGCGCGAATGACCCGCTGCTGCGACGGGCCGTGGGGTACCGACAGCCGGCTCGTCGTGCCGTCCTGGTTGACGGCGGTGCCGCGTACGATGCCGAACACCGGGTGCCCGTTGCGGTGCGCGTCGGACAGCCGCTCCAGCACGAGCATGCCCGCGCCCTCGCTCCAGCCGGTGCCGTCGGCGCTGTCGCCGAACGCCTTGCACCGGCCGTCGGCGGCGAG
>NZ_JBICSQ010000188.1:0-1097 GCF_043197175.1 Amycolatopsis sp. NPDC049252
CTGCGGGTCGAGCAGGTCCGCTGGACCGTCGAAGCCCCCGAGACGATCCGGCCGACCGCGGTCACCATCTGCACGATGAACCGCGCCGACGACTGCCTCAAAAACCTCCAGGCCCTCGCCGCCGACGTCTCCTCCCTCGACACCCTCGACGCGATCTACGTGGCCGACCAGGGCACCGACCTGGTCGAGTCCCGGGACGGGTTCGAGCAGGTCGTCAAGGACCTCGGGGAGAAACTGCACTACATCAAGCAGCCCAACCTCGGCGGCGCCGGCGGCTTCACCCGCGGTCTCTACGAGGTCGCCGGGCACACCGCCACCGCTCACGCCAACGTCCTGTTCATGGACGACGACGTGCTGCTGGAGCCGGACCTGGTGATCCGGATGACGGCGTTCTCCAACCGCGCCGCCAACCCGATCATCGTCGGCGGGCAGATGCTGAACCTGTTCCACCCCAACCAGCTGCACGTCGGCGCCGAATACGCCCGCCTCAACACCCTGGAGCCCGGTCAGCCGGTCGAGCACTCCCTGACCACCGCTGACCTGCTCGGGGTGGACGAGGAGACGTTGAAGCCGAACCGGCAGGAGCGTCGGCTGGACGCCGGGTACAACGGCTGGTGGTCGTGCCTGATCCCGTATGAGGTGGTGCAGGCCACGGGGTATCCGATGCCGTTCTTCTTCCAGTGGGACGACGCGGAGTACTCCTACCGGGCCCGGGCGCACGGTTTCCCGACGGTGACGTTGCCGGGTGCGGGGGTGTGGCACGCGGACTTCCACATGAAGGACTGGGACGAGTGGCACCGCTACTTCAACCTGCGTAACTCCATCATCACCGCGGCGTTGCACTCGCCGTTCAACCTGAACCTGCTTTCGCGGGTGCTGCTGGCGCAGCTGGTGCGGTATCTGCTGGGGATGCAGTACGGGTTGTCGGCGACGTTGATCAAGGCGGTCGAGGACTTCCTCGAAGGGCCGGAGGTGCTGCGTGACGGCGGGGTCGCCGCGATGCAGGAGATCCGCCGGATCCGGGATCAGTACCCGGAGACCAAGCGGCACAAGGCCACCGACGTCCCGGGCATCGCGTCCAACGACATCGGCATCAT